>CANJNI010000006.1 GCA_947475995.1 Beijerinckiaceae bacterium | reverse complement strand
GTCACCCCAATCGATCTGATCGCCTCGGCGACCGATCTGCCCTGTGCGGTCAGCACTTACTCCTGCCGAATCTTGGTGACGATCTCCTCCGCCTTGTGTCTTTTCCTCGGCATCTCGTAGTCCTCCATCAGGCCATAAAGCCATACTTCAGGGAGGATCACTTTTCGGGGTCAAGACCATGGCGAAGCGGCTTGAGGCCGGCCTTGCAACGAAAGCGCTTCGCGACGTCGCCTGAATTCACGTCAACGCGACTTGAGCCCGACACGCCGTGCCTCTATCGATCCGTCGGCGTGTCCGGACAATCTGCTTGAACATCCAGCCCCAAACGCTCAACGCTACAGCTCCTGCGAAGCGAGCGCGCGATCCGCGCCTCGATTTCTTTCGCGGCCTCGGCATGTTCATCATCCTCATCGCCCATGTGCGGGCGAACGGTTGGGCGAACTGGATTCCGGCGAGATTCGGCTTCAGCGATGCGGCGGACATGTTTGTCTTCTGCTCCGGGATGGCCTCCGCCATCGCGTTCGGGCGTCTTTTTGTCGACGCCGGATGGTTTCAGGGGGCCGCGCGCATCCTGTTCCGCATCTGGCAGGTTTACTGGGCGCATATAGGGTCGTTTCTGGCCGTCGCGCTGGTTTTGCTGACAGCAGATTCGTGGCTGGGCGGCGACCATTACATCAACGGCGAAATCCCGCTGGGCGACATACTGGCCAATGCGCGCGAGCGGCTGCCCGAGCTTCTGACGCTGCATTACACGCCGCCCTACATCGACATTCTGCCCATGTATCTGGCGATCCTCGCCATGATTCCGGTCGTGATGCTGCTGGCGAAAATCAATCGCTGGCTGGTTGCGGCCTTCATGCTGGCCTGCTGGATCGGGGCGAATTTTCTTCACCTGAATTTTGTCGGCGATCCGCGCACCGGACAGGGCTGGTACTTCAATCCGTTCGGCTGGCAGGTCATTTTCTTCACCGGCTTCGCCTTCATGCGCGGCTGGATTCCCGCGCCGCCGGTCCATCGCTGGCTGGTGATCGCGTCTGTCGCGATGGTGATCGTCGCACTGCCGATCTCGTGTCAGGGCGGCTATTCCTGCTATGCGGGCTACGGCTATTTTCCGGCGCTGGCGGAGATTCAGGACCATCTGCGCGAGTGGTGGACCGAGAAGACGAACTATGGCCCGCTGCGCTACGTGCATTTCATGGCGACCGTCTATCTCGCCTATGTGCTGGCCGGAGAGCGCGGCCGAAATCTGGCGGGTCCGCTCGTCGCAATCACCCTGCAGGTCGGTCAGCAGACTCTGGCCGTGTTCCTTACTGGTCTCGTGACGGCGCAGATCATGGGCATCACGCTCGACCTGATCGGCCGCAATATCTGGACCACTGCCCTGGTGAATCTCGCCGGCTTTGCGGTGCTGATCGCAGCGGCACGCATCGTCGGCTGGTTCAAGCGCCCGCCGTGGCGCAGCAAGCCGGCGTCAGCGGCCTAGCAGCACGTTGCCGATCTTCTTGATCCGCGTGGAAAAGCGGTGGCGGCCCTGCTCGCGATCCACCACGTCCTGGCTGGTCACCCAGTTCAACTGGATGGCGCGGCGCGGCCCCTCATGCGGCTTGTGGCCGTGCCAGGAATTGTCGGCCCGGCGAAAGGCCAGAAGCGTGCCGCCGTTCGGCGGCACTTCCGCAACCGGATCTTCAAGCGATGTGCCGCTGCGCAAGATCCGCAGCCGCCCGCCATCGGCTTCCCAGCCCTCGTTCATGTAAAGCAGGACCGTGATGATCTTGGTGCGCGAGTCAGTGTGTATCTCGCCGTCGCGCGCGCGCACGAAGCCCCGCACCGTGTACATGGTCGGGCGGCCGGCGAGGTCGATGTCGAACTTCTGCTCAATGGACTTGCGGAAAGCCTCGCCGTGCAGTTCCTCGATGAGCGCCGCGAATTCGCCGCGTATGTCGAGTTCGGACGGCGGATGCGAGCCCGGCCCCGGCACCTGCGGATAATCTTTCGAGACCGCGCTGAAGCGCGAAGGCTCGATGAAATTCGGCACGATCAGATAATCGTACGGGTCGCGTTCGAGCTGTGTCCGCTCAAGCGCGGGAAGATCGAGATAAGCCATATGGTCTGCCGGGTTAGCCGTCCCCTGAAGGCGGCGGACGATGCCGCAGGCGGGGCGATTTGGCAAATCGCCCCGGACACATGTCGCCGCCCTGAAAGCTCAGGCGTGCAGAGCGTAGATGCGCGCCACCGAAGCGGCTGCGCGCAGATCGTCCACCGGAACCGGGCCGACGACCCCATAGGCTTGCTCAACGCGCCCGCCGAAGGCCGCACGGCCATCCGCCAGAGCGCTCGAAAGCTGCGCGCGCTCTTCCCCGGACCCGTGCACATCGACAGCCAGCAGCAGCGCGAGCGCGGCGCGCGCCGAGGTCTGCGTGCGGGCGAGGCGATAAAGATTGGCGAACATTTTCGCGGCGCGCGGCCCTGATGAAAACAGTGCGTTCAGCCGCTCGATCGTCTGCGCCTCGACGCTCGTCAGCGATTCTTCCAGCGCTGCTTTCTGCACGTCGTTCGACGCGATGGCGGCCGAAACCCGCCACGGCACGTTCACGAATTTCGCCTGTCGCGCCTCATCGGCGCCCCACAGGCGCGCCGGATCGCACGAGATGGCGGTGACGAAAGAAGCGCCAAGGAGGTTATGCGCCGTCTCGATCAGTCGCGCGGCCACTTCCGGAGAAGCCGAATCCACATTGTCGATCGCCACAACGATGCGGCCCGGCGCACGGCTGCCGCGCCTGGGTATTTCGCGTCCCAGCGCGGCGAGAAAATGACGCGCCGCCTGGGCCAGCTTGCCGGCCCCCGGCCCATCAAAGGGCCGCTCGACTGCAGGCGCTGCGGGAGCCGATGAACCTGCCCGCTTCTCGGCCTCGTCCACACGCCGCGCGAGGGATTCGGATTCCGCATTGAGGGCGTTCACCAGACGGGTCTGATGCGCGATCAACCCGTCCAGCTCGCGCTTGCGGGTTTCGATGTCGCCGCGCAGCAGCCGCACGCCGCGAAACAGCGGCATGGTGAAGCGCAGGGCGCGCAGAACATTGACCACCAGCGCCGCCACGCCCGCCCAGAAGGCCACGCGCGCCGCGAGCGTCACAATTCCCACGTTCTCCTGCACGAAGCCCATCGTGGGTCCGAGCTTCTCGCCGCCCGTTTCGCGCAACCAGCCGAGCCAGACCTCGCGGCTGCCGAACAGGCGCTCCAGCCCAAAAGCGAGCAGGAAGAAGACCACGGCCCACACGAGCAGCTTGGTCTGGCCCTTGAAAGCCCAGAGGGAGTGCAGGAATGCCCCGGCCCGGCCCGTCAGGCCCCCGCCCTCCGCAATATCGCGCACCAGATCCTTGTAGGTCGCGACCGGATCATTCGACTTGAACCCGAAGGCGCGCAGCCGGCTGTCCACCCTCGCCCGGTTGGCGCGCGCATAGGATTCGATGCGCGAGCCGGTCGTGTCGTACAGAACCGTTTCAGTGAGCCGCAGGCGGCGACCTTCGAGTTCGTTCAGCGACAGGCGCTCGGCGTCGAGCTTCCGGCGCGTCTCGCCGAGACGGTCGGCGGCTTCGCGGGCGACAGCCGCCGGATCGCGGCCCGACTGGGCGCAATCCTGTGCGAGCTCGGAAAAGGACGCTTCGTTCAACGCTTCATAAATGTCGCCCGCCAGCAGGGTTGCAGGCTCATCGCCCGCCCGCGCCGCATCGACCCGAACCGTCACCAGTCCGGCTACCGCCCGGTCGCCGCCCCTGGCGATTTCGCTCACCCGCCGCAGCAGCGTCTCCAGCGCGAAGCTCTTGCCGCTGCCCGAGCCGCCGAAAATCCCGACCGTAAACGGCGCTTCAGCCTGCGGATGCGCGATCAGCCGCGCCACCGGCTCGATCGCGACGCCGATCCCGTGCCGGTCCGGCCCGCCGGCGCGGTCGCTGGCGAAAAGCAGGGTGGTGGAACCCGTCGTCGCGGCGACGGGAGCGGCATCCGCGGGCGTATCGGTCAATTCGGTCTCCGGTGTGTGCGGATCAATGACTTGGCGGCAATATAGGCCGCCTTCTAGCATAGTGGGGCTGGCCGAGTATCCCGACAATGTGACCGGGTGGGGGCAGGCCGGGCATTCGTCCACCGCATTTCTCGCCGCGCTGGACCCCGCCCGATTGCGCCGCTAGAACACGGCCCAACAGTTTCCCCAACGAGCGAGAATTGAGCCTCATGGCGCGGCAATTCATCTATCACATGCAGGGCCTCACCAAGACCTGGCCGGGCGGCAAGAAGGTTCTGGAGAATATTCACCTGTCCTTCTATCCGGACGCCAAGATCGGCGTGCTGGGCGTCAACGGCTCCGGCAAGTCCACCCTGCTGAAGATCATGGCCGGGATCGACAAGGAATTCACCGGCGATGGCTGGGTGGCCGAAGGCGCCCGCGTCGGCTACCTGCCGCAGGAGCCGCAGCTCGACACGACTCTCGATGTACGCGGCAATGTCATGCTGGGCGTGAAGGCCAAGAAGGACATTCTCGACCGCTACAACGATCTCGCCATGAACTATTCGGACGAGACGGCCGACGAGATGACCAAACTGCAGGACGAGATCGAGGCGCAGGGCCTGTGGGATCTCGACTCGCAGGTCGAACAGGCGATGGACGCGCTTGGCTGCCCGCCCGACGACTGGGAAGTCGAAAAGCTTTCGGGCGGTGAGCGCCGCCGCGTGGCGCTCTGCAAGCTTCTCCTCGAAAAGCCGGAGCTGCTGCTGCTCGACGAACCCACCAACCATCTCGACGCCGAAACGGTGAACTGGCTTGAAGGCCATCTGCGCGACTATCCGGGCGCGATCCTGATCGTCACCCACGATCGCTACTTCCTCGACAATGTGACGGGCTGGATTCTCGAACTCGATCGCGGCCGCGGCATTCCGTATGAGGGCAACTACACCAGATGGTTGCAGCAGAAGCAGAAGCGCCTGATGCAGGAGGCCTCCGAAGACAAGGCCCGCCAGCGCGCGATCGAAGCCGAAAGCGAATGGATTTCCGCTTCGCCGAAGGCGCGCCAGGCCAAGTCCAAGGCGCGTATCCAGCGTTACGATGACCTCGTCGCCAAGCAGAACGACAAGGCGCCCACGACCGCGCAGATCATCATCCCGGTCGCCGAGCGCCTCGGCAACAACGTCATCGATTTCGAGCACCTCAACAAGGGTTTCGCCGACAAGCTGCTGATTGACGACCTGTCCTTCAAGCTGCCGCCCGGCGGCATCGTGGGCGTGATCGGCCCGAACGGCGCGGGTAAAACGACGTTGTTCCGCATGATTACCGGACAGGAACAGCCCGACAGCGGCAAGATCGCCATCGGCGAATCCGTGCAACTCGGCTATGTGGACCAGTCGCGCGACGCGCTCGACGACAAGAAGACCGTCTGGGAAGAAATCTCCGGCGGCAACGACATCATTTATCTGGGCAAGCGCGAGATCAATTCGCGCGGCTATTGCTCGACCTTCAACTTCAAGGGCGCCGACCAGCAGAAGAAGGTCGGCATGCTGTCGGGCGGCGAGCGCAATCGCGTGCATCTGGCCAAGATGCTCAAGAGCGGCGCGAACGTCCTGCTGCTCGACGAACCGACCAACGACCTCGACGTCGAAACCCTGCGCGCGCTCGAGGAAGCGCTGACCGACTTCGCCGGTTGCGCGGTCATCATCTCGCATGATCGCTTCTTCCTCGACCGCATCGCCACCCACATGCTGGCCTTTGAGGGCGAGAGCCATGTGGAATGGTTCGAGGGCAACTTCGCCGACTACGAGGAAGACAAGAAGCGGCGGCTGGGGATCGATTCCGTGATCCCGCACCGGCTGAAGTACAAGAAGTTTTCGAGGTGATGGACAGGCGGCGGCATTGCCGCCGTCTGGACCTCTGATTGTTGCCCCGACTGACTACCCCACCTTCTCGCTCAGCCACATCTTGATCAACGACTGATAAGGCACATCGCGCTTGTTCGCCGCGATCTTGATCTGCTCGAGCAGGCTCACCGGCAGACGTAGCGAAATCGCCGTCGTACTCGGCTTCAGATTAGGCAAGCGAACCCGCTCGGCCTTGCTCCAGTCCATATGCATAGTGGAGTCGGTCCGTTCCCAATAGGCGCGCTCCTCCGCTTCATTGGCGAAGGTCGGGATGGCTTCACGATTCTTTTTCATAAATCATTCGCTCCCTGTTGCTCATGTCGCGGGCGGAGATGACCCGGATCAGGCGCCCATCACCCCGCAACGTGAAGGTTATGTGCAACCTGCGGCCCTCATTCGTCTTGCCGAGAGCATGGTAGCGTAACTCGCCCCGGCTATGCGCCGCATCCTCAAGCAGAAGCAAAGGCTCGTTGAAAAAAATCTGCTCTGCCTCCGCTTGACTGACGCCATGCTTCTCAACGCTCTTTCGAGCATTTCCGGAATCCCAGTCAAACCCTTCGGTGCTCGCAAGATCGACCATATTTGTATATTATGAAAATATACAGAAAAGTCAACGACGCCGCTTTGGAGCTGTGCCGGAATTCTCTGGACACGCACGCCCCTTCCGCTAAACCTCTCGCAAAATATGGCCATCGTGGCTCGTTCAGGAAACCCCATGACCACTCTTTCCAATTCCGACACCGCCCATCTGCGTCTGCGCGAACAGGTGGCCGCCTGCACGCTGTTGCTGAATGCCGAAGGCCTGATGGGCTACAGCGGCCATGTCAGTTCGCGCGTGCCTGGCACCGACCACTATTTCATCCAGCCATTCGAGACGAGCCGCGCCGGCCTCAAGCCGAGCGACCTGCTGATCTGCGACTATGACGGCAAGGTGGTTGAAGGCCCCAGGGGGACGCGCCCGCCCGCGGAAGTGTTCCTGCACGGCGAGATCCTGCGCGTGCGGCCTGACGTGAACGCCGTGGCGCATTTCCACCACGATCTCACCAATGTCTTCACGCTGGTCGAGGGCGCAAAGCTCCTGCCGCTCAAGAACCATTCGATCCGCTGGGTCAGCGGCATGCCGATCCATCCGGACCCGTCCCATGTGAGCGATTCAAAACTCGGCAAGGCCGTCGCCGACACGCTCGGTCCGCATCACGCGATGCAGATCCGCGCGCACGGCCAGATCATCACCGCTGAATCCGTGCCTGCCCTGCTGGTTGATTGCGTTCACTTCGTCGAGAACGCCGTCACCATGTATCAGGCGTCGATGCTCGGCAAAGTCATGCCGCTGACCGAGGCCGACATTGCGGCCTTCTCGCGCGAGTTCAAGCGCGTGCCGCATGTGTCGAAGCTGTGGACCTATTACGTCGGCAAGGGCCGCGCTGCCGGTTATCTGCCGACCGATTGGGAGCTGGAGTAACCGCGCGCCCTCCTGCTTCGAGACGCATTGCTTCGAGACGCGCCTGCGGCGTTTCTGAGGGCCTTGTTGCCGGCAGCCCTCATGCTGAGGAGCATTGCGAAGCAATGCGTCTCGAAGCACGGGGGTGGACCGCATTATCCCGCCTTCTGCATCTGCTTGCCAAGCATCAGCGGCTCAAGCTCGTCCAGCGACACGACGTTGGCGTATTTGGCATGCATGTCGAACAGATTGGCGCAATGCGCATAGTTCGACCGGTCGAAACAACAATCGTCCACCACGATCGTGTTGAACCCGTGCGAGAAGCAATCCACCACCGAAGCGCGCACGCAGCCTGAGGTCGAGACGCCGCACACGATGACCGTGTCGATCTGGTTCTGCACCAGATAGCTGGCCATCGGCGTCTGAAAGAACACGCTGGCGCGTGTCTTTTCGAGAATGAATTCGTCCTCGCGCGGCATGATCTGCGGCGGAAATTCATTGAACTTCGGCGGCTGCTTCATGCTGCGCGTGCTTTTCGTCGCCTTGCCGGCGAACAGCACATTGTAGGGATGGCCGCGCGTGAACACGACCGGCCTGCCGAGTTCGCGGAACATGTTGATCAGGCGCGCGATGCGAGGCATCGTTTCCCACGCGATCGGCCCGCAGGCAGGACGAAATTCCGCGATGGCTTCATCCATCGTGAGGCCTTCCGAACCCGTGAAGCCGTACGTGACGTCGATCACGATGAGCGCCGTGCGTTCACCGATCTTCGCTTCGGACATGAATCCGGCCTTGTCGTAGTTCTTCACCTCGTCGGGAGGAACCTGCTTCATCCATTCCTTCATGGCGTCTTCCTCAATGCACGGGCTGCTTTCAGCTCCGCGAGATAATCCTCAAGGGCGGCCCGCATCGTGAAGGCGGGCTCCCACCCCAGATGTTTTTTGGCGCGCGACAGATCGAGCCCGGTGTTCTTCGACTTCGCTGAATTGCCCGCCTCCACCTCGACCTGCAACGCGGGAAATATTTGCCGCACGGCATCGACGACTTCCGCAAAGGGCGTCACGCGCCCGCTGCCGATGTTGAAGATGTTCACCGGCGGCATCGCCACGGTCGCCGCCAGATCAACCGCCCGGCCCATGTCGGCCCCATAGACATATTCGTTGTTCACCGCATCCGCCGCCGCGATGCGCACAGGCTTGTTGTCCAGCCCGCTTTCGAGCAACGCCTGCATCTTCATGCCGCCCGATGATCCCGACCAGAAATGCCCGAAGCCGAACACATTCGCGGGCCGCAACATGATCAGTTCAAATTTGTAATTGGCCGCATAGGCTTCGAGGATCAGTTCCTTCGCGCCCTTGAAATTGCCGTAGCCGCGCCCTGCCCCGCGCGGGAAATCCTCGTCGATGAGGCTGTCCTGCGGACGACGGGAATCATAAACGCCGAACGTGCTGATATGCACGAGACGCTTAACGCTGGTCAGCCGCACGGCTTCGGCCACATTGCGGGTGCCGCCGAGATTGATGTCGAAGGCCGCAGACAGCGATTGATCGACGCGCCCGCCGATCAACCCCGCCGTATGCACCACGCTGAAGACCTTGTGCTCCTGCATCGCCGCGACCAGCGCCGGCAGATCGCGCACATCCTTGCGCAGGAACGTATACCCGGACTTGCCGAGCTTGAACGCGATGAAGTCCTCGCGCGGCTCGGGGTCGAAGAACACGACATGCTCGCCGCGCGCGATGGCGTGGCGAGCGAAAGATGTGCCGATCAGGCCGGCTCCGGTGACGAGAGTGGTCATATGGCTTTCATTGTTGCGCGAGGCGGCGCAGGCGCGCCAGAAGTTCGGGCGGGGCCTTGTAGGCGGTCTCGATCTCCTTCTGCAATTGCTCGCCCGTGCGCGGCGTATCGACGCTCAACTGCAGCTTGTTCGCCTCTGCAATGAATTCGGGGTCCTTGAACACATCCTCGAACGCCTTGCGCATAGCGGCGACCCGGTCCGCCGGAACGCCCGGCGGCATCAGGAACGGGCGACCAATCGCCAGCGGCGCGAAGGCCACGTTGAGCAGGGCCTTGTCCTCATCTTTTGTCAGGAGATCGGGCGCGAATGGCACATCCGGCAAGGCGGCAAGCTTCATGGGTCCATACTGGACGATCAGCTTGACCTTCTTGTCCCGCAGCCATTCGGGCCGCGTCGAAGTGAGAGCGCTGTAGAACGTGCTCGGATAACCGTCGAGTTCGCCGCGCTCCATCGCCAGAAACGCCTCGTTCTGGCCCGGATAGCCAACGACGATTTTCATCTTGGCGCCGAGTGTTTCGTTCAGCAGGCGCGCATAGAAACTCGGAGTGGAATTCGCCCCCGATGCGCCGACGTTGATCTCGATTTTGCGCAGGTCGTCGATGTTATTGACCTTCGAGGTGTTCCACAAAGCCACGAGGCCGATCTCGACGCTCGGCGTTCCGAGCCAGTTGAACTGCGTGGCGTCGTAGGTGGCTTCCTTGGTGCCGAACATCGGCTCGAACGGAACTGTATTGTTCACGGTGCCAATTACCGTGCCGTCCTTGGCGGCGGCGCGATAGAGATGATTTCCGGGAATGATCCCGCCCGCGCCCGACATGTTCTGCGGCACGAGCGTCGGGTTGCCCGGAATATGCTTCGGCAGATGACGCGCCACGGCGCGACCGAGCGCGTCGTAACCACCGCCCGGCGCAGAGCCAATCACCATCGTGACGGTCTTGCCCTTGTAGAATTCAGCGGGAGCTTGCGCCTGAGCGCCAGCCGCGGAAGCCAGCACCGCCGCTGCAACGCCAAACGAAAGAAAATGATGAATGCTCATTGAAATCACTCCGCACGTGTTCCACTCGGCCCGTCGGGCCGCTGGAGACCCTTGAATGCAAGATATCCGCCATCGATCAGCAAATCCGCGCCGGTCATGAAGGAGGATTCCTCGCTCGCCAGAAATAGGGCGCCATTGGCGATTTCATGAGCCTGCCCGGTGCGCCCCAGCAAATGATAGGGTCCGCGCACCTTGTTGGCGGCCTCTCGCGATCCAAAACGCCGCAATGTGCGCCGCGTATCGATGGAGCCGGGCGAAATCGAATTGGCGCGGATGTTGTCGTGGGCGTGATCGACCGCCAGACATTTGGTGAACTGGATCAGCGCCGCCTTGGTGGTCGAATAGGCCGCCCGCAGCGGAACGCCGATCTGCCCGAGTTGCGAGGCCACCATCACGATGGTTCCGCCGCCGGCCTTGCGGATCGCCGGGATCGCCTGCCGGCTCATCAGGAAGGCGGCCGTCAGGTTCACCGCCAGCGCCTCCTCCCATTTCTCGACAGGCAGGTCCTCGACGAGCGAATCCGGCGTCACGGCGGCCGGCGTGTTCACATAGGTGGTGAGCTTGCCGTAGGCCGTCACGGTCTCGGCCGTGATGCGCTGGCAATCGGCAGGCTTCGACGTATCGGCTTCAAACCAGATCGCTTTTCCGCCTGCGGCCGTAATGTCGTTGGCGACGGCCTCGGCTGCTTCGGCGCGTATGTCCGCCACTGCGATCTGCGCGCCTTCCAGCGCGAAACGCCGCGCGATGGCCCCGCCGATCTCGCCGCCGCCTGTGATCAGCGCGACGCGCCCCTGCAACTGTCCCCGACCCATCCTGTGCTCCGTTTTGCGGCAGAATGACCATAGCCGAACAATTGTGCAAGGACCTCCGAGACGCTATGCGTAGACGAGACTAATTTACAGGGAGACAGGGTTTCATGGCGCGCATTTCGAGGCTCAATCCGAAGCTTCCCGGCCAGACGACGGGCCTGATCATGTTCGATGCGCTGAACGGATACCTTCATCCGGCCGATCCGAAAAAGGTCCAGTTCCTGGCCGAGCGAAACATCCTGCCCAACATGCAGCGTTTGCTCGCCGGGGCCCGGAACGCCGGCATGACGACCTTCTATCCAAGCGGCGCCCATGCGGAGGACGGTTCGGACGTGGTGGCGCGCCTCACGGACACCGATATGGATCTCGGCCCCGGCGGCAGCGCCGACAAGCCCATCGTTCCGCGCTTCCATCGCGGCGGCAAGGACGCCGAGATCGCCCCGGAAATTGCGCCCGTGAAGGGCGACTATGTGGTGCCGAAGCACCGCTGGAATTCCTTCTTCCAGACCGATCTCGACCTGCAATTGCGGGTGCGCGGCATCGATACGATCATCATCTGCGGCGGCTCGACTGATGTGGGAATCGCCAGCACGGTCTTCGCGGCGCGCGACCTCGACTACGGCATCGTGGTCGTCAAGGATTGCTGCTATTCCGCGCGCGGCAACAACAACGAGTTTTTCATGGAGCGCGTGTTCCCCCGCATGGGCCGCGTGATGACAGTGGACCAGACCGTCGCGCTGATGCACGCCTGAGGGAGAAAACAATGGCCGCCAAGGTTGTTTCCAGCGATCTGCTTCTGTCGAACGGCATGCCGGGCTTCATGGCCCGCCCGCTGTCGCCCGGTCCGCATCCGGTTTACGTCTTCATGCACGAGCGCTACGGGCTCGTGCAGCACACGCGCGATCTGGCGATGCGCTGCGCGGCGGACGGGTTTTTCGTTCTGGCGCCGGATTTCTTCTTCAAGCATCCGGACAAGAAGGCCCTGAACAAGGGCGATTCCCGCTACGATCTGACCGATACGGAAGCCGTGGAATACCTCAAGGCCGCGCTCGACTCGATTCGCGACGTTCCGGCGGCGGACATGAGCCGCGTGGCAGTGGGGGGCTATTGCCAGACCGGTCGTCATCCGCTGGTTTTCGCATCGGAAGTGCCGATTCAGGCCGCAGTCGTCTGGTACGGGGCCGCTTCGAAGCGCGAATGGGGGGTGACCGAGCGCCAGCCCAAGCCTCTGGAAGACATGATCGCGAAGATACAGTGCCCGGTTTTCGGCGCCTTCGGGTCGGACGACCACATCATCTCGGTCGATGACGTGCGCCGCCTGCGCGACACGCTCGAAAAGCACCAGAAGAGCTACGACATTCACATCTACAACGGCGCGCCGCACGGCTGGCTCAACGACACCATGCCGGGCCGCTACCGCAAGCCGCAGGCCGAGGCCGGCTGGGCCGCCCAGCAACGCTTCCTGGCGGAAGTGCTGAGCCCGACCTACGATTCCGGCACGATCACCTGCAATTTCGAGGCGGCCTACAGCCGCAATTACGACTTCTCGAAAAACAAGCGTCTCGAATAGCCGCACAAGTCCTGTCTTGATTTTGACAGGCTCGCGTGACTAGCTCGGTCACGCGCATGTCCTCCCTTCTCCAAAAGCCAAAAACTCCCGGCTTTCTGCGAAGCATCTTCGGGAGCCCCAATACCGGGCCTTTCCTCGGCTGGATACGCGCGCGCGCCGCCAAGGACGATTATGCCAGCGGCGGGACCCGGAAGCCGAACGAAATCGACTTCTGGCGTGGATTCGCGCTCATCACGATCTTCATCAACCATATTCCGGGCATCTATTTCGAGAATTTCACCCACCGGCATCTGGGCGTCTCGGATGCGGCGGAGCTGTTCGTCTTTCTGGCCGGCTGGTCCCTGCGGCTGGTGGTGAACAGCCAGTACAAGGTCATCACCTTTCCCCGTCTGCTGCTGCATCTGGGCGGCCGCGCCTGGGCGATCTACATGGCGCAGCTGCTCATCACCATGCTGGCGCTCGCCATCGTGGCGGCGGCGGCGATCATCCTGGATGCCCCGCTGCTGCTCGAATGGAACAATGCGGCGGCGGCCTTCCAGGACCCCGTGCAGGCCCATGTGGGCTTCGTGCTGCTGACCTACCAGCTCGGCTATTTCGACATTCTCCCGCTTTATGTGGTGCTGATGGGCCTCGCGCCGCTGATCGCCATTGTGGATTACTATGCCCGCTGGGCGCTTCTGCCCCTGTCGCTGGCGGTCTACCTGACTGCGGTGTTCTTCGAGATCAACCTGGCGACATGGCCGGTGGAGGGACGCTGGTTCTTCAATCCGCTCGCCTGGCAGCTCATGTTCGTCCTCGGGTTCATGATCGCGAAGCCGAATCCGGTGGGAAACTGGATCAAGAATCACCGCTGGACGGCCCGGGCGCTGGTTGTCCCCGTGCTGGCCGTCGGGGCCTGGGCCGGCCTCACCGAATGGGCCTACGAAGTCGGCGACCAGCAGGGCTGGCTATTTTTCACGATCGACAAGACCTTCTTGACTCCCGCTCGGATCATCCACTTATTATCTCTCGCAATAATGTTTGGGGGAGCGTTTACCATTCTGCATGGATATGCGCGGCCGTTAACGCGGTTGTTTTCCATGCTGGGCCGTAATTCCCTCAATGTTTTTTGTGTGGGATCGATCCTGAGCCTGACCGGGCAGTACGTAAGATTCGCTTTTTCCGGCGGTTTGTGGATAGATTTCCTCATAGTTACGCTCGGCATTCTCGTGCTGAGTCTGACAGGATGGGTGTCAGAATGGCGTCAACGCTTGCGCGCACCGTGACCGGAGCCTGCCTCGTGGCAGGCCTGTCCCTATTGCTCGCCGGAGCTTCTCTGGCGCAGGACGCTGCTGCGCCTGCGGCGGACGCCGCTCGCTCGGCCGGGAGCCTGAGTCCGCAATGCGAGGTCCCGAACAGCGACATCGCCACCCCTGCTCCCCTGCCGACCACCGCCACCCTTCTTGAAAACAGCAAGAAAGTCCGGATTCTGGCGATCGGCTCCTCCTCCACCTACGGAATTGGAGCGACCGTGCGCGGCAAGGCCTATCCGGCGCAGCTTGAGCAGATTCTGGAAAAGACCCTGTCGGGCGTCGAGGTGAAGATCATCAATCGGGGCGTTTCGGGCGAGATCGCTTCGGCGACCGCCGAGCGCCTGAAGTCTGAAGTTGCCCTCACCCACCCCAATCTGGTGCTCTGGCAGTTGGGCACGAACGACGCGCTTTCGGGCATCTCGCCCGAGGATTTCGAAAACACGGTGTCTGCCGCTGTCCGCCGTCTCAAGAAAAAGAACATCGACGTCGTCCTCGTCGGGCTGCAGTACACCCCGAAATATGCGCGCGACGAGAATTACACCGGCATCCGTGATGCGCTCCGCCGCGTCGCCGCAGCCGAGAATGTTCTCTACATCCGCCGCTACGACGCCATGCAGTTTCTGGCCAAGACCCGCGCCAACCTGCAGATGCTGGCGGGCGATGAGTTTCACCTGAACGATCTCGGCTATCAGTGCATGGCCGAACATGTCGCCCATGCGGTGACCGCCAACCTGTTCATCCGCCGCCCGCAGGGACTTCCGGCCAAGGTCAACTAGCCGCTGCATCGCCCTCCCGGCCGGAGTGAGCCGGGACGATCCGCTGCTCCATCGCGAGCGCCCCTAAAAGGGCGCTTTCAGTTTGAGTTGACTCGGCGTCGCTCGACCGCTGGCAATGAAAATTGGCCTTCAGAACGGCAGACCCACATAATTCTCGGCCAGCACCGTCATGGCGGCCTTCGAGTTCACCAGATAGTCGAGCTCTGACACCTGCATCTGGTAATCGAACGGCTGCGTGTCCGGGAAACGATGCATCAGCATCGTCATCCACCACGAAAAGCGCACGGATTTCCACACGCGGGCCAGCGCCGTCTGCGAATAGGCGTCGATCCCGGCTGATGATTTCTCGCCGTAGAACTCCGCCAGCGCGTTCGCCAGGTAATGCACGTCGCTCGCCGCCAGATTGAGCCCCTTCGCGCCGGTCGGCGGCACGATATGGGCGGAATCGCCCGCCAGAAAAAGCTTTCCGTGACGCATCGGCTCGGCCACGAAGCTGCGCAGTGGCGCGATGCTCTTCTCGATCGACGGACCGGTCACGATGGTGCTGGCCGCTTCATCGTCCAGACGCCGTTTCAGTTCATCCCAGAAGCGGTCGTCGGACCACTCGGATTCCTTTTCGTCAAGGCGGCACTGGATGTAATAGCGGCTGCGCGTCATCGAGCGCATGGAGCAGAGCGCGAAGCCGCGTTCGTGGTTGGCATAGATCAGTTCATCGGAAACGGGGGGAGTCTCGCTCAGGACTCCGAGCCAACCGAACGGATAGACGCGCTCGTAGGTCTTCAGGACACTGGATGGAATTGCCTGCCTGCTCGGCCCGTGAAATCCGTCGCAGCCCGCGATGAAATCGCAGACCAGTTCCTGCGGGACGCCGTTCTTCATGTAGGTTACGCGCGGGCGCTCGCTCGCCACGTCATGCAGCGCTACGCCTTCGGCGCCGTAGACCGTCGTCAGGCCCGCAGCATCGCGGCCATCCATCAGGTCGCGCGTCACTTCCGTCTGGCCATAGACCATCACGGTCTTGCCGGTAAGTTCCCTGAAGTCGATGCGATGCCGGCGGCCATCGAAGCAAAGCTCCGTACCGTCATGCACCAGACCTTCGCGGTGCATTCGTGCGCCCAGGCCCACTGCGTCGAGGAGATCCACTGTGCCCTGTTCCAGCACGCCCGCCCGGACACGGGCCAGCACGTAATCCTTCGTCCGATTTTCCAGAATGACCGTGTCGATGCCGCGCTTGTGCAGCAACTGGCCGAGCAGCAGTCCGGCAGGACCCGATCCGATGATGGCGACCTGTGTACGCATGAAAAAGCCATGTCCCTTTTGGCCCGCTCGTCGCGGAGCGTCTCATGCCAGCATATTGCCGACCCCTGCGCCGGACACAAGCCTGCCGGGCTTTGCGCTTTGGTGGAGCCTGATGCAAAATGCGCGAAACGCGGAGGAAACATGTTCGACGATCAGGTTCCGACTCACAAGATCGGCACGCTCGCCCCGCTGGGCGTCATCGACAACGGAGCCTATGAGTTCTACCGCCTCTGGCCGAAGGGCTGCATGTCGGTGATCATTCCGGTCGGGCTGACCGAATTTTCCGCCACGGATGTAGAGCGCGCCTTTGCGCCGCTCGATGGATACCTCGACCAGCTCATGCAGCGCGGCGTCGAGATCGTGATCCAGAATGGCGTGCCGCTGCCCATTCTGATCGGTGTCGACGCGCATGACCGGATGATTGCCCACATGGCGAAATACACGGGCCTTCCGGCCACCAGCACCGTACTGGCAGTGGCGAAGTCCGCCGCCGAAATAGGCATCAAAAAAATCGCCGTCGCCAACAAATGGACCGACGCGATGAACGCCAGCCTGTCGCAATTTTTCGCCCGCGAGGGCGTGACGGTCTGCGGCATAGCCAACAAGTCTATCGCCCCGAAGGACTTCATGAAGATCGAGGACGAGACGCACATGCGGCTCGCCTGGGAACTCGGCAAGCGTGCAGCAGACGAACATCCCGATTGCGACGGCGTCTATCTCGGCGGCGGCTCCTGGCTCTGCGAACCGGTCGCGAACCGGCTCGAACAGGCCATCGGCAAGCCGGTCATCTGCAACGAGACAGCGCGCGTGCGCCATGTCATGCAAATCCTGAAAGACTGGAAGCCTCGCGAAGGCTTCGGCCGCATCTTCTCGACGCCCTGAGAGCGAGGACCCAACATGTTCGAAGAAAGCCAGCCCCGCTTCAAGATCGGCTGCCTCACGCCGCTTGGCGTCATCGGCAACGAGCCTTACGAATTCTACCGCATCGCCCCACCGGGAATCATGCTCATCATGATTCCAGTCGGCCTGAAGGAGTTTTCGAGCGCCGACGTGGAGCGCGTCTTCGCCCCCATGACGTCCTACCTCGATCAGCTCATGGAGCGCGGCGTCGACATGGTGATCCAGAACGGCGTGCCATTGCCGATCCTGCTCGGGCTCGACGGACATGATCGGCTCGTCGACCTGATGGGCAAGCACACGGGCGTGCCGGCGACCAGCACCGTGAACGCCGTGGTAAAGACCACCGCGCAGATCGGCGTGAAGAAGATCGTAGCGGCCAATAAATGGACCGACGAGATGAACCGCAATCTCGGGCAGTTCTTCGCCCGCGAAGGCGTCGAACTGTGCGGCGTCGTCAACAAGGCGCTGAAGCCCTCGGAATTCGTGAAGATCAAGACCGGCGATCACATCCAGCTTGCGTGGGACCTCGGACGGCAGGCGCTGCTCGATCATCCGGAAGCCGATGCGCTTTACATCGGCGGCGGCACCTGGCTGGCGGAACCCGTTTGCCGCAAGCTCGAAGATGAATTCGGCAAGCCCGTCATCTGCAACCAGACGGCCCGCGTGCGCCACATGCTGCAAATGCTGAACGCCTGGGAGCCCATTCAGGGCCACGGCAAGCTGCTCTCCGCCTGAACGGAAGAACGATGACCATCAAGATCAAATCCATAGAGGCCTGCACGGTCGCCCCGCGTCCCAAGCCGAAGACTCCGCCGCGCCGCGCCAGCTACAACAAATCCGCCAAGCGCGCCTTTCCGATCAACAAATATCCGGAATTTCCACGCAGCCTGCACAATATTCCCGGCGAAGTCGGCCCCGAATTATGGGTGAAGGTGACGGCGGAAAACGGCGTCTGGGGCATCGGCCTTTGCAACTGGGCCAATCTGGTGACGCCGCTGATCCGCGATCATTTCGCGCCGCTCCTGACAGGCCGCGACTGCTTCGCCATCGAATATCTGAACGACCTGATGTGGCGCTCCTCGATGCGCTTCGGCGCAACCGGCCTCGCGATGGTCGCGCGCAGCGCCATCGACCTTGCGCTGTGGGATCTGAAGGGCAAGCTGCTCGGCGTTCCGGTTTACAGCCTCATCGGCGGACCATGCCGCGAGGAAATCACCCCCTATTGCACGAGCGACGATCTCGACTGGACGATGGAACTGGGTTTCACCAAGTTCAAGATCAGCAATCCGGTTCACTATGACGAGGGCCTCGACGGCATCAACCGCATCGAGGAGAAGGTCGCCAAAGCGCGCGAGACCGTCGGCGACAAAGCTGACCTCATGTACAATCCGGTCATGTCCTTCAACGTCGAATATGCGGCGCGGATCATGGAGCGGCTTAAGCCTTACAGGCTGCGCTGGTTCGAGGAACCGCTGATGCCGCACGACTTTGATGGCATGGCGCAGTTGAAGAAAGCCAATCCCACCGTGCCCATCGCGACCGGCGAGGATCTTCACGGCCGCTTCAACTTCCGCGAACTGGTCGACCGCCGTTGTGTGGATATTCTGCAACCGGATTTCCGTTGGTGCGGCGGCATGACGGAGATCTTGAAAATCTACACCATCGGCGAAGCGGCTGGCATTCAGACGATCCCGCATTCGGGAGCCAGTTCGCCCTTCGGCCAGCATTTCTCCATCGCAATGCCGGAGGCCTCGATTGCCGAGTTCTGGCTGCATTCCGATCCGGGCGTGCCGCTCGCGGAAGCCAACAAGTATCCGGGCATGAATGTGCCGGTGAACGGCGTCGTGCGACCCTCGGATGCGCCCGGATTTGGACTGGAATTCCGTGAACAGGACGTTATTCCGATCAAGTGACATTCCATCATTGCGAGCGAAGCGAAGCAATCCATAGTCGTGCGCGCACAGATGGGTTGCTTCAACGGGCGGCGGGCCACCCGCAATCGCATTCGTGCAATTGAAGACATCAGGAGAACAAGATGCGCATCGTCATGTGGGCTGCGCCCATCTCGCGGGCCTCACTCGAAGCGGCTTTCGCCAAAATTCCAAATATCGAATTCACCAGCGTGAAAAACGCGGATGAAACGATTGCAGCCCTGCCAGACGCCGATGTTCTGGTCGCGCCCGTGTTCAATTACACACCGGCCGTGGCAAATGCGGTTCGCGCCTCGACGAAGCTGAAATTCATCCAGCTTCTCACCATCGGCTACGACCGCATGGCGCTCGACAAGCCGCAATCGACCGTCTCGGTTTCGAGCGCCGGAGACAGCCTTGCGCCCGCAGTCGGCGAACATGCGGTTGCGATGATGCTCGCGTTGTCACGGCGGCTGCACGATGCGCAGGCCAACATTCCCTCGGCGAAATGGGACGGCGCTTACAACACCAAAATGTTCACCCTCGAAGGCAAGATCGTCACCATCGTGGGCTTCGGAGCCATCGGGCAGCAGGCGGCCAAACGGCTGAAAGCCTTTGACGCGCACATCATCGGCATTTCGCGCACACGGCCCGTCAGCCCACTGGCGGATGAGAAACTGACGATCAATCAGCTCGATTCAGTGCTCGGCCATTCCGACATCGTGATGATCTCGACGCCGCTGACGCCGCAGACCAAGGGCATGTTCGATGCGGCTCGCATCGCCCGCATGCAGAAGGGCGCGATCCTGATCAATATCGCACGCGGTTCGATCATCGACACGAATGCGCTAACAGAGGCTTTGAATTCGGGACATCTGGGCGGCGCGGGTCTCGACGTGACCGACCCCGAACCTTTGCCGCCCGAGCATCCGCTGTGGAAAGCCCCGAACCTCGTGCTGACCCCGCATGTCTCGGCAGCCGGCAGCGCGGAGCGCCTCGCGGGTTTCGCGGCAGAAAACGTCGCTGCTTTCGTGCGCGGCGAAAAGCCGAAGGCGCTCATTACGTTGTAATGCTTCGCGCCGATCTCAGATCGGCGTGATCACCATGCCGGGCGGCAGCGGATCGGGACTCTTGCTGGTCCCGCTCTTCTTCGTGTCCTTGTAGGGCATGTCGCCCTTCACGTAGAAGCGCGCCTTGCCGATCTTCTCGATCTCGATTTCGAGAATGTTGCCGACATTCAACGGCCCCAGACCTTTATGGTGCGTGCCGGTCGCGATCACGTCGCCGGGCTGCAACTGGATGAACTTGCTCAGCCACGAAATCTGTTCGGGAATTTTGTGCGCCATGTCGCAGGTGTTGTAGTCCTGCCGCAATGTCCCATCGACCCATGATTTGACGTTGAGATTGTGCGGGTCTGGAATCTCGTCGCGCGTCACGATCCACGGGCCGCATGGGCCGTGCGTATCCTGCCCCTTGGGAATGACAAGGCTGCGCCGCTTGATGCCCCGCACCGAAATATCGAAGAACGGCACATAGCCGAACACATGGCTCATGGCGTCATCTTCGGACACATCCTTCGCGCGCTTGCCGACCACAAAAGCCAGCTCCGCCTCGGGCGTGCATTCCTTCACGGGAGCAAGATCGCGAAAAATAATGTCGCCTTCGGGGCCCAGCAGCTCGGGCGCCTTGTGGAAAAACTCGTTGGGCAGAAGCTCCAGCTTGCGGTCCGGCGCATCCAGATAGTTCAGGAACGCGCCCAGAACCTTGGACGGACGCGGCAGCGGAACGAGCAGCTTCACGCTCGCCAGCGGAACACCGTCGCTTGCCGCCACCATCCGGTCGATCTCGCCACGCAGATCATCGAAATTCTCGATGAGCACTTCCATCGTGCGTTGCGGGCCACGCTCCTCGCGGTGGCTGATGATGGCGCTGATATCGACCACATGGCTGTCGTTTTTCAGAATGCCGATGCGGTCGTCGTTGAAACGGAGAATCTTCATCGCCCTCTCCGTTACTTGCGCGGCGGCAGGCCGAGAATGCGGCGCGCATCGTCCGGCGTGGCGACTTCGCGGCCAAGCTCTCGCGAGATGCGGGCGATGCGACCCACGATCTGGGCGTTACTTTCCGCCGGAACGCCGTCCGTATACCAGGCCATGTCCTGCGTCCCGAGCCGAACGTGACCGCCCTTGATGATCCCGAAGGTCAACATGCGCGTCTGGCCCATGGGTCCAGCCGTGCCGCGCGGGGCGAGCATGAAGGGCGCATCAGCCGGCAGATTGGCGATGCGGTGACTGATTTCCTCGACGGTCGGGGGCGACCAGACACCGCCGGGCGTCCCGAAGAAAATGTTCAGCCAGTAAGGCTTCTCGACGAGCCCCAGCTTTTCCAGATATTCAAAATTCCACATGCCGCCCAGATGCCAGATCTCCCAGGCCGGCTTCACGCCTGCTGCCTTGAGGCAACGCGCATATTCTTCCAGTTCGTCGCGCGGGTGCTGGTAATAGACATCGAACGCCCCGCGCTCCGGGCTGTGTCGGCGATAGTCGTGATTGGTCAGCGAAACAGCCATGAAGTCGGGCTTGTTCGCGCCCAGTTCCAGAAGCGGCTTGCGCTGATCGAGCGGCGCGCCGGCTTGACCGAAGTCAATCAGCACATCACTGCGCTTGCGGATTTCCTCGACCAGCTTGCCCCAGCCTTCCGGAATGATGCGATGCTTGTCGTCGTGCGGCCCGTGGAAATGCACGATGCTGGCTCCTGCCTCCGCGGCTCGCACAGCGCTGTCCACCAGCCCTTCCCATGTCTGCGGCACAGCCGGAAAATGCGGGTTCTCGGTCTTCCGCGGATACCCTACGGCCGCATAAATGATCAGCTTCTCCAATTGTTCGCCCTCCCTGGCGCTTGCTGGGTTTTTTATTCCGCCGCCACAGCCGCTTTTGGCAGATCGTATTGCATCAGTCTGCCCAGCCCCGGCACCTGATCCTTGATGCCCGCCATGCGCAGCGAACACCAGAATGCCGCCTGATTGCTGGTTACGACCGGCTTGCCGAGTTCCTTCTCCAGCGCCTCGATGGCGTCGATCGAGCGAATGTTGGCGCAGGAAATGAAATAGGCGTCGGCAGATTCGTCACGCAATGAGATCGCCGTGTCGTACCAAAGCTCCGGCGGCATGATGCAATATTCATCCGTGCCCGAAAGCCCCACCGCCTTGTCGGCAACGATCTCGTATCCGGCCTCGACAACGAAATCCTTTTTCTTGTCGTGATCCGGCTGCTTGTTCTCCGAAATGAAAACGAGCTTGCGCGCATTCAGCGTCCGGAACGCCGCCGTCAGCGACGACGCCGCGCTCAGCGCCGGCTTGCCGGTCACGCGCTCGATCTCGCGGATGACGTGCGCCTCCATATCCACGCCGCCCGACATCGAGGTGCCGGTGCATTGCAGGACGGTGACGTTGCACTTTGAGTCGCCCAGCAACTCAGCCGCGTCCAGAATGCGCGGCAGCAGCTTCTCCAGCGGCGCCTTGTGGCGGTTCGTCATCCCGATCCGGGTGAAATGCGGCTGCACGCCTTCAGGCATGTAGCGTGCCGCCTGCGGCTCAACCATGCGGTTGGAAGACGGAATGATGAAGCCGATGCGCGCCCGCGTCTCAATGGTCTTGTAGGCCATGTGGTCTCCCGGAATTCGTTTCCCGCATCGTAGCGAAGGCCGGGGCGGCGCGCCAGTCTTGCGGGCGTGGCGGCGCTGTCTAGTATGGCGTCTGATCGGGAGGACATTTTGCCAGTCAGTCACCGCAACGGCGTCGACATCTATTACGAGAAGGTCGGGCGAGGCCCCCCGCTGGTGCTGATCCACGCCATGCCGTTCGACCACCATGTGTGGCTCTATCAGGTCGAGCGCTTTTCAAGCCGGTTCACCACGCTCGCCATGGACCTGCGCGGCTGGGGCGCCTCCGGCAAACCCCGTGACCGTTTCTCGCTGGAAGAGATGGGCCATGACGTCACCGGCGTGCTGCATGATGCGGGCTTCGATTGCGGCGCGGTCGTCATGGGGTGCAGCGTCGGATCGAAGATCGCCCTGATGCTGGCCTGCGACCATCCGGAACTATACCGGGCTGCGGTGCTCGTCGGCGGCAATAGCGGATTGCAGGCGCAGTTCGACCACCGCATTGCGGCCTACCGGGCCGAACATGCCGCAGGCCGTCTGCCCGCCTATCATCTGGGACACCTGCGCCACGGCGTAACGGCGAAATGGGCCGACACCCCGACGGGCCAGTACCTGTTGGGAGGCTTCGTGGAGCGCGGCGCGGCCCTCGATCCCGAAAGCATTGTCAGCGTCTTTCACGCTGTCGGCGAGTCCGACCTGACGCCGCGCCTGTCGTCCTATGGCTCTCCGACGCTGATCGTGAACGGCGAACACGACAACGCACTCAAGGGCGGCGCACGCACGGCGGGCCTCGTTCCCCAATCGGAACATGTGATCCTCCCCGATGCGGGTCATTGCTGCTTCATCGAGCAGCCTGCCGCCTTCAATGCGCGGGTCGCGAGATTCTTCACGGAGAACAGGCTTTGGTGAAGCGTGTTGTCGGCGCATTCGCCTTGCTGGCATGCGCCCTGTCATCAACAAAGGTCCACGCGCAGGCGAACCCGGCCAACACAATGAAAGACATGTTCGCCGCCGTAACGAAATGCTGGCGGCCGCCCGCCGGTACTGAAGCGATGCAACTGACCGTGCGGATGAGCCTGAAACGCGACGGAGGGCTTCTGGGCAAACCCGCCATCACGCATTCGACCCTCGGCAAGGACGAGAAGCTGAATGCCGAATTCGTAGCTTCCGTTCTTCAGTCGCTTCAGACCTGCGTGCCGGTTTCGATCACGCCTGCGCTCGGCGGGGCGCTTGCCGGACGCCCCTTCACGATTCTCTTCAGTCAACGGGGCCGACAGGCCTGACCTTCGAAAGGACACATGATGCCAAGCCCCTCCGGAACCTACGGGCATCGCGCCCGCATCGGCTACACGGTCGCAGCCGTCACGACCGAAGTCTTCCCCATCGACTGGTACAAGATCGTCCCGGATGGCGTGACGCTGATGATGATCACGCTGCCGCTTGGCGATCGAAGCCCGGAGGACGTGAAGAAATGCAACGACGCCAGCCACGAGGCAGCGCACGCCTTCGCGCAATCCGGCGCAGACCTCGTGTTGCTCGGTGGCGTACCGGTCAACCTGTCGCGCGGCGCCGACAAGCTGGATGATTATCTGAAGCAGCTTGAAGACGAGATCGGCGTGCCGGTTTCCAGCAGCAGCAGCGCGCAACGCAATGCCTACAAGGCGCTTGGGAGCCGCAAGGTCGGCACCATTCATCCATTCATGCCGGACCAGCATCCGCGCCACGAAAAGTACCTGAAGGAGTTTTTCGGACTCGAACCGGCTGGTTGCTACGCTGGCATGTCCAACCTGAAGGAACTCGGCAAGATCCCGGTCGACAGCGCGCTGCAATGGGCCCGCGCGCTGAAAAAGGAACGTCCTGAAATCGACACGTTCAACTTCGCCTGCCCGCACTGGCGCGTCATCGACGCTATCGAGGCAATCGAGCAGGAATTGAAGGTAAGCTGCATGGCGTCGCTACAGGCCATCGCCTGGGAGTCCATGCGCAAGACCGGCGTCAACGACAAGATCAAGGGCTATGGACGCCTGCTGAGCGAACACTAATCCGCAAGTGGAAGATCGCCGCGGCGCGAAGCCTCGGCGATCCGCAGCACCAACGACTAGCGGCCCTCGCTGGTCACGAACTGCGAGGCCTTCTTCACCAGATCCTTCGGCTGGCTGTATGCCTCCTTCAGGATCTGCTCCATCTCCGCGCCCGTGACCGGATCGACTTCCAGAAGTTGCTTCTCGGCTTCCTGCTTGAGCAGCGGGTCCTTGAGAGCGGCGTCGAAACCCCGACGCACCGCCGCCACCATCTCTTTGGGCGTGCCGGGCGGCATCACAAACGGTCGTCCCATGTCTTCCGGGAAGCCCAGCAGCTTGATGATCGCCTTGTTTTCCGGGTCATTCACCAGATCCAGCAGAACCGGCACGTCAGGCAGATCGGCCTGCGCCTTCGCGCCTGTCTGCACGAGAATATTGATGCGCTTGTTCTGCACCCAATCGGGATTTGAGGCTTTCAGGGTGGACCATGAAAGTCCGCAAATGCCCTCGACCTCGCCCTTCTCGACCGCGAGCCGCGCTTCGGTGGTGCCGTAGCCCATCACAACCTTGAATTTCGTACCCAGCACGGTGTTGAGAATCTTCGGCATCGTGGCCGAATTGCCCGTCGCGCCCGTGGACGAAACAATCACCTCGCGATCCTTCGCCTGAAGGACTGACTTGATGGGGCTGGTATTCCACGTGACGCAGATGTTCTGCTGCTTCGAGAAACTGCCGATCAGCTCGAACTTCAGCGGATCATATTGCACCGAAGGATTGCCGTAGAGCGGTTCGGCCAGCAGCGCATTATAGGTCGCCAGAATGACCGTGCCATCCTTGGGAGCCGCATTGAAGGCCCAGTTCATCGCCAGCATGCCGGATGCGCCGGGCATGTTCTGGTTCACGATGGTCGGATTGCCGTCGATATGTTTTTCAAGATAGCGCTGCAGGATGCGGGCGTAAGCGTCATAACCGCCGCCAGCGCCGCTGGCGATGATCATGCGTATTTGTTTGCCTTTGTAGACTTGCGCCACGGCAGGCAGCGAGAAGACCAGCGCAGTTGCGCCGATCGCCAATGCCGCAACCGACAGACTTTTTTGCCCCATCGCCATAATGCCACTCCCTGAATGCCGAATAAACTAGAGCGCAGAAGCAGGCTTGTCGACAAGCGCGGGCATCACCTTTCGGTCAGCCGGGACTCGCGGTCGGCCGGGAACTTGTCGGTTGGCAAAAGCATCAATCGCTCGACCCGCCCGCCGTCGATCATGTGGGTCTGGATGATCTCATCAATGTCATCCTTGTTGCGATAGGTGTACCAGACGCCCTCGGGGTAGATCACCATCGCCGGCCCCATTTCGCACCGCTCCAGACAACCCGACTGGTTGATGCGGGCGTTCTTGATCCCCAGCTTCTTCGTGCGCTCCTTCATATAGGCGTGCAATTCGCCCGAGCCGCGATGCAGACAGCATCCGCGCGGATGATCTGCCGGACGCTCGTTCTTGCAGACGAAAACATGGGAGTCGTAGTACATTTTCGGGTCGGTCATGGGCATTCCGGCGAATGGGATCGCCGGCAATCTAGGACGTCCCCGGCGACCCCGCAATCCTGCAGCCCAATCCTCCGGCCAAAGCTACTTCGGCTTCGCATCCATGTCCTGATTGGGGAGCGGACGGATGACCGGCATATTGCTCCCTGCGGCTGGCGCACCCTTGTTGATGTCCGGATCGATTTTAGGAGGTGCAATCACCCCGTCGGTGCGGTCGAGCTTTTCCGTCAGGGTCTCGCCACCGCGGGTCTGATCGGCCGGCTTGTCCATCTTTTCCCGGATCACCTTGTCGGTTTCCGTCGGGTGAGGAGATTGGGGCAGCTTTTCCTGCGCAACCGCAAAGCCGAGCGGGGCGAATGCAGCAACAATCATCACGAACGCGCGCTTCATGGCGAATCTCCGCTGGTTCACTCCATTCTGAATGCCGCCACGTTGCCGGATGTTCCACGCGACCCTTCAGATCGCCAGGAACCTCCATCCGCCTCCAAGGTTACGGTTCACCATCAACCTGTGGAGGCTAAAATGGCGACGTCATCTTCCATCCTTACGGGCAAGCCGCTCATCGAGAGCGATCGGGTCGAAGGCACAACCGTCTATGACACCAGCGGCCGCGACATCGGCACCATCAAGCGCATCATGCTCGAAAAGGTCAGCGGCAAGGCGGTTTATGCCGTCATGTCGTTCGGCGGCTTTCTCGGCATGGGCTCGGAAGAACACACGATTCCATGGAACAAGCTGACTTACGACACCTCGCTCGGCGGCTACCGCGTCGACATCAATGAGCAGCAATTGCGGGGCGCACCGACTTTCTATCGTGAGCCCGAATACAATTGGACCGACCGCAATCGCGAGCGCGAGCTCAACGATTACTGGGGCGTGGCGCCTTACTGGTAAGGAGTTGATGATGAAGAAGCCCGAGAAAACGTCCGACGACAAGGCCAAGAAGCAGGCGCAGGTGAAGCCCCGCGCGAAGGATGAAGTCGAGGAAGCCTCGCTGGAATCCTTTCCGGCAAGCGATCCGCCCGCTTACTACCAGATGCGGGTCGGATCGGAATCCGGGAAGGACAAGAAGCCGAAATAAATCATTTGGCAGCCGCCGGAACAGCATCGGTCTGTTCCGGCGTAGCATCGGCCCGCAATTGATGATAGCAGCGCTCGAGTGCGCTGATCAGTTCTCCGGCCTTGTCAAACATCGAGGCGCCATCGTAACGGTCCGTCTGCGCGGCCATTTCACGTTCTGTGTCCACGGCCAAAATGTGCAGCGATGCGTGCGGAAAAGTACGTCTGATCTTGCGCACGATGAGACGCAACTGGCCCGGCGTTCCTCCCCCTGCTGCGACAATGGCCACAACGTCGGGAGAGTCGTTTTCCGCCAGCAGGCTTGCAATGCCGTTCAGGCCCGGCATGGCCGGGCGAGCCACCTGGAACCCGGTCGTACGCGCGGCATAATCGCCGACGACGGCAGCCGCCGCCTGATCGAACGGGCCGCGTACGCCGAAAATCGCAAGCAACGGACGAAAGACCTGCGCGGATTCCTCGATTGCTTCAGGCAACAGATCCCCGAACGTTTCGATGAACTCGTCGGTCCCATGCGCAGCCCGCTCGAGCGTGCCCCCTTCCAGCACACCCCGCCGTTGATCATAGGCGGCCGCCGCAAAAGCCGGCAGGACGACTTCATCGATATATTCCCTGGGGGACTTCTCGACGATCCATTCCTCTGCATCGCGCGTCGCCCGCGCGACATCGGCCTGCAAAAGCTGATGATACAATTGCGCCGGTCGCTCCAGCGGCGGTTCATTCCCGAGGATGACGGAAATAAAATTCAACGCCGGTACATGATGCCCCAGCACCACGATGGTGAGCGTGAGAGGCGTTGCAATCAACAGTCCAAGCGGCCCCCAGAGGAAGGTCCAGAAGGCCGCGCTCGCCACGACGGCGAGTGGCGACAGGCTGGTCCGATGCCCGAACAACAACGGCTCGACAACCTGGCCCACCAGTGACTCGCTGACGACAAACAGCGCGGCCGTCTCGATCAGCATGTTCCAGCCGGAATCGAAAAGGGCCGCCGCCATCAATGGAAAGAATGCCGCTACGATGCTGCCCACATAAGGCACAAATCGCATGGCGGCGGCCACGAAACCCCAAAGGATCGCGCCGGGTACGCCGAACATCCATAGCGCAGATCCGATCACCACACCGAAGCTGGCGTTAAGCGAGGCCTGCAAGAGAAAGAACCGGGCAAGGTCCTTGCCGACTTCATCGAGCGCCTGCGTGGACCGGCCGATTTCCTGCACGCCCATCAACCGCACTGATCGGTCGCGAATATCCTCGTATTGCAGGAGAATGAACGTCGTCAGGATGACGATAAGCACAACCGTCCCGAGGGCCGGAATGGTGCCGCTCACGTAGGACATGAAGGCGCCTACGGGCTGCGATGCTTGCCGAACCTCCAGAGTCCGGTCCGGCGCGGTCACCACGGACGTCAGCTGCGACTGGATGCCCTCCAGCACGCGCAGCGCCTGCTTCCAGATGCCGCCGTTGCCGAAGAACTCCTTCGCCAGTTCGACCTTCCTCGACAAATTGGCCTGATAGGCAGGCAGGGATTCAGCCAGCGACGCGGCCTGCTTTCCCAGCAGCCAGAAACTCGTTGCAATGATGGCCAGCAGCAACAGCACGACAAGGCTGACCGCCAGACCTCTCGGCAGGCCCAGACGGCCCAGCCGCTTCACAAGCGGCGCGAGTACGAAGCTTAGCAGCCCGGCCATCGCGAGAGGAATGAGAATGTCGCGACCGAGGGAAAGACCGCCCACCACAATGGCCGCAATTGTCAGGCTCGCGGCGCTCAGAATGGTAGAGTTCGAAGATGCTCCAGGCCACATGCGTGTTGCTTTCCGGCCCATGGCCATGGCGGATGTAACGCACGGTCGCGCATAAGGTTCACCAGAAACGGAACTGTCCCGCTCCGCCCGCGTTTACTGCGAAGCCAGAGGGGCCATATGGAACAGACAGCACAGACCGAGCAGCGCGAGCGTGGGCTCCTGCGACGCTTCATTACCTTGTCGTTTCGCTTCTGGTCCGGATCATCCAGGAAAATTGCCTGGATTCTCGCGCTGGCTTTTCTCGGCGCGCTGGCCGTGAACATGCTCCTGTCCATCGCGGTCAATCGCTGGAACAAATATTTTTTCGACGCCCTGCAGAACAAGGACATCGAAGCACTGATATGGTCGGTGGCCGTCGTCGCGGGTCTTGCACTTGCAAGCGCGATCGCGATGGTCGGCCTGACGCAGGCCCGGATGCGCTTGCAGTTGCGCTGGCGCGAATGGCTGACGCACAAGCTCGCCGGGCGATGGCTGAGCGAGCGCCGCTTCTACAAGCTGAGCATTCTCAGGACTGTCGACAATCCCGAAGCCCGAATGGCCGAAGACGGGCGCCTGTCCATCGAACTTTTCGTCGATCTCGCGGGCGGCGTTCTGAATACGCTGATGCTGTCGATGGCGTTCGTCTTCGTGCTTTGGCAAGTGGGCGGATCACTCACCGTCTGGGGCTACACAATCCCCGGCTATCTGGTGATTGCCGTGGTGATCTACACCTCCCTGACGACCTTCGGCATGTACAAGCTTGGCCGGCCGCTGGTGGAGCGCGTCGAAGAGAAGGCCGCTGGTGAAGGCGACTTTCGCTATGCGCTCACCCGAACGCGTGAAAATGCAGAAACAATTGCGCTGATTGGCGGCGAGGAAGACGAGCAGAGAATGCTCAAGGACAATTTTTCGGAGCTCGCCCGACGCTGGATCCTCGTCATCGGCCGTCAGGTGCGGATGATTTTCCTGTCGAGCGGAAACAATGTGATTGCGCCGGCGGTTCCGCTGCTCCTTGGCGCGCCGAAATTTCTCTCCGGTGAAATGACGTTAGGCGATTTGATGCAAGCCGCCGCCGCGTTTTCATCTGTGCAGACGGCGCTGAACTGGCTCGCCGACAACGCCCTCAGCCTCGCCAACTGGTCCGCCTCCGCGCGGCGCGTCGCTGCGCTCGATCAGGCCTTCGACGACATGGACACTTTTTCCGCCAAGCAGGACGGGACGTCCATCGAAATCAAGGACAGCGAGGATGGCGCCGTCCGCCTCATCGCAGTTTCAATCTCCCAGCACGACGGGAAGATCATGCTCGATGAATCCGACGCGCGGATCGAGATGGGCGAGAAGGTCATCGTCAAAGGCGAGTCCGGCAGCGGCAAAAGCACGTTGATCCGCGCCATTGCGGGCCTGTGGCCGTGGGGCTCGGGACAAATCCTGCGACCGCTCGACGCGCGTTTCTCCTTCATGCCGCAACGGCCCTATATTCCGCTCGGGACACTCCGCACGGCCCTGTCCTATCCGGACGACGGCTTGCCTTTTTCCGATGACGACATCGCGGCTATTCTTGAGGAATGCGGATTACAACATTTCACCGCGCGGCTCGACGAAGAGGACAACTGGTCCTCGATCATGTCGGGCGGCGAGCAGCAGCGACTTGCCTTCGCGCGCGTCTTTCTCAAGAAGCCGGATATCGTCATCATGGACGAGGCGACGTCCGCGCTCGATGAAATCAGTCAGCGCCGCATGATGGAAATGATGATGGAACACCTGCCCAAGGCGATGGTGATCCACGTTGCGCATCGCCCGGGACTGGACAAGTACCACACGCGCGAACTCGTGCTGAAGCGTGAGGGAGGCGGTCCGGCAGTCGTGCACGAAGGCGACATGCTCAGGGTGAGCATCGGCGGGCGTGTCGTGTCCTCGCTATTGAAACGAATCTCCCGGCAGGACCGAAAGGATAACGTCCCGGATATAGTCATCGAAGTGAAGGACGAAGAGCCAAGACCCAAGCGCGGAGACCGCGACGCCGCATGAAAAAAAGCCCGGCAAAACTGCCGGGCTTTTCAACGTTGGCCTAGAACGTTCGAGGCTTGTTCAGGATGTCCCGATCCCGATCCACCGGATAGGGTGCGGCCGGATCAAAGCCGGTCCATCCGGCGCTGCGATATGTGGCGGCGCGCTCCGGCAGGTTCACCGACGAACGATCCAGCAGGTTTTCGACACGCAGACGATCAGCATCCGAAACCCGCACGGTGACAATCGCTCCGCCGCGGCGCAGCCCTTCGGCATACACCGGAGCGTCGCTTTCCTCGATGCCGGCTTCGCTGAGCGCTCCAAGAATCCCGCCTGCAGCGCCGCCGGCCGCAGCGCCCACGAGCGTCGAGGCAAGCCAGCCAGCGGCCACAACCGGGCCGATGCCCGGAATGGCAATCATCCCGAGGCCGGCGAGAAGGCCCGCCGCGCCGCCAACCATGGCCCCCACGCCTGCGCCAGCACCGGCTGCGTCCCCGGTACCAGTGCCATCGGCAGAGCTCGTGCGGATGCGTCCTTCGGCATTGTTGGAAATCAGGCTGATGTCGCCCGCCGGAACGCCGGCATTCTCCAGCGCACGAACAACCGTGGAGGCTGTTTCATAATCATCGTAAAGACGTGACAAGGTGGCCATGATCTTATCCTTTGCTGTTAGCGCGCGAAAATGTTGCCTTGGAAATCCAGGCTCACATTGGTGTTCTTTCCGTCCTTCATGGCGTTGCCCCGCCAGACGCCGTTGCCGTCCTTCGCGAGGCCGGAGACGTTCGTGTAGCCTTGCGACTCGATGCGCGAACGGGCCTGCGCCTCTGTGAAGCTGTTGGCGCCGGCCACCGGCGCAGCTGCATTGTTGGCGCCAGGCGAATTGACCGCATTGTTGTTGGGCGCGTTCTGGGCAGGCGGATTCGACTGCGCAGGCGCGGGATTCGGGGCCGGCTGATTGTTGGCCTGTGCAAGCACAGCGCTCACAGAGCAGGAATAGGCGGCGCAGAAGGCCGCAACGACAAATGCTTTCCGCATGGAGTTCTCCTTTTGATGGAATGTTCTGCGCTGATTGCAGATCACGGTCGGGGCGTCACTCGCCGCCCTTGGACTTACGGCGTCCCTTGGCTTTCTTTGCCGCGTCGCCGGAAGAGCCTTCGTCCTCTTCAGAAGGTTCGCGTGTGCCGGCTTCCTCGTCGGCGAATTCGCGGAAGGCGGGCGCGTCGACACGTTCCCAGTCCTCGCCCTCGTTCCAGGGTCCACGAATGTCCGTATCGCCGTCCTGACTTTCGCCCGTTGACGCATTGAAATATTGATCCACCAGTACAGGCGTAGGCTCGATCCTGCCGATCTTGAGCGGCGGCTTTCTAAGGCTTTCGAGCGCCTTGCCGAAGGCCTTCATGTGAGTGATCTCGCGCGTCATCAGGAACTGCAGCGCGTCTTTTGTGCCGGGATCGTCGCAGAAGTTGATGAGCCGTTCGTAGACGATCTTGGCGCGTGCCTCGGCGGCGATGTTGCTGCGAAGGTCGACGTCGATTTCGCCTGTGATCTTAAGATAATCGGCGGTCCACGGATTGCCTTGGGAATTCTGCAGCGCGACGCCGCCCCCACCCGCAATCGCGATCAACGGATCTGCTTCGGCCGCGTCACGATCCGATTTCGTCGGCTGCAAGTGCAGACGCGCCAGATTGCCGATCACTTCCAGATGGCTCAATTCCTCCGTGCCGATGTCGAGCAGGAGGTCTTTCAGCGCCGGATCGGGGCAGTTCCATCCCTGAATGGAATATTGCATGGCGGCGGCGAGTTCGCCGTTCGCGCCGCCGAATTGTTCGAGCAACATATTGCCGAAACGCGGATCAGGATCGCCGACATTCACCGTGTACATTAGTTCCTTGATGTGATGATACATGAAGCCTCGCTGGTTTAGAGAATGGGCTTTCCGCCGGTCACGGCGATCGTCGCGCCGGATGTGTAGCTGGAGCGTGGATCGGCCAGCATCACGAAGGCGGACGCAAGTTCCGCCGGTTGCGCAGGCCTCTTCATCGGCGTCTGAAGTCCGAAGCTTGAAACCGATTCCTCAGGCAAGGTGGACGGGATCAGCGGCGTCCAAACCGGTCCGGGCGCGACCGAATTCGCCCGTATGCCTTTTTCGGCAAGCAATTGCGCAAGTCCCGCAGTGAAATTCTGGATTGCGCCTTTCGTTGTCGCGTAAGCGAGCAGATGCGGATTCGGACTGTCGGAATTGATGGAGGCCGTGTTGATGATCGAACTGCCCGGCTTCATGTAAGGCACAGCAGCTTTGCTGAGATAGAACATTGCGTGGATGTTGACCCGGAAGGTAAGCTCCCATTCCTCGTCGCTGATATCCACGATGTCCTTGAAGCTCGCCTGATGCGCAGCGTTGTTGACGAGAATGTCGATCCCGCCAAGTTCCTCGACACACTTGCTGACTATCGCGCGGCAATGGTCGCCCGACTGGATATCGCCCCGCACCAGAACAGCTTTGCGGCCCGCAGATTCGACCAGACGTCTGGTCTCGGCCGCATCGGCATCCTCTTGCAGGTATGAGATCAGCACATCGGCGCCTTCACGCGCGAACGCAATCGCGACGGCTCTTCCGATGCCGCTGTCGGCGCCGGTGATGAGCGTTTTCATCCCCTCGAGACGGCCCGAGCCTCGATAGGAACTTTCGCCGTGATCCGGGACCGGATCCATCTTTCGGGTTTCGCCCGGCATGGATTGCGGCTGTTTCGGAAACGGCGGCTTCGGCCAGTTGTGATGCGCAAGTTCGATCATGATGCGCCCTCAGGAACCGCTGCCTTTGGCGTTCTTCTTTCGCGTTGCTGCGCCCTTGCGGGCCGAAGCGGAGCGGGCGGATGCCGGGCGGGCCGCCGAGGCTGCGCCGCCCTTGCGGCCGCCGCGATGAGCGGCCGGATGGCCGGTCGTTTTTCCCCGGCCCGAACCTGCCTTCTTGCCGCCCCCGTCGTCCTTGTTCACGGTCGCCCATGCGCGGCGCTCGGCTTCGTTCTCCGGAACGCCTTTCTGTTCGTAGCTTTCCGCAATTTGGTCCGCCTTGCGCTCCTGCTTGTCCGTATATTTCGACTTTTCGCCGCGCGGCATGCGAGCCTCCTTTGAAGATCGCTACTCAACCGGAAGCGGCGCACTTGGTTCCGCTGGCTTTTGATCTAGGCGTCGGAATTCGGATCGAGCGCGTCGGCGAGAGCCTCTCTCTTGCGCCGGGGCAAAAGCTTCATGACAAGAATGAATCCGGCGAGCAGAAAGCACACGGAATTGGTCACAATGATCGGCCACTGACCAAGCAGCAGTCCGTAACAAACCCAGAGCACAAAGCCGCAGACCGTGACCGAATATGTAACAGCCGAAATAGCGGCTGTGTCGCGTGTGCGTATGATCCGCCATGCCTGCGGCCCGAAACTCACCATTGAACACAGCGCCGCTGCGCTGCCGACGATCGTAACCCAATCCATCTGCGCTCCTCTCGATGTTGCGGAACGTCGCATCGCACCCGAAGTTCGCAACCGGGAACCTTCCGGAGAGCCGCGCATTAAGGTTGGCCAAACAGGAGCGGGACCATGACGAACGCCACGACGCGAGACAGCGACACGATGCTTTCCAGCGCGACCAGCGCCACGAAGGCCGCCAAGGACACGATCACTGGGGTTGCGGCGGATGTAGCTGAATCGTTCCGCGATTCGATGAACGAGAGCAAGGCGTCCGGCGCCGACGCCATTTCGCGCCTGGCGCGATCCACCAAGGATGCAGCCGAAAGCATGAAGGACGAAGCTCCGCAGATTGCGGGCGCTGTCCGCGATGCAGCCGAGCGCGTGGAAAAGATTTCCGCCGATCTGCGCGACATGAGCTTTAACGAGATGCTCGATTCCATTACCGATTTCGCACGTCGCAAACCGCTCGTGTTTGTTGGTTGCGGATTGGTGGCGGGCATCGTGGCCTCACGACTCCTGCGTTCGAACGATTGATCCCCGGAGGCGTCATGCGTTCCGGATTATCCTTCAGCGGGTCCGTTTCCACTTATTGGGCAGAGCTTTGCGCGCTCGGTCGTCTCAACGTTGCGATGTTGAAGGCCGAGGCGAGTTCGACGCTGCGGAGCGTCGTCATGGTGGCGGTGCTGGGCGCGTTGGCCTTTGCATCCGTCACGATGCTGACGGTCTTTCTGTCCGTCAGCCTTTTCTTCTGGCTTTTGACTTTCGAGCTGACGCCGCTCGTCTCTTCCCTCATCGTCTCGGGATTTTTCCTGGTTCTGACAGTCGGCCTCGTGCTGATGGCGGTGAGCAGAGCGCGAAGCATCGAGGCGTTCCCGCACCGCACGGCCGAACAGATGAAGCAGGACTGGCAGGCCCTCAAGGCCAGCATATCGGGGACACGTCATGCCGGATGACAGGCTGAACGATCTGCAGGCCGAAGCCGAACGGGCGCGGGCGCGTCTGGTCGAGTCGGGGCACAACATCCGGGCGCAACTGTCGCCATCGGCCCTGACGCATCAGATGGAAGACACCGTCAAAAGCAGCGCCCGTCACTTCACGCGGACGCTGCGGCGCGATGCGTCACAACATAAGGGATTGCTGATTGGCGGGCTGGTGATAATTGGCGGCCTGTTGCTGGCGTCGCGCTCGGGAGTGCGTCTGCCGGACTTTGGAGCCGCTGCCCATCATTCGCCCACGAAAACAGCAGCCACCGCCAGCAAGCCGGCGGAATTTTCCTTCAAAACCCTCGCGGCGTCGCTCGCGCCCCTCGCGGTGGGCTTCTTTCTTGGCGAAACGGGCCGAAACAGCGCCGGTTCTGCGGCGCCCGGTCACTTGCTCTCCAGCGATCTGGCCCGAAAGCTCTGGCGTGAGCATTTTGGCGACCTGCAGCGCAAGGTCGTCAACGCCTACGATGCGCCCCGAATGGCCGCAACCTTGATGGTTGGCCTGGCGCTCGTAAGCGAATTGCTGAAACAAAGAAAAGCTTGAACCTGCTTTATTGCAGTCCAACCGAGCCGCCGCGGCCGCGGCCCGGCACGATCTTGCCCTTTTCCAGAAGAAGTCCGTGAGCGCGCCAATAGCGCTCGTCTTTCCAACCAAGTTGCGTCCGCAGAAATCCATTGCCAACACGAACGCGCAATTTGCGCAGCGCCGTCAAAAATACCTTTGCGTCTTCTTCAACCGTAGCGCGTGCCATTCACCAAACCCATTGTTGCCTACAAAGCGCTAAATGGAGCGGTCGATTCACGTTGTCAATTGAACAAAACAGGTTCGCGGTAAAAAGCCATCACAACTAACGCTATATCGTTTCGAGCAACTATTGACTTCGCGGACGCGCGCTGCAGGTCCGACAAACACGCGATAATTGAATTCGCCGTCCGGACGTGCAACGGAACACCTCTCTGAACGGGCCCACTAGCGGTCGGATCGGGGCAATGATATAGCCCATAACTAATTGGAGCCGCTTGGCGGCCGAACCTGTTGCGAGAGGGAACGCGACCGGCATGAGCGAGCAGAACGCGGCCAAACCGGGCCAGAGCGCAGCGTCGACGACGCCGCGCGTCTCCGTGCAGAATCTGACCAAGCGTTATCGCACGCGCGCCGGTGAACACACGGCGCTCGACAGCGTGTCCATCGATATTCACCCCGGCGAGTTCGTCGTGCTGCTCGGGCCTTCAGGTTGTGGCAAGACAACGCTGTTGCGCTCCATCGCCGGACTGGAACAGCCCGATGGCGGCGATATCCAGATAGAAGGGCAGATCGTGTCCTCCGCCGGCCGGGACATCTGGTTTCCGCCGGAAGAGCGCAATCTGGGCATGGTGTTCCAGTCCTACGCGCTCTGGCCGCATATGAGCGTTTTTGAGAACGTCGCCTATCCCTTGCGAAATCAACGCGTGAAGGATGCTGAGCTGCGCCCGCGCGTCACGCAGGCGCTGGACCGCGTCGGGCTTGCCCATCTGTCCCAATCCTTCCCGGGACAATTGTCCGGCGGCCAGCAGCAGCGCGTGGCGCTCGCCCGCGCCCTCGTCTCCACCGGCGGCCTCGTGCTGTTCGATGAACCACTCTCCAATCTCGACGCGAAGGTGCGCGCGCGCCTGCGGATCGAACTCGTCGCGCTCCAGCAGGAAATCGGCTTTTCGAGTCTTTACGTCACGCATGACCAGAGCGAGGCTCTCGCCCTGGCAGACCGGATCGCCGTGATGGAAGTGGGAAAGATCGCCCAGATCGGCACGCCCGAAGAGATCTATGATGCGCCCGCCTCCCGCTACGTGGCGGACTTCATCGGCAGCGCCAACGAAATGCAGGGCGAAGTCACCGCGCTTGACGGCAGGACATGTGTCGTCTCGACGCCCGCCGGAGTCATTGCGGGCTCGGCCGGTGCCGGTGTTGCGACCATCGGCCAGAAGGTCGCCGTCATGTTCCGGCCAGAGCAATGCGGCCTTGCTGTCGACGGGGCCGCGCCCGCGACGCACAATACGGTGAGCGCAGTTCTCGAAAGATCCCTGTTTCAGGGCTCCACCTTCGAACATGTGCTGCGCGTTGCCGACAAGCTCATAGTCGCCATTGCGATCGGCGGCGAACGTCATCCGCACGGGGAGAATCTGACGGTGTCCTTCCCCAAGGCGCGCACCATGATCTTTCCGCTGGCGCAAGGATAATGAGCGCCTCCCGCCCAGTCCGGCGCAAGCCGCTTTTCGCGCCCCTCGTGATGGGCGTTGTGGCGCTCGTCGCGGTTTTTCTGATCTTTCCGTTCGGGGTGACCATCTGGCGCACGATCGGCGAAGCGCCCGCAGGCCTGAAGGAACTCACTGCGGCCTTTGCCTCCGGGGCGCTAGGCCGCGTGATGTTCAACACCGCCATCATCGTGATGGGCGGAGCCTTTATCGCGACCATCATCGGCTCCCTGCTGGCCTTCATCAATGAGCGCACGGACGGCGATCTGGGAGCTGCCGGCGAACTGCTGCCGCTCGCGCCGATGATCGTGCCGCCCATCGCGGGAGTCATCGGCTGGGCGATCCTGCTCGATCCGAATGTCGGATTCGGCAACAGCTTTCTGCGCTGGCTGCTGGGGCTGGTGGGCGTCGAGTCCTTCACCGGCCCGCTGAACATCTATACGCCCGCCGGCCTCATGGCCATCACGGGCCTCTATCTGACGCCCTACGTCTATCTCGTCGTTTCGGCGGCCCTGCGCGGACTCGATTCCGCTCTGGAGGAAGCCTCGCGCGTCAGCGGCGCTCCTCCTGTTCGCACCATGTTGCGAGTAACGCTGCCCGCCATACGCCCGGCCATTGCGTCGGCGTCGCTGCTGGCGATCATCGCCGGCATCGGGCTGTTCTCGGTGCCGATCGTGCTCGGCACGGCGGCCCGCATGGATGTGATTTCGGTCTATATCTATCGGCTCTTCGAGCAATTCCCGCCGCAGACCGCAGCCGGACTTCTGCTGAGCGCCGCCATGGTGGCGGTCGTGCAATCGCTGCTTCTGGCGCAGCGCTATCTGGCGCCGGGAGACCGCAATGCGGTGACAGGCGGACGCGGCGCGCGCGCCGGTCGCATAAGACTGGGACGTTTGCGCATCCCGGCGAAAATTCTCGCAATCGCCTATCTGGTCTCGACGTCCGTCCTGCCGGTGCTGGGGCTCATTCTGGTCTCGCTGCAATCCTTCTGGACGCCGATCGTGCGCTGGAACCAGCTCAGTCTCGCCAATTATCGCTTCGTGCTGTTCGAAAACGGACCCACAAGCCGCGCCTTCGTCACCAGCTTTTCACTGGGAGCGGCCGTCGCGACGGTGGCGGTGCTGATCGCCGCGCTGGTGACCTTGCAGGCCCGCCAGCAGAAAGGCGCGAGCAGCCGCTGGGCCGATATCGTGATGAGCCTTCCGGCAACCTTGCCGCATACGGTGATCGGCATCGCGTTCCTGATCACCTTCACCCCCAAACCTTTCCAGTTCTACGGCACATTGACGATCCTCTTCCTCGCTTATCTGGCGATGGCCCTGCCCTTCGCGGCGCGTGCGGCGGCGGCGGCTGCGTCCGGCATCGGGATCGACCTGTCCGAAGCCTCCCGGATCGCCGGCGCAGGACCCGGCCGCACATTCTGGCGCGTGCTTCTGCCGCTTTCGGTTCCGGGGCTGGTGGCGGGCTGGATCATCGTTTTCATTCACACGGCAGGCGAAGTCACTGCGTCGAGCCTGCTGGGCGGAGCCCGCAATCCGGTCATCGGCCGCGTCATGACGGAACTGTGGGTTTTCGGATCGTTTCCGCAGCTTGCCGCCATGTCGATCGTGGTGACGGCGGTAACGTCCGTCGGCGTCGCCATCATGCTTTTCTTTTCGCGATACTCTGCAAGAATGAGCTGATCGGGACCGCCATAACAGGAAGGGGATGAAACAGATGACCAGAATGCTAAAAGGCCGGACGACGCGCCGGAAATTCATCAAGCAGGTTGCGGGTGCGGCAATGGCCGCCGCCATGCTGCCCTCCATCGCCTCCGCCCAGCAGGTCGACGCGGCGTTGATCGAGGCCGCCAAGAAGGAAGGCAAGGGCTCGCTCTATGCCGTCACCGATCCGGCGATCATTCAGGCCTTCGTGGCCAAGTTCAAGGAAAAGTACGGCATCGAACTGGAGGTGACGCGCCTCATCTCCGGCGCGCTCGGCCAACGTCTTCTTTCCGAGCACGAAAGCGGCAGCCCGGTCGCGGATGTCGTCCTGGACACCGATAAGTTGCTGCAGGAGCAGATGCACGCCAAGGGCATGTTCGCCTCCATCGATATCGTGCCGGGTCTGGCTCCCTATGCGCATGTGAAGACGCCGTTCTCGGTGATCGTTTCGCACATTCCCTATTCGCTGATCTACAACAAGGACCAGATCAAGGACCCGCCGAAGACGTGGCAGGACCTGATCGACCCGAAGTGGAAGGGCCGCGTGCTGACCATCGACCCGCGCGTCGGCGGCTCGCCTGCCCTCTGGCATGTGCTGATGCGCGACACCTATGGGGAGGGCTTCATCAAGGCGCTCGGCCAGAACGCGACGCTCTCGCCGAGCGCGGTTCCGGGCATTCAGCAGATTGCGGCCGGCGCAAAGGCAATCTACGCGCCCGGCATCCATCAGGTCGTCGTGGGTCTGCTCGATAAGGGCGCGCCGATCGGCGAGATTTTCCCGCAGCCGACGATCTCTTCCGACACCAGCATGATGATCATGCAGAAGGCCCCGCATCCGAATATCGCCAGGTTGCTCGCCGCCTTTACGCTGAGCGTCGACGGGCAGGCCGTGCTTAACAAGGACGGTTTCTCGCCGATCAACGGTGTGCCCGGCACGCTGCCGCTCCCCCAGATGGCGACGCCCGACTTCCGGACCATCAAGGAAAAAATCCCCGGCCTCGTGCAATTGCTCGGCGCCAACTGATCAAGAAGCGCCGCCGCGCATCAGCGGCGGCGCACACCATTCGGGGAATTAAAAAGACATGAAGGCGCTCGAAGGCCTGCGAATTCTCGATCTGACCCATGCGCTCGCCGGGCCTTTCTGCACCTACCATCTGGGCCTTCTGGGCGCGGACGTCGTCAAGGTCGAGCGTCCCGGCATCGGCGATGATTTCCGCGAATTCATCAAGGAGCCGGGCTGGAATGTCGGATCTGCCTTTGCGGCGGTGAATGCCGGCAAGCGCTCCATCACCGTCAATCTCAAGAGCCCCGAAGGCCAGTCCATCGTGCGCGCACTCGCGATGACGGCCGACGTCATGGTGGAGAACCAGCGCCCCGGCGCGCTCACCGAAATAGGCCTCGGCCATGAGGATCTGCGCGCGCTGAATCCGCGCCTCATCACCTGCAGCATCACCGGCTTCGGACAGGGCGGCGAGATGGCCAGATGGCCCGCCTATGACCATACCATTCAGGCCATGACCGGGATGGCGTGGAGCGGCGAAGACAACGACATTCCCTCGCAGGGTCGCGGCTTCAGCATCGATTGTTTCAGTGGCTTCGTGGCTTATTCGGCGATCCTCCAGGCGCTCATCCGACGCGAACGCACCGGCGAGGGGCAGCATCTCGACGTCGCCATGCTGGACGCAACGCTCGTCCTCATGGGGCCCGGCCTCGTGCGCCAAATGATCAGCGGCGACCGCATCAAGGCGACGCAACCGATCGTGCAGGATCGCCCCACGGTCGGACCTTTCCGCACCACCGATGGATGGCTGTGGCTCAGCGGCAATTTCCAGAACCATTGGGAAGCCCTGTGCGGCGTGCTCGGCGCTCCCGAACTGATCAAGGACCCGCGCTATGAAAAGCCCGCGTCGCGTCTCGCCAACAAGGATGAATTGCGCGCCGAACTGTCGCGCCGCATCGCGCCGCTGAAGGCGAGCGATCTCGAAAGGGCCTTGATGGAGGCCGGCGCGCCCGCCGCAAAAGTCCGCACATCCGGCGAACTTCTGTCCATGCCATCCCTGCGCGAGCGACGCATGTTGCAGGACAGCGCCACCGCCGATGGCAAGGCCATGCGTCTGATGAACGCGGGCTTCGTGGCCGATGCCGATGGTCCCGCTCTCGAAAAGCGCCTGCCCGAACTCGGCGAACATACGAATGAAGTGCTGGCCGAACTCGGCTACAGCGCAGATGAAACAGAACGCCTGAAAGCGGCTGGAGTGGTCTAATGCAAAAACCTCAACGCGGAGCGGCGTTCCAGACGCTCGCGCACCATTATGCGCATCGGCAGGAAGCCGCGCGTGCCGCTCACGCCGCAGGGCGCAAGGTGATCGGCCGCATTGGCCACACGGTCCCGACGGAACTCATCATGGCTGCGGGCGCAGTGCCGATCTTGATCACCGCCGATCTCGACCGCAAGACGCCGGTCGCCGACATCTATGTCGATCCTGAGCTGCCGCCCGAAACACGAACCTTGTTCGAGGCTGGTGTGGACGGAGATTTCGAGTTTCTCGATCTGCTCGTGCTCTCGCGCCCCTACGACAAGCTCTATTATTTCCTGAAGGAAATCTATCGTCTCGGCCGCGCGCCGAAAATGCCGCCCTTTGCCATCTACGATCTGATGCAAAGCCAGCGCGAAGCCGTGCGCGTCTATAACGAGGACCGTATCCGCGATCTCGTGAAACGCATCGGACGCATCGCCGCAAAGGTCGACGACGCCGCGCTGGTGGCCGCCATCGAGACGACGAACAGCACGCGCGCCTTGCAGCGCCGGCTCGGCAATCTGCGCGCCACCGGGACGGTCGGCGGCGTCGAAGCCATGCAGGCCATCGGCGCAGGTTACTTCATGGACCCGCAGTCTTATGCGCAGGCGCTCGCATCCTTCATCTCCGAAGCAGCCGCCGGCCCCGCCCTTTCGGCGCGACACAATGTGCTGCTCATCACCGCCGAGCCGCTCGGCCACACCAACGTCCATCAATTGATCGAAGCGGCCGGAGCCAATGTGGTGGCCGAGGATGACACCTGGGGCGCACGCGCCGCAGGCGACGACATTTCAACGAAGCTCGATCCGCTGCAGGCCATCCTCGACAAATACTGGAGCGACGTGCCGACAACCGGCGTCTGGCCGCCCGCCGCGCGCGAGACATGGATGATGGAGCAAGCTGCGCGCAGCGATATCGACGCCATCGTCATGTACATCCCCCCCAGCGACCGTATGCTCGGCTGGGACACGCCGCGCCTTGCGAAGACCTTCCGCGACATGGGCAAGCCGGTCCAGCTCCTGTTCCACGACGCCCTGCGCGACAAGGGCCGCTCTGCCATCGCATCCGAACTCGAACCGTTTTTTGCCGGCATCCCCGGCCGCAAGGAGGCCGCCCGATGAGCGCTCCCACTGACGCCGCCAAGGCCCGTGAAGAAGCAAAGCGCAAACATGAATCGCTCACGCAACTCAAGGTGAGCCATACCTTGCGGGCCTATCAGCGCGAATGGTTCGAGGGCCTGCGCAAGGACGTGTTCCAGGGCGGCCAGCCCTATGCGGTTGTGGGCGCACTCGTGCCGCACGAAATTCTCGAAGCGCTCGACATCCCGTTCATCACGGACGTCTGGTATTCGGGCCTCGTGGCCGCCAAACGTCAGTCGGGCTATTATTCGAACTTTCTCGACAAGTGCGGCTACCATCGCAATCTCAGTCGCTATGCGGCGCTCACTCTCGCGGTGATGCTCGACGAGGAAAATCCCGACAAGCCGTGGGGCGGCCTGCCGATGCCTTCGCTGCTCTGCACCTCGATCAATGAGCGCAGCGCCGAGGTCATGTCGGCGATTTCGGGCGCGCCCTTCATTCCCATCGAACAGCCGGTGCTGGACCGTCCCACGCCCGAGTGGTGGAAAATGTCGCGCTGGCAGTGGGAAGATCTCGACGGCGACTATCGCATCGACGCGCTCGCCGCCCAATATCAGGATCTCATCGCGGCCGCCGAAAAGGTCGCGGGCAAGAAACTCGATTACGACCGCCTGCGCGAGATCATCAATCGGGTGAACGCGCAGGAAGAGTACTTCCATGAAATCCGCACCATCATCGAGACCGCCCCGAAGCTTCCCGCACGACTTGGCGAAGTGATGGGACAGGTGATGGGCATCCAGTGGCATCGCGGCACCGAATGGGCTTACCAGCAGGCGCGCGCTTTCCGCGACGAGATCAAGCACCGCGCCGACAACCAGATGTGGGCCTGCCCCAACGAGCAGATCCGGCTGATGTATGTCGGACAGGGCCTCTGGCAGAACCTCGATTTCTTCACCGAATTCGAAGAGAAGTACGGCGCGGTCTTCGTGCGCTCCAATTATCTGTCCATCGCCAGCGATGGCTACATCCGTTACGGCGGCCGCGACCCGATCCGCGCCCTCGCCAGCCGCTATGTCACCATGTCGGAACAGATGCACATTCCGGGGCTCGGCAGCGCATGGGCGATCGAGGAAGCCCGCACGCATCGCGTCGACGGCGGCCTGTCCATCGCCGGCTGGTGGGGCGTCAAGACAGTCAATCAGGCTCTTGAGGAGGCCGGCATTCCGGTGCTCGACTTCCCGGTGGACGCCGTAGACGGAAACACATGGGACGAGCAGAAAATGCGGGCGCTCGTCAGCAACTTCATCGAACAGCGCGTCCTCCCCTCCAAGGCGAAGAAGAACATCTACGCCTGAACGGCGGAATATCCTCGCTTGCCAGAGCGCTCTTTCAACGGCACACTTGCGGCCAAGTTCCAGCTAAGGAACCGGCTGCAAGATCGGCCACGGGGAGAGACGCATGAAGAAAGCTGGATTCCGTCGAAGCATGAGAGCAATTGCGGGCGCCGCAATGGCGCTGTCTGCAAGTCATTCGCTGCGCGCGCAGGAAGCGCCTGCCATTGATTCCGACGACATCGGCGGCGTCGTGCGCGGACCCAACGGGCCAGAGGCGGGCGTCTGGGTGATCGCCGAGACGCGGCTTCCGATGCGCTACATCAAGATGGTCGTCACGGACGATCAGGGCCGCTTCGTCCTGCCGGATCTTCCCAAGGGCGCCTATGACGTCTGGGCGCGCGGCTATGGACTTGTCGACTCCGACAAGCAGAAGGTCGAGCCCGGCAAGACCGTTCAGATCTCGGCGAAGCCCGCACCCAGTGAAGCCGCAGCGGCGCATTATTATCCCGCGATCTACTGGTATTCGATGCTCAGGATGCCGGGGGCCGACCAGTTCGGCGGAACCGGGGATATTCCCAAGAACATCAAGCAGTCCGACTGGATCAACCTGATGAAGAACAATGGTTGCGTGGGCTGTCACCAGCTCGGGCAACTTTCGACCCGCACATTCCCGCCTGCCTTCAGCAACTTGCCGACGCACGAGGACGCCTGGATGCGGCGCATCCAGTCGGGCCAGGGCGGCGAAAGCATGGTCAACATCGTCGCGGGCCAGTTGAATGCGGAGCCCCTGAAATATTTTGCCGATTGGACACGACGGATCGCCGCGGGAGAATTGCCAAAGACGAAACCGCAGCGCCCGCAAGGCGAGGAGCGCAATATCGTCGTTACGTTGCGCGACTGGATGAACGAAAAGCAATATCTGCACGACCTGATTTCCAGCGACCGCCGCAACCCGACCGTCAACGGCTATGGCCCGCTCTACGGCTCGCCCGAATATTCGACCGACAGGATTCCGACTCTCGATCCCGTGAAGAATGCCGAGAGTTCCTTCATGATGACCTACGAGCCCGGCACGCCCGAAGCGCTCGGCCCCGGTCACGCAGCCTCGAAAGATCCACTGATGCCCTCGGCCTATTGGGGCGAGGAAAAGATCTGGGATACGCACGGCAACAATCACAATTCGATGTTCGACGAGAAGGGCCGCCTGTGGCTTTCCGCCACCGGACACAAGCCCGAGAATCCGGACTTCTGCCGCAAGGGCTCGGCTCACCCGTCCGCGAAGCTGTTCCCGCTCGATTCCTCCGCCCGCCGGATCACCATGTATGATCCGAAAACGCAGAAATACACGGCCTTTCAGACCTGCTTCGGCACGCACCATTTGCAGTTCGGCTACGACGCGAACAACACCTTGTGGACAAGCGGCGGCGGACAGGTTGTCGGCTGGATCAACACCAAACTTCTGGAGGAGACCGGAGATATCCAGAAGGCGCAGGGCTGGACGGCGCTTGTGCTCGACACGAACGGCAACGGCAAGCGCGACGATTATGTCGAGCCCAACCAGCCGGTCGATCCGACAAAGGACAAGCGCGTCGTGGCGGGCTTCTATGCGGTGATGCCGCACACGAAGGATGGCTCGATATGGGGCGCGTCACGCTCCAATCCGGGTGCGGTCGTGCGGCTTGATCCGGGTTCCAATCCGCCCGAGACTGCGCTGGCGGAAGTCTACAACGTCCCCGCGCCCGGCTTTGGCGTGCGCGGCGGCGACATCGACAAGAACGGCGTCGTCTGGGTTTCGCTCGCGAGCGGACATCTGGGGGCCTTTGACCGGTCCAAATGCAAGGGCCCGCTGAATGGTCCGAAGGCGCTCGGCGATCATTGCCCGGAAGGCTGGACGCTGCACAAATATCCCGGCCCCGGCTTCGAGGGGATCGGCGATAACAGCGCAGAATCGAGCTATTACACCTGGGTCGATCAGCACAACACATTCGGCCTGGGCGAAAACGTCCCCATGTCGACCGGCAATCTCAACGACGGCCTTGTGGCCCTTAAGGACGGCAAGATGGTCGTGCTGCGCGTGCCTTACCCGATGGGCTTTTACGCGAAAGGCTTCGACGGGCGGATCGACGATCCGAACGCCGGCTGGAAAGGCCGCGGCCTCTGGACCACCAATGGAGACCGCACGCCCTGGCTGATCGAGGGCGGCAAGGGCACGAAGCCGCTCGCAGCGCACTTCCAGTTGCGGCCTGATCCGCTGGCGAAATAAACACGAAGTCGCCGCAACCGGACATGCCGGACGCTCTCGCGTCCGGCATTCGCATTTCAGCTCACGCGCGCCGCAAAATGCTGCACAAAGCGCGCGCACACGTCGGTCACCATTTCGGTGAGCTTCTCGCCTGTCTCGGCCGAGCCCATGCGCGGATCGCCCTTGCCGACGCCCAGATTGTAAACCTCGTCATATTCGTGCGGCACCGCCACTTCCGCACCCTCAAAGCTCGCCGTGCCAAGGCCGGTAAACGGCAGATCGAGCGCATCGAGCCTTTGCATCGGCTTCGGTTCGGGGGCGAGATCCATCCGCATCCACTCCGGATGCAGATGCAGGCCGACGCTGGTCAGCGGATCGGAACCGTGGCTGGCCGCCGTTGCGGCCTTCTCCGCCCCGATGACCTTCGCGAGCATCGGATAGGCGATGCGCCACAGATAGAGGCTCGGAACGATCTGCTTCGTGCGGCGATAGATCTCGCGCGTCACTTCATAGATCGGCCCCACATTACCGCCGTGACCGTTGATGACAATCACGCGCGTCAGTCCGTTCCGGTGCAGTGACGCGACGAGGTCGGTGATGACGCCCGTCAGCACCGCAGGCGTGATCGTCATGCCGCCGATCATCGGCCCGAAGAAGTCCTGCCCGCCGTATGGCAGGACAGGCGCCACGACCGTGCGTGTCCCGGCCCGCGTGGCCTTCAGCGCGATGATCTCGCTCATCGTCTCCGCAAGCAGGTAGTCGCCCATCATGGCGTGCGGGCCCTGATCCTCGTGACTGCCGAGCGGCAACAGGACGACAGGATTCGCGGCGTAAATGTCCCGCGCCTCCCCGCCGGTGATTGTGCCCATATGGACCTTGGGGTCGGTGTGCTGAACCATTGTGAATCCCGACTTTCTGGACCCGCCGTTGCAGGGAGTCTCCATTGGATTTGAGCCGCAGACGTAACCGCCCGTCAACCAAACGCCAAGGAAAGCAAGACCGCCCGACTCCACGGGCGCCCCGGTCAGGGAAGAACATCAAGAAATGCCCGCTAGTGTCCGCCGCAGGCACCGGAGACGGCAATGTCAGGGAACGGGGTGGCAGGATTTGGGAATCGCGGCTCGCAGCGCGTTGCTGCAACCGCAGCGGGCGATAGCGATTCCCGGCTCGAAAAGACGCTGATCGGCGTCATCCTAGGCGCATTCGCCCTCTTCCTGCTTGTCTGGTTTGTGCCGCCCGTCAGCGCCGCTTTCGCGACCATCGCGAAGCCTTTCTCCAAGTTCTTCGATTCCCGGCCGGTCAGGACCGTTCTGATCATCGGCAGCAACCGGACCATCCAGCACGAGATCGCCGACATGCTGGAGGACATCGGCAAGTCGGCCAATGCACCCGTGCGGTTCTCGGTCACGACCAAAACCGGCAAGGATGTCGCATTCAAGACGCATTGGGAAAGCTCCGGAGTCCAGAGCGCCCTGAAGAACAAGTGGGACCACGTCCTGCTTCAGGGTGAAATCAACCCGCGCAAGTCCAACGAAACCCGCCGCGATTTCGTCGACTATGGGGCAAAGCTCATACTCGCAGCCAAAGCGAGCAAGTCGCAGCCCGCCATGCTGGTCTCGCCGGGCTACAGCGATATTTTCTATACGAAATATCCGGCATCGCGCCGCAACGACGTCCGCACCAAGGCCGTCTCGGACACGCAGGGCATCTATCGCGGCCTCAGCGCGAGCAACGAGATCGGACTGGTGAATGTCGCTCACACATCTGAACTGATGCGCCTTCGATACCCGAAAATCCTGCTTTACGAGAGCGAGGACAGTCCCTCGGTTGCGGGCTCCTACATGGCTGCGCTTGTCATGTATAAATACATGATGCAGTCCTATGTGCGGACCGTGACCTTTGTGCCCGCCGGTCTCGATGCGGCCACGGCCGCCGCAATCCGGGAAGTCGTGGACATGTCGTCCTGACAGAGGCCGCCAACGGATTTCCAAGCACCGGCCGAATGGCTTAAGACGCCCCGGAAAACCTTTCGCCGGACCGCCATGATTCGCCTTGAAAACATCAGCAAGCAGAACGGACACCAGCTCCTGTTCATCGAGGCCTCGGCCACCATCCTGCGTGGCGAAAAGGTCGGTCTCGTAGGGCCGAACGGAGCAGGCAAGACAACCCTGTTCAGGATGATCACCAGCCGCGAACAGCCCGACGAAGGCCAGGTGGCGGTCGATCGCGGCGTCACCATAGGATATTTTTCGCAGGATGTAGGCGAGATGGGCGGCCGCAGCGCGGTGGCCGAGGTCATGGACGGCGCTGGTCCGGTCAGCGAAGTCGCGGCGGAACTCCGCGAACTGGAATCCGCAATGGCGGACCCCGACCGCGCAGACGAGATGGACGACATCATCCAGCGCTACGGCGAAGTTCAGGCCCGTTTCGAGGAACTCGACGGCTATGCGCTGGACGGGCGCGCCCGCGAGGTGCTGGCAGGCCTCAGCTTCTCTCCCGAGATGATGGACGGCGACGTCGGCCTGCTCTCGGGCGGCTGGAAGATGCGCGTCGCGTTGGCTCGCATTCTGCTCATGCGGCCGGACGCGATGCTGCTGGACGAGCCCAGCAACCATCTCGATCTCGAAAGCCTGATCTGGCTGGAGCAGTTCCTGAAGGGCTACGAAGGGGCGCTGCTCATGACCTCGCACGATCGCGAGTTCATGAACCGCATCGTCACGAAGATCATCGAGATCGACGCCGGCAGCCTCAACACCTATTCGGGCAATTACGAATTCTACGAGCAGCAGCGAGCGCTGAACGAGAAGCAGCAGCAGGCGCAATTCGAACGCCAGCAGGCGATGCTCGCCAAGGAAATCAAGTTCATCGAACGTTTCAAGGCGCGCGCTTCCCATGCGTCTCAGGTGCAGAGCCGCGTCAAGAAACTGGAAAAGATCGACCGCGTCGAACCCCCGAAGCGTCGCCAGACGGTCCTGTTCGATTTTCCGCCGGCGCCTCGCTCCGGCGACGATGTCGCCAGCCTGAAGAAGATTTCGAAAAGCTACGGCAGCCTGCGCGTCTATGACGATTTCAACCTTGAGATCCGGCGGCGCGAGCGCTGGTGCGTGCTGGGCGTCAACGGCGCAGGCAAGTCGACTCTCCTGAAGCTCATCGCCGGCGCCTCGCAGCCGGACGCCGGAAGCGTGACGGTCGGCGGCAGCGTCAAGATGGGTTACTTCGCCCAGCATGCCATGGAACTGCTCGATGGCGACGAGACGATCTTCGAGTCGCTGGAACATTCATTTCCGCAAGCCGGACAGGGCTCGCTGCGCAATCTAGCAGGCTGCTTCGGATTTTCGGGCGACGATGTCGAGAAGAAATGCCGCGTTTTGTCCGGCGGCGAGAAGGCCCGCCTGGTCATGGCGAAGATGCTTTACGATCCGCCGAATTTCCTGGTGCTGGACGAACCAACCAACCACCTCGACATGACCACCAAGGAAATGCTCATCGCCGCGCTCGGCAATTATGAAGGCACCATGCTGTTCGTTTCGCACGATCGGCATTTTCTCGCCGCATTGTCGAACCGTGTTCTCGAACTCACGCCCGACGGCGTTCACGCCTATGGGGGCGGCTACACCGAATATGTCGCCCGCACCGGACACGAAGCGCCCGGCCTGCACAGTTGACTATGGTTCGATGGCAAAAAGCCGCGCACCTTCGCTGACCTGATCGCCTGCGCGCAGCAAAAGAGACCGAACAGCTCCGGCCACCGGAGCCCGGATCGTATATTCCATCTTCATCGCTTCCAGCACCAGAACCGGTGCATTTCTCTCGACGCTGTCGCCATCGCGGACAAACACTTCGATGACGCGCCCCGGCATGGGCGCGTCGACAACGCCGGCGGACGACCCCTCTTCCGCATCATCGGCTCGAACATTCGCGTCGAGCATCAGCCGTACGGTCTGGCGGCGCGTGATGATCGTCAATTCCGCATCGCCCTGTGCGACAGCGCTTCGAAGCCGCCGGCCGCCGCATTCGACCTCGATATGGCCGGCATCCTCACGATAGCTTGCTATATCGAAAGTGCGCTCGCCACATATCAGCGAAAGGCGGCCACGCGCGTGAACCGCGACAACCTCATGCCCCACGTCGCCACGCGTAAAACGGAACGTCTCGCGCACATCGAGATTGTTGTGCCAGCAGCAGGACTCGTCCCACGCAGATTGCGGGCCTGCAAGGGTGCGACGCATGAGCATCAGATGAAGCGTCGCCAACACCAGAACATCCGCCACATCTTCAGTAGCGGCCAGCAGGTCTGTCGCGTGTTTGTCCACAAAACCTGTGTCGACGTCTCCGGCCGCGAAGGCCTGATGCTCCGCGACCCGCAGCAGGAAATCCCTGTTCGTGTGCGGACCGGCTATTTCATAGGCTTCAAGCGCAAGACGCAAACGGCGAAGCGCGTCTTCCCGCGAAGCGCCCCGCGCCACGAGCTTGGCGATCATCGGATCATAGTGAAGCGTCACCGTATCGCCTTGCCGCACGCCCGTATCGACGCGCACGAAGCGCGAACTCCCCGGAGCCCGCAGATGAAGCAACTGACCGGTCGAGGGGAGAAACCCCTGTGCCGGATTTTCTGCATAGATGCGCGCTTCGATCGCGTGGCCGTCGAATGAAATCTGCTCCTGCCCCAGAGGCAACCTCTCGCCCGCCGCAATTCGCAACTGCCATTCGACAAGATCGACGCCGGTGATCGCCTCCGTCACCGGATGTTCGACCTGCAGGCGCGTATTCATTTCCATGAAGTAGAAGCGGTCGGGACGCAGTCCTGCCGACACATCCGCGATGAACTCGACTGTTCCTGCGCCCGTGTAGTTCACCGCCTTCGCGGCTGCCACGGCGGCGGCGCCCATCGCGGCTCGCATCTCGTCCGGAAGGCCGAACGCCGGAGCTTCCTCGATGATTTTCTGGTGCCGCCGCTGGACCGAACAATCACGTTCGAAAAGATGCACCACATTGCCGGACTGATCGCCGAACACCTGCACTTCGATATGGCGCGCCTGCGCCAGATATTTTTCCAGCACGACGCGGTGATCGCCGAATGCCGCAAGCGCTTCGCGGCGCGCTCCGGCAAGTGCTGGCAGGAACTCATCGGGCGAGACGACCTTGCGCATCCCCTTTCCGCCGCCGCCTGCTTCCGCCTTGATCAGCAAGGGCCAGCCGGTCGCCACAGCCTGCTGCATCAGAAAATCGTCGCTCTGTTCAGTTCCCTCATAGCCCGGCAGAACCGGAACCTCCGCTTCCCGCATCAGGATCTTGGCTGCGCCCTTCAGGCCCATCGTCCGGATCGCCTCCACCGGAGGACCAATGAAGACGATGCCGGCCGCATGGCACGCGAGCGCAAATTCAGCGCGCTCGGACAGGAACCCGTAGCCCGGATGGATCGCTTGTGCGCCGAACTGCAACGCAGCCGCGATGATCGCCTCGCCCTTCAGATAGCTGTCCGCCGCAGGCGCCGGCCCCAGCCGCACAGCCTCATCGGCCGCTCGCACATGCAAGGCGCTTGCGTCTGCGTCGGAATAGACCGCGACGGTCCGGACACCCATGCGGCGGCACGTCCGCATGATCCTGCAGGCGATTTCACCGCGATTTGCAATGAGGATCTTGTCGAACATGACTACATCCTGAACACACCGAAACGTGTTTCTTCCGTCGGCGCATTTGCGGCTGCCGCGAGGCCCAGGCCCAGCACCATGCGTGTATCGGCAGGGTCGATGATTCCATCATCCCAAAGCCGCGCCGTCGCATAATAGGGGTGCCCCTGCGTTTCATATTGCTCGCGGATGGGTTTCATGAATTCGGCTTCTTCGCTGGGCGACCAATCGCGGCCCTGCGCGGCCAGCGCATCCCGACGCACCTGCGCCAGGACGGCAGGCGCTGTCTCGCTGCCCATCACCCCGATGCGTGCGTTGGGCCACATCCACAGGAAGCGCGGCCCGAAGGCCCGTCCGCACATGCCGTAGTTTCCTGCGCCATAAGAACCGCCGATGATGATCGTGAACTTCGGCACCTTCGCGCAGGCGACAGCCGTCACGAGCTTTGCGCCGTCGCGCGCGATGCCGCCGGCCTCGTGCTTCTTTCCCACCATGAACCCTGTGATGTTCTGCAGGAACACGAGCGGGATGTTGCGCTGGCAGCAGAGTTCAATGAAATGCGCGCCCTTCAGGGCGCTTTCAGAAAACAGCACCCCATTGTTCGCGAGTATGCCGACTGCATGTCCCTGAATGTGCGCGAATCCGCAGACGAGCGTCGTTCCATAAAGCTTCTTGAACTCGTGCAGATCGCTGTCGTCCACGATGCGCGCAATGACTTCCCGGACATCGTAAGGCGTACGGGCGTCCTTCGGAATGATTCCATAGATGTCGTCGACAGGATATTGCGGGGGCCGCGCCGCAACGGCATCCGGCTGCTCGCGTCTTTTGAGGTTGAGCGAGCCGACAATTTCGCGCGCGATGTTCAACGCGTGGCGATCATCCATTGCATAATGGTCGCTGACGCCCGACACGCGGGCGTGAACTTCGGCGCCTCCAAGCTCCTCGGCCGTTACCTCTTCCCCGGTTGCGGCTTTTATCAGCGGAGGCCCGCCGAGAAAGATGGTCCCCTGATTGCGCACGATGACGCTCTCGTCCGCCATGGCCGGCACATAGGCGCCGCCTGCTGTGCAGGACCCCATCACGACGGCGATCTGCGCGATGCCGATCGCAGACATATTCGCCTGATTGAAAAAGATGCGGCCGAAGTGCTCCCGGTCCGGAAACACCTCATCCTGAGCCGGCAGATAGGCGCCGCCCGAGTCCACCAGATAGAGGCACGGAAGATGATTTTCCCGGGCGATTTCCTGCGCCCGCAGATGCTTCTTCACGGTCATCGGGTAGTAGGTTCCGCCCTTCACAGTCGCATCATTGCAGACGACCATGCATTCGCGCCCAGCGATGCGGCCGATGCCTGCGATCAGGCCCGCCGAAGGCGCCTCGCCGCCATACATGCGCCACGCCGCCATCTGGCCAATTTCGAGGAAAGGCGATCCGGGGTCCAGCAAGGCCCGCACCCGCTCGCGCGGCAACATCTTGCCTCGCGATAAATGGCGTTCGCGGGAGCGCTCGTCGCCGCCAAGCGCTATCTCGGCCGCCTTTGCCCTGAGGTCCGCCACCAGCGATTTCATATGCGCGGCGTTTTCAGAAAAGGACGCTGATTGCTTGTCTATCGAAGAAACTAGCCGCATGGAGGCTCGCGGGAAGAAATGCTACGGCGCGCATGTTCGCACCACCGCGCAGACTTGTCACCCGGAGGCGGCTGCGCCCTCCATCAGGGCCTCAAGCCGGTCGATGACATCCTGCCCGCTCGCAGGCTTGCGCAACACCGCAAACCTTTGCGTGATTTCCACGCCAAACCCGGCTTCGCTTTCAAGGCTGGCGAACCCGGTCAACAGAATCGCCGGCGTATCCGGCAAGCGCGCCCGGACAGCCTTGATCAAGCCCACGCCATCGAGGCCCGGCATCGACAGATCCGTCACCAGCGCGTCAACTCCGCCGATCTGTGACAGGATTTCGAGAGCCTTTTCACCACCCGAGGCCTGCACGACATCGAAAACAACGCCGAGTTGTTCGACCAGTCCCTCGCGCACGAGATCGTCGTCATCGACGATCAGCACGCGCAGCTTTCCGGTGCGCTGGTCCAGCAACCGAGTCTGCACGATTGTCGCTTCGACCTTGTAGTCGGCGGCGTCGTGACACACCGGCAGCCAGAGCGTGACGCGCGTGCCCTGCCCCACCTTGCTCTCGATCTGCAGCGCACCCGCGTTCTGTTCCGCAAAACTCTTGGCCATCGCGAGCCCGAGGCCTGTTCCCTTGCCCGGCGCCTTGGTGGTGAAGAACGGCTCGGTGACGCGGCCGATCAGCTCCGGCTCCATCCCGAAGCCCGTGTCGCTGACGCTCAGGCGCACATAATGGCCACGCGGCAAACCAGCCGGGTGGAATGCATCGCCGATTTCCGCCGCATTTGCAGAGAGCCAGAGAAAGCCGCCGTTGGGCATGGCGTCCGCCGCATTGGTGCAGAGATTGATGAGCACGATTTCAAGTTGGCTCTTGTCGGCCAGTACCGACGGAACGTTCCTGGCTCCGTCGAGACGAATCTTGATCGAACTGGGAAGCGTGTGCGTGACAATCTCGCGCACGCCTTCCATCAATTCTTCAGTCTTCACGACCTGCCTGTTCACCACGCCCTGACGGGCAATTGACAGCAGCCGCCCGGTGATCGATGCGCCGCGTTGCGTGGCTTCGAGAATGGCCTTCGCGAAGCGGTCCACCTGATCCGCCTCGCCGATCCGTCTCTGGATCAGCCGAGCGCCGCCGCTGATGATCTGCAGGATATTGTTGAAATCGTGCGCCACGCCGCCCGTCAGCTGGCCGAGCACTTCCAGCTTTTGCGTATTGTACAATTGCTCCTGAAGCAAATGACGCCGCTCCACTTCGCTTTGCAGCTCGGCAACTCCTGCCTCGATGCTGCGGTGCTGACGCGCCGAATAGATGATCAGTCCCACAAGGCCCAGAAGTGCCGGCAAGCCGAAATAGAGATGACTGACCGCCTGATTTCCCCAGCTTGCCGAGACAGTGGATGAATCCGTGCTCGCCAGAATATAAAGCGGATAGGTCCGCATTCTCCGATAGGCATAGATGCGCGGAGTCTTGTCGTAGGGCGACACCGCTTCATAGATTCCGCGATCACGGCCCTGCCTGATCTGGGTGAGGAAAGACACGCCTGCCGGGGCCTGAACCTGCGTATTGGCAAGTTCGGGATAGCGCGCCAGAACCGAGCCGTCTTCGCGCACGAGCCCCACGGCTGCAAATTCGCCGGCCGCCACCTTGGCGTAGAAATTCGCGAAATATTTCGGTTCGATCGACAGCGCGATGACGCCCAGGAATTCGCCATTGGGACCATAACGCCCGACACTGGTCTGGAAGAAAAAGGCCGACGGATCGATCCGGCCCTGCAAATGCTCGCTCACGTAATAGCGGCCCGGCGAGTAGAGGCGGTCGCGATGGACGAAAAAATACTCGCGATCAGCCGCCACGACATCGCGCGGCGCAGGAAGATATTTGGATGTGATCAGCACCCGCCCCTTGGCGTCGATGATCCAGATATCCTGCAATTGCTCGAAGGCCCCCACCAGCCGGGTCATGGCAAGGTGGATTTCCGCTTCCTTCTGCCGGATTGTGTCGTCGTCCATCCCGGCGACAAGCTGCATGATCTGGCTGGCGACAAGCTCCTGCGTCTCGAAGGTCTTGATCGCGTGCTCGGTCAGCACGTCGGCGACACGAAGCGTGCGATCGCGCGCAGATTCTTCAAAGGACCGGTAAAGCTGCCAGGATGTAAATCCCCAACCGATCAGCGGAAGGAGCAGCACAATGGCGAACAGCCAATACAGCTTCCGGTCCTGCCGGATAAACTTCACCGGAAGCGGAGCATTAAATGGCATCAGACGTCCCGGTCAGGCAGCGAGGCCCGACACTAGACGGCGTTGTTCCGGCAAACAAGCATAGCCGCAGCAGTTCGCGACTGCGCGGCCAGGCTTGTCTTGAACGTCCTGCTTCAGCGAACGCCCAGCAGTTCGACGTCGAATATGAGCTCCGCATTGGGAGGAATGACGCCGCCCGCGCCGCGCGCTCCATAGCCAAGCTCGGGCGGAATGACGAGCGTGCGCGTCCCGCCTACCTTCATTCCCTTGAAGCCTTGCTCCCAGCCCTGAATGACGCGCCCTGCCCCCAGGTCAAACGTGAAAGGCTGACCGCGATCGCGCGAACTGTCGAACTTGCGGCCCTTCTTGCCGCCGTCGCTGAGGTAACCGTCATAATGAACGGCGATATTCTTGCCCGCCACGGCTTCAGCGCCGGTTCCGACCTTTGTGTCGACCATTTTCAGTTCGGCCGAGGATGCGCCTGATGCAGCCATGATCAATGATGCTCCGAGCAAGATGCCAGACAGGATTTTCATGTCGTTCGCTTTCGAATCACAGAAACCTGGCAACTCTAGTCGATAATCAGCCCCCGGGCACGCTGCAGGCCCAAACGCAAACGGACAGGCTGGCGCCCGTCCGTCCTTTGCGCCTGTGGTCGCTGCAGTTCAGGCCGTCAGCGAGGCCGTGACATCGTCGAACAATTCGTCGACGCTTAGCCGGCGCGGAATGATCTTCTGTTCATAGGCCCAGTCGATCGCCAGTTCCAGACCCTTGCGGTTCGCCTCAAGCCCGATCGGCGGAATGGTCGCCACCGCCTTTTCGGGCGCATGCTTGCGACCTTCAACGATCATGCGGAAAATTTCCTTGACGACGTCGGGACGCTGCTTCGACAGATCCCGGTGAATGGCGAACATGTGGTTGATCGGGATCAGCCCCATCCGTGCATGCCATTCCTTGGCGGCTTCCTGCGGGTTCGGAACCAGCGACCGTACGCGCGGATCATCCGGCAGATAGGCGCCCAGAATGGCCGCCTTCAGCTCGCCCTTCATCATCATCTCGTCGAGCTTCGAGCCTTTCGGCAGGCGCTCGCAGTTCGGCGGATCTGCATATTCGGCCAGATGGCCTTCATCGATGGTCATCCAGGTGACCTTGTCGAGATCGACACCGAATTCGTGCTGCAGAATGCCGCGCGCCCAAAGGCACGTCGTCTGCGCATAGGTGCGCACGCCGACCTTGTGGCCCTCGATATCCTTGGGCTTCACGTCTCCGAAATCGACATTGTAGCCGATGACATGATGCTGGAAACGACCGGAGATCGGCGTAGGCAGCAGCACGTAGGGCTTGTTGTACACACGCGCCTGCAGATAGGTCACGATGGCGAGCTCGCCGCAATCGTACTTGTTTTCGCGCACCATGGCCTTGAACCCATCATGCGCGACGGGCGGACCACAGAAGTCCATCCTGACGATTGGCGACGACACGACGCCGCTGCGAATGGCCGACGTCACCGGATATTCAGACAGGTTGGTTCGCAGGGTCACCGGACCGCTGGAAGGAAAATCCATGGTTCTTCTCCTGAATGGGGAAAGGTCAGCCCATCAACCGCACGGCGTCGCGCGCCAGCGACAGATCGGCAATCCTTTCGAGCGGCAGCACTTCCTTCTGCAACCCGAGCGAAACGTGCAATTGCTGGAGATAGTCGAGCCGCTCGCGGCTCGTCTCCGGCGTGCCTGCGTAAGGCTTGTTGGCCTGAACGTAATTCCAGGCGTCGAGCGCCGCCGGGGCGGCCACGCCATTGTTGGCTGCCTTCCGGGCTTCTTCATAGGCCGCGCGCGAATCCGCTGCGGAGATGAAGCGAAACACCTTGCCGTAGGCGGCGAGCGCGCGGACCAGACCGTCGCGGTTATCCTTGATGGCCTTGTCGGATGCATAGGCAAGTTGGTACGGGTAATTCGGCAGCTCGACCCACAGCTTGCCGTCGCTCAACATGCTGAGGCCCGATTTCTCCGCGTCCGCCGCATTCGAGACATCCGACGGACCCGCGTCGACCTTGCCGGCCTTCACTGCCTGATACACTTCGGCGTTGCTGCCGATGTTGACGAACTTCACGCCGGCCGCGTCGACTCCCTTCGCCTTAAGAAGCGCAAGCGCCACAACATGCAGAAGTCCATTGTTAGGACCTATTCCCACCGTCTTGCCGACCAGATCGGCAGCTTTCCTGACGTCCTTGTTCGACGAATAGACCGCAAGCGCCGGAGTCTGTGCAGCAGCGCCTACGACCTTCACGGGTGCGCCCTTTTCGATGGCGGGCAGCAAGCCGTTGAAACCGGAAACGACACAGATCTCTGCGCGATTGTCGACGAGAGCTTCCAGCGTCGCAACCGGAGTGTTCACATTGACGAGCGTCTGCGCGACTCCAACTGAATCCAGAAACTTCTGCTGGCTGAGAACGCTCTGGATGGTGGCATTTTCAACTCCGCCATTGGTCACGACCCGAACCCCTATGGGGTCCGCCGCAAAGGCGAAGCGCGGAAACACCGTCTGCGCCGTCACCGCGCCGGCAAGGCCCAGAAATGCCCGGCGATGGACGCCCGCGCGAAAACCTTCACTCATCGTTCGCTCCCGGAATGTAACGCTATTTGTCAAGCTCCCGAAGGTCGCCCCTGTCCTGCCGCGCAGCCAATAAAATCGGCTGCGGTCGCAATAAGTAATTCGCGAATGAAGCAGGACTCCGCGGCCTCGGGCCAGCTCACTCCCTGCGCATTATTGGCCAATCAGGATGACGGTCCCGGCCAGTTTACGCGAGCGAGGGATAAAGCTTCTGGGCTGTCTTACGGAAAATCCAGTCGCGATCTTCCGTCTTCAGGTGCGCGAGATCCGTGTGCGCCTCGGCGACAATATCCCGCAAACTGCCCGGGCTGGAGGGGAAGTTCGATCCCCACGCGATATGGTCAGCGCCGAAAACCTCGACCAGTTTGGAAATGTAGCTCTTCTTGTCGGCCTTGCCCTGATGGACCGCCTCGAGGCCGGATGGTGTCAGCTTGAGGTACAGATTTTTGTACTTCGCCAATTCGAACCACGGCTTGGCCAGTTCATAGGGAGGACCATCCTCGATCGGCGGGCGACCGAGATGATCGACGATCAAAGGCACCGACGGATAGGCTTCGAGGCAATTGCGGATCTGCTGGATTCCGACCGGCTTGGCCAGCACGTTGACGCACATGGACATGCCAAGGTCAGCAACGGTCTTCCACGAAGGCGCGAAAGCAGGATCGTCAATCGCCAGCCATGCTTCCTTGATGGTGGTGCCGCGCACGTAGATGCGCATCCCGGTCATGCCGCGCGAATGCCAATGGCGAATTCTTTCCGGCGCGTCAGGCTGGGTGATGTTCACGGAAAAAACGCCGGTGAAACGGCTCTTCTGGCCTTCCAGTACGTCGGCGACGAGATCGTTGTTGAATCCGTAGGTGGTAGACGAATGAACGATCGCAGCCTTGATCACGTTGGCGTCGTCCATGGCGGAGACGAGTTCACCGAAAGTAACCGACCGCTCCTTCGACCAGTCCGACCGCGTACCCCCGATGGGTGTGATCGGATAACGGTCCGTATCATGCGACACGATATGGGGATGAATGTCGATAACGGGTTCGTTCATGTTTCCTGACCTGGACGTTTCACAATTTGCAGCATCGCGCGTCCGGTCGTCAGCCGACGGTAAATCCGGAACTGGACGCGCGACCCAAGGCAGCATTGTGCAGCTCCCCGAAGTCACGGTCCTATAGGAACCTGGTCCCCGTCGATCATTTTTGGGCGTCAGGGCGGCGGCGCGTCGGAGAACAGGACCCCGCCCTTGGCCTTGTTGTGCTTGGGCGACTCGATGATCTGCACCATCACGGCCTGCTCCCGCGCCCCGAATTCCTTCACCATGGCGTCCGTGATGGCCCGCACGAGCCTGCGCTTCTGTTCGACGCTCTTGCCTTCGACAGCGTAAACAAAGATTTCCGGCATGTTTTCCCCTGCAGAGATGGCGCCGTCAGGCCGCCTTGCGCTTGGGCGCGTTCTGCGCGGCAATTTTCGCCGCATGACGACGCACCAGATCGAGAAACGTCAAATGCAACGCGGTCGGCGTCCATTTCACGCGCCGGGAAACTCCCACCGCATGTTCTTTCTGAATCGGAAGGATCGGAAGCGCTGTCAGCACGCCTGCGCCTTTCTCGTACTCGAATTCAAAACGGCTGAGCAAAGCCAGACGGTCGCTATCCTCCAGCAGCAGCCGAATGGTCGAAAGCGTATAGGTTTCGACATTGGCGGAAGGCTTGCGCTTCATCGTATTGAAAAGCTCGTCGAAAGCGGCCCTTCGCGCCGCGCCCGCCATCGGCGCAATCCATTCGTAGCGCTCGAGATCGGACAGGGACAGCCGGCTCTTTCGCGTCAACGGATGGCCCCGGCGGGCCACGACCACATAGGGTGACGAAACGAGTTCCTCCTGCTCGATCTCGGCAGGATCGACGCTCGCCCTCACCATCCCGACGACGAAATCGATGTCGCCGAGTTGCAGACTGCGGGCCAGCAACGCGCCGTCGCCTGTGCGAACCTGCACCTGTACGTCCGGAAACATCCGGGTGATTTCATTGATTACCGGAGCCAGCAGAAAACTTCCTGCGAGCGGCAGCGCCCCGATGCGCAACTGACCGCCGCGGACCCCGGCCGCGGCCTGAATTTCCTCGACGCCCCATTCGATTTCACGCATGGCGAGCGACAGACGCCGCGCCAGTTCCGCGCCGCCGCGCGTGGTAATGACCCCGGAAGCTGTATTGTGAAACAGCGGCTTGCCGAGATTGCGTTCCAGTTCACGCGCAGCACGGTGGAGCGAAGCCTGGGATATGCCGATCTTGCGTGCAGCGTCTGCAAACGAACGACCATCGGCAATCGCCGAGAGACCACGGATCTGCGGGCGCGTAATCCGCTCGGCCACCATCGCCAGAGAACGCACCTTGGTGGAAGCAACCCCGAAGGCCCCGAGCGCCTCCTCGATCTGCGCGAACATCAACCGGATGCGCGCTACGAAAATTTCTCCCTCGGGGCTGAGGTAGGTGCCCTTGCTGCGCCGCTCAAAAAGGGTCGCACCAACCTGCGATTCAAGTTTGGTTATCGCCTGAGTGACGGCAGGCTGGCTCATGTGGACCGCGTCTGCAGCCTTGCGGACACCCTGCAATCTCGACACCATCTCGAAAACTCGAAGATGACGGAGGCTTGGATCGGAGGCGGCGTCCATGAGTTTCGCTCCCACTATTGTGGAATGAGCTTAGCACAAACCAATCCCTTTCCAAGCTGCTTTTTGAGGGAGTCCTGCGCGTAAATTGCAAGATCAAAGCATCCTGACGAACATGCCGACTCCGGCACTCCCGCCAAGACTGATTGATGCAGACCAACTTTGAACATTCATCCGATCGCGGGGGCGAAGATTACGCAGTCCGACGCAGCGGACCGTGCAGAACACTTATCAGCCTTCCTCAAAAAACCTTTTTGCGACGCCACTGCTTCGGGCGTTCGCCCGGGAACATCAGACCACTGGCGTCGACACCGAGATCGACCATCATCTTGGCGAGCGTGATCGCGCAACGATAGCCTTCCAGCACCGGCACTTCCCACCCCATTTCGTGCAGACGCTTTTCAACAAAGGGCTGAAGCCAGAACGAGCCCGAGCATCCGAACGTGATCACCTCGGCGCCGTCCTCCTCTATGGCCGCGACCGCAGCTGCCACCGCCTCTTCCACCGCCTCGGATCGTTCGCCGCGCCGCGCCTTGTCGCGCTCGACATGCAATGGCCGCACCGGGTCGCAACCGGGACGCTCATGCGGAAAGTTGAGAGAGCGGATCGACGCGCAGCGATCTGTCATACGGTGCTGAACGACAAGATTGTAGTAGTACATATTATGATTTTCGGAGAGGTCGATGATACTGAACTTGTTGCCCAGCATCGTCGCCACATGCATCTGCGAGAATGCGCAGGAGGTGACCGGAATCCGGTAGCGGCGTCCGATTTCGCGCGACTCCTGAAATCCCGGCTCGCCGCCGCCCAGCAGGACGATCCCGTTGTATTTGCCGCTCTCGCAAGCCTCCCGCACGAGCGGGAGACGCGCCGCCGCCGAATAGGCGAACTCCTCACGCGTCTCGACAGGCCAGTTGCCATAAGTGGTGAGTGCGCCCGGATGCACATCCCAATCCACATCGGACAGAATGGGCGCGAGGGTGTTGAAGTTCATGAGGGTCGTTTCTTTCGGACCCGTCAGCTTGCGATGCAGATAGGGCGAGTCTTCCGGCAGGCGGAACGCCTGAATGAGAAGAAAGCGATATTTCTTCGGCGCCGCCGCCTGGTCCGACATTCGATTGCTCCAGAATTGACTACTGCGACGTGAGGCCGCCATCGACGACAAGCGTCTGCCCGGTCACGAAGCCGGCTTTTTCGCCGGCAAGATATGCAATCGCCTCAGCCATATCCTGCACGGAGCCGAAGCGGTTGAGCGGAATGCGCGCGAGGAAAAGATCACGCTTCGACGGGTCCGAGAGGCCGGTCCGGGTCGGCGTCTCGGTAGACGCAGGCGCAATCGCGTTCACCCTTATGCCGTATTGCGCCCATTCGATCGCCAGCATCCGCGTCATGTGACTGACGCCAGCCTTGGAGACGCCGTAGGTCGTGCTCATGGCGAGGCCGACAATTCCGTGGGTGGAAGCCACGCTCACGATGGCTCCGGCCTTGCGTGACTCGATCCAGTAGCGACCCGCCGCCTGCGACATGAAGAATGTACCGGCGAGGTTGACCTCCATCACCAGCGACCAGTCCTGGCGAGTGACGTCGAGCGCAGCCTTGCGCTGCGGCACGCCTGCATTATTCACCAGAACATCAATCGTTCCGAGTTCCATGACCGCTGCACCGACTGCGGCTTCAATGCTGGCCTGTTCGCGCAGATCCAGTTCGACCGCAACAGCGCGACGCCCAAGCGCCTCGATGCTCTTCACCGTATCGACGAGTGTTTCACGCCGAAGATCAGCGACGGCCACATCGCAGCCGTCGCGCGCCAAAGTGATCGCCGCTGCTGCGCCGATGCCGTAGGAACCGCCGGTAACCAGCGCAACGCGATTGGTCATGAATGCTTGATCCTTCAGCCCGGATGGTTGACCGGACCGCCGAGCATCGCGACAGCGTCACGCGCCAGCGAAGCATCGACAACCCTGTCGTATGGCAGATTGGTTTTCTGGACGCCCTGTTCGATATTGATCTTTTGCGTCACCGCAATGCGCGCTTCAGTTAGCGTGAGATTCAGCGCGTAGGGCTGGAAATCCTGCATGAACTGCCAGAGCGCCTCGCCGCCCGGAATGTCTGCCTTGGCGCCAAGCGCCGCAACACGCGCCTTGATGTAGGCCTCCTTAGACCCAGGAGCGCATACGAAGCGATACATCTTCCCGTAGGCCGCCAGCAGACGAACAATCGCGTCGCGTCTGGACGCGATGGTGCGGTCTGCGGTGAACGAACCCTGATCGGAATATTCAGGCAGTTGTTCCCAGAATTTCCCATCCGGAAGCGCCTTGATGTTCAGCTTGGCGGCCTGATCCTGAAACTCGACCTGAGACGGACCCGCGTCCACGATGCCCGCCGCGACGGCCTTGAACACGTCGGTTCCGCTGCCGACGTTGAGGAACTTGACCTGACTTTCCTCAATGCCGTTCTTGCGCAGAAGCGCTGTCACGAGCGTATGGAGACTGGAGCCGACCGCGCCCGTCCCGATGGTCTTGCCCATCAGGTCCTTCACCGAATGCACGTCGGACTTCGCGGTGTAGATCATTGAATTGGATTTCAGAAGAGCCCCGGCCATTATCTTGAGCCGCGCGCCCTTCTCGATGGCCGGCACGACTTGCGAGAAACCGGACAACATCACGGCGTCCACCTCGCCGCTGATCAGCGAGGCCATCACCTTGCTGCCGTCGGAAACGTTCAACGCTTCAACTTCAAGGCCGAATTCGTCCAGATAGCCGAGTTGCTTCACCAGTTCCTGCATCGTCTGGACGGTGTTCGACGCAGTGTTGATGATCTTCACCTTGTATTTCGTCTGCGCGACGGCGGAGACGATGGCCGGCATGCAAATGCCGCCCACGACGCTTGCGCCACCCAGAAGAACTTTACGGCGGTTTTGTCCTTTACGATCTGTCATATGCGCCTCCCCTTTGACGTTTATTCGCGCTCAGGCGCGCATTTCGATAAGCCCATACTTTCCTGCGAAGAAGACCAGCGGGTCGCCGTCGCGATGCATGCAGTCCACCACGTCTCCGATGATGATTTCGTGATCCCCGCTGGCGAGCACATCACTCACCTTGCAGGTCACTGCCGCGAGCGCTTCATCAATCAGCGGAACGTCGCCCAAACCCTGCGTGGCGTCGACATTCGCGAACCGCGTGGCATCGCGCCCGACGAAGCTGCGCGATACATCGCCTTGCGCGGCGTTCAAAAGACTGACCGCGAAAACTCCGCTGGCCTTGATCGCGTCTCCGGTCGCGCTTCCATGGTTCACGCAGACCAGAATTTGGCATGGGTCAAGCGAGACGGAGGTCAGCGAGTTGATCGTCATGCCGTAACGCTGGCCATCGTGAAACGCCGTAAGGATCGCCACGCCGGTCGCAAATCGCGACATGGCCGTGCGAAACGCCATGCGATCGACGCCCTCTTGCACAGGACCTGCTGCGACGGCGTATGTCATTCACATTTCTCCATCGAAGAATTGCGGCATTTTGTAACGGTGTCGGTCTCGTAAAAAAATGCTGCAATTTGCAATGGACCTGTGAACAGGCTTCCGATCTCTCAGGTCGGCCCGCCAAGCAGCTTTACTGCATCGCGTGCGATCGACATGTCGGCCACCTGCCCGAAGGGCAGCGCGGCCTTCTGCACGCCGAGTTCGACATTGAGCTTCTGCATGTACTCGATGCGCTCCGGAGAAAGCTCGAGATTCTCGGCGTAAGGCTTGTAGTTCTGCAGCGAGCGCCACAGCATTTCATTTTCTTCCACCGTCGCATTCTTGGCGGCGACACTGCGAGCCTTGAAGAAATCGTCCTTCGAGGAGGGCTTGTGCAGATGGCGGTACAGCTTTCCGTAGGCCGCCATGGTCCGAACCAGAAGGTCCCGCTTCGTCTCGATGACCTGATCGGTCGTGTAGGCGCCCTGATAGGTATATTCGGGAAGCTCGATGCTCATGTTCGCTTCCGGAATGGCGCGGACCTTGAACCTCTCCTGCTGCTCCAGCAACGACAGTTCGCCTACGCCGGCGTCGACTGTTCCGACCGTGACGGCCCTGAACACGTCGCCGCTCGCCCCGATATTGGCAAAGCGAACCTTGGTGTAATCGACGCCCTTCTTCTTCAGGAGAGCAACGCTGAGCTGGTGAACCAGTGAACCCACTGCACCTGATCCGACCGTCTTTCCTTCGAGATCCTTCAAGGATTTGACGTTGTCTTTCGCAGTGAAAAGCGCGAGCGAGGGAAGCAGCATCGCTCCGCCCAGCACCTTCATCTTCCCGCCCTTTTCTATGGCGGGGAAGATCTGCCCGAAGCCCGACATGGTGGAGAGGTCAAGGTCGCCTCCTACAAGTCCGCCGACAATCTTCGAACCATCGGCCACGGTGATGATGTTGGGTTCAAGCCCGAAGTCCTGCAGGAACTTCAGGTCGATCATCATTTGATGCAAGGCCAGATTGACGTTGCCCGATGCATTGGCGAGCCGCACCGGCAGGCCTTTGGCCTGAGCAAACGCAGCTCCGCCAAAAGCCAGTGAACCGAAAGCGGCTGCGCTGGCGAGCAATGTGCGGCGGTCAATATGTTGGTTCAGCATGCCGTTCCTCCATGAGTTGAAACGCGCAAACCCCGGCGCACCGGGGTTCGGCTGGTTAATCGATAGATCAGTTGTTTTCCTGTTCCTTCCAGGGCGCAATCCAGTGCTCGGCTCGCTTGAGCAGCGCAGACAGTGACACGCCCATGAACATCAGCACGAAGATCGGAACGAACATCGAGGCAGTATCGTACTGGTTGCCGTACTTGACGATGATCGCTCCCAGCCCCGTGATGGCCGTGAAGAATTCAGCGACGACCATGCCGATGATGGCGCGGCCGAGACCGAGGCGCAGGCCGGTCATCACGTAGGGCAAAGCCGACGGAACGATAACCTTGGTGAAGATCTGCCGTTCGTTCGCAGCAAAAGCCACTCCGGTTTCGATCAGATTGGCCGGAACGTTGCGCACGCCCGCCGTCGTATTGATCAGAACCGGGAAGATGGTCGACACGGAAACGATAAAGATTTTCGCATTGCCGCCGAGCCCGAACCACAGGATCACCAACGGAATGATCGCCACCTGCGGAGTCGTGTAGAGCGCGTTCACCAGCCAGTCTGTCGACACGTCGACAAGCTTGTAGCGTCCGATGGCGAGGCCGATAAGAACGCCGAGACAGGAGGCGATCACGAAGGCATACACCAGCGTCGAAAGACTCGCCATCAGCCCGCGCATCAGTTCACCGCTGACGATCATGTCATACGCGGCGACAGAAATCGCAGACGGGAAGGACATGAACAAGGGATCGACGCGGCGACCGAGGATTTCCCAGCCGCCCAGAACGGTTACAACCGAGATCAGCCGAACGACCCACAGGTAGCTCTTCGGCTGTTCGAGAACCAGATCTTCGATCTTGTTCGCGTCAACCCCCTCGGCTTTCGGATCGAGGACTCCCTTCGCCGGAGCCGGGCTTGCGATATTGGTCATTTCAACCTCCGCTAATTCGGGACGAAAGCCGGGCCTCAGGCCGCGGCCTTCTCGCCTTCCGGCTTGTTTCTGATCAGATTCCACATGTGGCGGCGGATATCCTGGAAGCGCTGGTCGCCTCGAAGTTCGGGCAATTCGGCGCGCGGATAGGAGAACGGAATCTCGATGATTTCCTTGATCCGCCCCGGCTTGGCGCCGAGGACGATGACGCGGTTCGACACGTAGATTGCTTCATCGAGATCGTGCGTGACGAAAAGAATCGTCTTGCGTGTCTCCGCCTGGATGCGCAGCATTTCTCGCTGGAGAACCTCGCGGGTCTGCGCGTCAAGCGCGCTGAACGGTTCGTCCATCAGCAGGATCGCCGGATTGATCGCCATGGCGCGCGCCAGATTCACGCGCTGCTGCATGCCGCCCGAAAGCTGGTGGGGGAACTGTTCGCCCGCGCGCTCCAGACCAACGAGTTCGAGCAATTGCTGCGCGCGATCCGAGCGCTCCTTTGCGGGCACGCCCTGAAGCTCAAGCCCGAACTCGACATTCGCCCGAGCTGTGCGCCACGGAAGCAGGTTTGCCTGCTGGAAGACAAAGCCCCGATCGCGCGCCGGCTTGGTCACCGGCTCGCCATCGACCCGGATGACTCCGGCGTCGCGGCGGATCAAGCCCTGAATGATGCGCAGGAGGGTCGTCTTGCCGCAGCCGCTTTCGCCGATCAATGAAACGACTTCGCCTTCATAGACTTCGAACGAAAGTTTCCGCAGAACGTGCAGGAGATAGTCATCCTGAAACTTTCCGCCCTTCACCCGGAAAGTCTTCGACACGCCCTCCACGGCGAGTTTGACCTTGCGATTTTCCATCGTCCTTCCCCAAACCTTGCGGGCGATGCGCCCTGTTCCGGATAGCTCTTGTGGCGGTTGGATCGTCTCTCCGGGAGGGACCGTCCGCTTCGACTTCAGGCGGCTTCCGGCAGAGTGCCGGGCGCCGACCATTTTCCCCCTTGCCGGACCGCACACAATACCGGTCCGGGTTATGGCAGACAGACCGTCGCAGAACAGGCTGGCCAGCAGTCGCTTACTTGATGGCCAGTGTCGGATAGAGTTGCTGCGCGGTCTTGCTGAAGATCCATTCCCTGTCCGCTTCCGGAAGCGCAGCAGTCCCTTCCTGCGCAGTCGCCAGTATTTCCTTCAGACTGCCGGGCGAGTTCGGATAATTGGAGCCCCAGGCGATGCGCGAAGCGCCGTATTCGCCGACCAGCTTCTTGAAGAAACTGGCCGAGTCCGCCTTGCCCTTTTTCAGATCGCCGAATGTGCGCGGCGTGCACTTCAGATAGATGTTCTTGTGCTTGGCCATCCGGAACAGGGGGGCGGCCTTCTCGTACGGATAGCCGTCTGTCAATTCGGCCATGGCAAGATGGTCGAGGAGCAGAATGATGTTCGGAAACTGACGGATGATGTTTTCCATCCGGTCGAATCCGGCGTCAGACATCTGCAGACAGACCGGAATGCGGTTCTGGGCCGAATAATCCCAAGCCGCAAAAGAACGCGGATCATCAAGCCAGGAAGTGTCGATTGCCGCGGTGCTGCCGCCCATGAACAGGCGAAGTCCGACCATTCCGCGCGACTGCCAATGCTTGATCACGTCCACCGCATCGGGGATCAGGAAGTCCGCCGAGCAAACCGCCGCGACCTTGTCAGCGTAACGCTGGCATGAATCCGCCACATAGGAATTGTCGTGACCGTAACAGGTCGACGCCTGCACGATGGCGGCCCTGGCGACGCCTGCCAGCTTCATCTGTTCGACGAACATGTCGATCGTGACGGGCCGTTCCTTCGACCAGGTGGACTGCACGCCGAACAGAGGGCTGCGCGGATATTTCTCGTCATTATCCGAGATGATATGCGGATGAATGTCGACGATGTTCTGAACCATGGCACAGACCTTCCGTGTAATTTGACTTTCCTGAATCAGACCTTCGCCGGATCGACGAAAAGCTCCGAAATGCTCATGCGGCGCGGAATGAGCCCCTGATTGGCGGCGATCTTCTCGAGAGCCTCGATGGAGCGGATGTTCTGCTCCATGCCGTAAGGCAGCGGATCGTCTCCCACGACCTTCATGAGACCGCGATACTTCTTGTCGTTCGGGGTATCGCCCTTGCCGGCCTTGAGATCGGCCAGCCATTCATTCTTCGCGCGCTCGAAGGCGTCTGACAGGGACTTTGCGATCCACGGGTGCTGCTTGAGAATCTCGTCCTTGACGACAATTGTGCCGTGCATCGGATAGATCCCGGTGCGCTTGTACCAATCCGCTTCGAGTTCCGCCGCATTGGGAATGAGCTCCGGATAGTTCATTTCCGGCAGCTTCTTGTCGTTCCAGCCTTCCGTCGGAGCGCCTTGGCGGCCAACGCCAGCATTGCCGGAGAAACCTGCTGAAAGCTCACCCCTGGCCATCATCTCGACCAGCGAACTGTCCTTCGCGCAATGAATGACATTCGGCGGCAGCTTGAGCTGGGTGACATGCTCCTCGTCGTCAACGACCCAGGTCACCTTCGAATTATCCATGCCGTACTCGTCGACATAGACACCGCGCGCCCAAACGCCCGTGGTCACCGTGTACGCCCGGACTCCCACCTTCTTGCCTTCCAGGTCTTTCGGCGTGCGGATACCCGCGTCCGGACGCACCAGCATGCCGGAATGATGGAACATGCGCATGACGAAAATCGGCAGCGCCACAAACGGAGCGCCATAAGCACGAGCCACTATGTAGGTCGTCGCCGCGAGTTCGCAGACATCGAACTCGACATCGCGCACCATGCGTCGGAAAGCTGCGATCTGGGGCTGCACGTTCACAAATTCCGGCTGCACGCCCTCAATCGGGATCCGTCCGTCCTTGATGGCCTTCGTATGCGGAAAATCCGCTATGGCGATCTTGAGGGGTACAGGCGCGGCCATTCACATTGCTCCCGGATTAATTGAGACTGGGAGACAAGCCGTAGTCGCAACATCGCGAGTGCGCCGCACAAAAGACCGCGCGGGTCCTCTGGCACACCTGCCCTGTCGGGTCGCCTTCCTCCCGCAATTTGTTCGACCGCTTTGATGCCGCCTCACAGAACTGCAAGTGGGCGCACTATCCTGTCCGGACCGTCAATTCTCAAATTGGAAGCCTGTTCCGTTCCATAAATTTTCTGATAGAATAACCACCACGCGAACGATAAGCCGGAGGAACGCGTGACTTATCGAAGTCGAATCCCGAATTTGACGCACCTGCGGGTGTTTGAGCGTGTAGCCGCCACCGGCAGCATTTCCCGCGCGGCCGAACAGGTGGGCAGATCGCAGCCTGCAGTCACGCTTGCGCTTCGCAAACTGGAACAATTTCTCGGCGCAGAGCTGCTCGATCGACGCCGCAGTGGATCCTATCTGACCGGCGAGGGCGAGATTTTTCTTGTTCGCGCGCAGCGGCTTTTCGAACAGATCGACCGCGCCCTGCTCAATCCGCTCGTCGGCGCGCCCTTTGCTGATCCGGACAAACTGCCCGCGCTGCGCTCAAAAATTGCCGCCGGTCATATCAGCGCGTTGATTGCGGTCAACGAGCACGAAACGCTGGAGATGGCGGCGCACGCTCTGGAACTCTCCAAACCCTCACTTTACCGCACCACCCAGGAACTGGAGAAAATCGTCGCGCGATCGCTGTTCAACCGCACCATTCGGGGGTTTTCTCCAAATCGGGCAGGCGCGGAGCTGGCGCGCCGGTTCAGCATAGCATTGCGCGAAATCGACTATGCGATGGAAGAGATCGAAGGCAGCCGGGGGAGCATCGCCTCGCGCATCCTCATCGGCGCCATGCCGCTTTGCGGAATGCAGCTCCTGACGGACGCCATCAAGGACCTGCTGGTGGAATTTCCGAACTCCCACGTGGCGGTCGAGGATGGTCCTTATGTTCCGCTGCTGGCAAATCTGCGCCACGGCCGCATCGACTTTCTTTACGGTGTGCTGCGCAAGCCGGATTGGGCGGAGGATGTCGAGGAGACTGCTCTCTTCTACGATCCTTATTCGATTGCAGTCAGGGCCAAACATCCATTGACGAAAAAGCCCGAGGTTACCCTGGAAGACCTTGCTCAATATGACTGGATCATGCCCCGGCGCGGCACGCCGCGGCGCCTCGCATTCGACCGCCTGTTCGCCGGGCACCAAAAGCCGCCCACCAGTAGCATCGAGACAAGTTCGCTGGAGTTCCAGCGCAGCATGCTGAACGCGAGCGACCGCATCACCCTGATGACGGAGCACGAGGCGCGCATCCAGTTCGACGCGGGCGTTCTGACCACGATTCCATTTTCAGGCTTGCGCCCCAGGGCGAACGATGGAATCGTCACACGCCGCGACTGGCAGCCGACCATCGTTCAGAAGCGGTTTCTCGAATTGCTGACCGCCCGCGCTGCGCAGCTGGAACATCCGGTGCTGGCCGCTTAGGAAAGCCCTTTATCACGACGGCGCAGGCATCCGCTGCCGGTTGGGCGACGTGATCTCGACGAGGAAATCGATCACCGCACGCACGCGCGCGGGCAAGTGGCGTCCTGCCGGATAGACCACCGACACGGCTTGTCCTTCCACGACGAAATCGGCCAGAATTTGCTTCAATGTGCCGCGTTCCAGATCGTGACGCAGCGCCCACCAGGTCGAATGCGTAATTCCCAGCCCCTGTACGGCCGCTTCTCTCAGGGAATCTCCGTTGAAGACAGCCAGATTGCCGTTGACCCGGATGCGCTGCTTTGCCCCATGTGGCGATCGGAAGCTCCAGTCGGCTCCAAAGCGACCACAAAGACAATTGTGTTCGTGCAACTCGTCCGGCGATTTCGGTTCACCTCGCCTTTCAAGATAGCTCGGCGCAGCCGCCGTAATCTGCGGACCTCGCGTGAGGATGCGACGAATCGCGCCGGAATCGCTCATCTCGCCCGTGTGGACCGCGCAATCAAATCCTGACTCGATAAGGTCGACTGGCCGGTCGCTGAAATGAACCTGCATTTTGACTTCAGGATAGCGTTCAAAGAAAATGGAAAGCGCCGGCACCAGCGTCATGCGCCCGAAAAGAAACGGCACCACGATCCGCACCGTACCGCGCGTGGCTCCAGTCGCCAGACGGAGGAAGCCTTCGGCTTCCTCGACTTCTGAAAGGATCTTCTGCGCCCGGTCGAACAGCTCCTGTCCCTGTTCGGTCAGCGCAAGCTGCCGGGTCGTCCGGTTGAACAAACGCGCACCGAGATCGTCCTCAAGGCGACCGATCATCTTGGTCACTGTGGATGCCGAAGTGCCCAGTTTTCGCGCAGCCGCCGTGAAACTGCCTTGCTCGGCAGCCGTCACGAAAGTGTGGAAGGCGGCAAACTTGTTCATGCAGACTTCCTAGCAGCCGACCCGGGCCATTATTGATGAATTTTTTTCACAAGTACATTTCAGATTGATGCCGTTTTGGTCGAGACCCCACCCCGGTATCGTCTCGACCGAAATGTTGGGAGAGATGTTCGAGATGCAGGATTTGTTCGCCGCGACGAAATTCGGCCGGATTCACATGTTGACCGCCGGAAGCGGCGAACCATTGCTGCTGCTGCACAGCAACGGCGGCTCGGCTTACGAATATGAGCATGTGATCGAACCCCTTTCGCGCAAATTCCACGTCATCGCCTGGGACATGCCGGGTCAGGGCGATTCCGATCCGCTTCTTCGCCACTTCAGCGTCCGCGAATATGCGGATGCCGTCGTCGACCTTATGGACGTCCTGAAGATCGAAAAGGCGACCGTCTCCGGCGCATCCATCGGCGGCGCGGTCTGCGTGGCTCTCGGCGCACACCATGCGGATCGCATGAAAAAGCTTTTCATCACCGAATGCCCCTACCGCTCGCCCGCCGAATGGGCCGGCAACTGGGCCAACACGGAAGCGAATTATGCGCCCGTGACGCAAACGATCGACCGCGTGAAGCCCCGGCTGCGTCATGTTGACGATCACCTGATGACGCGCTGGAACATCGACCGCGCCAAGGCGGGGTCGAAAACATGTCTCAGCGTCATGTGGGCGCTGCGGGAATATGACATCGCCGCCGACATCAGGAAGGTCCCTGCCGGACAGGTCCTGGTCTATGGCGATCGCAGCCCCACCGTCGCAAAGGCCGAGACGTTCCGCTCCGAACTCAAGAACCCCGGCTTCCACATCATCGAGAACTGCGGCCACTTTCCGATGATCGATGACCCGGAGAAATTCGTCGCGATCATCGAACAGGAAGCCGCCTGACGGACTGTCAGCCAGGAAGGTATCATTTCAAGGAGATCCCTATGCGCTATGGTTATTTCGCCATGCCGATGCATCCGATGCATCGCGTCTGGAGCGAAACGCTCGATGAGGACCGTGAAGCCGTCATCCTTTGCGATCAACTCGGATTTTACGACGCCTTCATCGGGGAGCATCTGACCGACAAGCTGGAAAACATCACCAGCAGCATCCTGTTCCAGGCGACGCTGATTCACGCGACGAAGAACATCAAGCTCGCCACCGGCACATCGAACCTCTCGCAGTCGCACCCGACGCTCATCGCCTCGCACGCGGCCATGTTCGATCATCTGTCGAAAGGACGCTTCATTTTCGGCATCAGCCCCGGCAATCTGCGCTCGGATTCCGAGGCGCTAGGCAAGCTTGGCGAAGACAACAACAAGCTGTTCGCAGAGTGTATCGACGTCATCCTGGAAATCTGGAGCCGCGAAGCGCCCTATCGCATCGATCTGCCGGATAACCGCTTCAAGGTCACGACCGAAAAGACAGCCGCGCTCGACATCGGCGTCGGCTATCTGGGCAAGCCCTATCAGCAGCCGCGCCCGGAGATCGTCGGAACCGTCGTGGCGCCCTACTCGAAGGGCGTCGTCCTCATGGGCAAGCGCGATTTCCACCCGATATCGGCAAACTTCCTGATGCCGAACTGGGCTCGCACCCATTGGCAAAACTATGAGGAAGGCAAGACGTCCGTCGGGCAGACCGCACTCGTGTCCGACTGGCGCGTCGCGCGCACGATTTTCGTGGCTGACGACGAAGCCACCGCGAGGCGTTACGGCGGTGATGATCCGGGCAGCCCCTATCGGTCCTATTACAACCAGATCATGAGCAAATTTGCCCGCATCGGTCGTCTTGCGGTGTTCAAGCACAGCATCGATCAGCCCGACAGCGATATAACGCTCGACTACGTCTTGAAAAACCTTGTGCTTTGCGGAACAGTGGATAGCGTTGTCGATCAGATCCTGGCGATGCGGGAAATAACAGGCGATTTCGGAGAAATCGTTTACGCCGGTCTCGATTGGGTCGAACCCAAGCTCGCAAAACGTTCAATGGAACTGTTCGCCACCAAGGTGATGCCGCGAGTCAACGCGGCCATCGCGGCCGGCGAGCGCAAGGCGGCCAGTTGAAAATCGTGCTCAGGAATTTTCAGGGAGGGAAGACATGAAATTTGAAACCGGTCTGTCACGTCGTCGATTTGTGCAATCGGCGGCGGCCGCTGCGGCCGTCCCGTTCGCGGGTCCGCTGTCTCCGGCCTTTGCACAAGCTGCGAAGATCAACATCGTCAACACGCAGGGCATGGCGACCCTGACGGTTCAGGAAGTCATGAAGCGCCGTGGCTATCTGGCAGAGTTCGGCGTCGAGGCGAACATCACCTATGTGGCCGACGCCGCGAAGCTGATGGGTTCGCTCATCAGCGGCGAGAGCGACATCTGCATGTTCTCCGGCATCGGCTCCGTGCTCACGGCCATCGAACGCGGCGGCAAGATCAAGCTTGTCGCGGGTTCGCTGGTAAAGCTCGAACATGCCGTCTACACCAAGCGGGCCGAAATCCGCAGCGTGAAGGACCTCGAGGGAAAGACCCTTGGAGCGGGATCAACGGGTTCACTGACCCATGTGATGATGGTCGCGCTATTGCGCAAATACGGGGTGGACGAGAAGAAGGTCCAGTTCGTCAATGTCGGCGGCACGCCTGATATTTTCCGCGCCGTCGCTGCCGGGATCGTGGACGCGGGCATTTCCGAAATCGACGTCTACAACCAGCAGGAAAAATTCGGCGTTCACGTCATCAAGGAAGGCGATCTATGGACCGAACTTCCGGCCTTCACCTTCCAGGGCGCTTATGCGTCCGAGAAGGCGATCAAGGAGAAGCGCGACTCGCTGGTGAAGACGCTGGCCGCCTACGGAAAGCTTTACCGCTACCTGTCGAGCCCTGAGTCGGAGCAGACTTACGTTTCCTCGCAGGTTGCGGCGGCCGGCAAGCCCGTGGATGAATCGGCGCGCTGGCAGTGGAAGTTCTTCCAGGAGAAGAAGATCTACGCGACGGAACTCGTGCTGTCGGAAGAGCGCATCAAATACATGCAGGAACTTCAGGTCTCGCTTGGAATCCAGCGCCGGGTCGTTCCTTACGAGGACGTTACCGACAGCTCCATCGCACGCGATGCGCTCAAACTGATCGGCTAAACATATCGGCGTCCGGACAGCTCGAACGGCGTAAGCACGTGGTGGCAAGCATGCGGTCAATCGAAATGATCAAGGGCGGCATGCTTGCAGCCATGCTGTTTAGCGGCGCGACAACGCACGTTGGCTTTTAGCGGCCAACTACGTCAACGACGTCGCCACGCAGGATGCAACCAGAACATCAGGAGATCCGGCGTCCGTGCAAAAGTTGTACGGGCGCTGAAAAAACAGCGCCCGTAGTTTTTTGGCCTGTCGGTCTATTGCTACTGAACGGTCTTACGGACAATGACCACGTTGTCGTAGACGAGGCTCTGCGACCAGATCCAGCGCGCATCCGTAAAGAGCTGCGGAAAGCGCGTGTAGGACACCATGGCGTTGATGCCCATTTCGTCGTCCGTAAATTCATAGGCGCGCGGCCAGACCTTGTCGTTGAAGGCCTTGGACTTCCAGTCCGCCGGTATGTCGTAATGAACACCGAAACACTTGTCTTCGCATGTCGGCATCGTGCGCAGCGGGTGGGTCCGTCCAAGCTTCTCGGTGCTGTGGAGGTTGCCCGGCAATTCCAACAGATCTTCGAGTTTGACCAGCGGGCCGATGTAGAACGATTGCGCACGCCAGGTGCTGTCCGTGACAGTGCCGTCGCTGAACCGCGCCATGACCCCGCCATCGCCCGGATGCCATTTGTTGTTGCGATTGAGCTCGGACCCCAGCCCCAGATTCTCTTCCCAATCCACCATCTTGATGGCGATCGTGTAGGGACGCTTCGCCTTGAAGCGAACAATCGAGCCGTTCATCGGCGTATACGGCACGGCATCGACGGCTACGAGCTTCTCGTTGACGTACATCTCGAAATAATTGTCGGCATTCAGATAGCCGGTGATGACTTCACCGTCCGGATCAATTTCGATGACAGGCGTCTTGTCAGTGAGAGCCTTAACCTCATCCAGCGTCTTGGGATCGACGCCGATGCAATAATTCTGCAGATCGCCGCCAGCCTTCACGCCGGTCGTGTAAATGGTTTCAGCCGGAAGTATAATCACCTTGCCGTCGGTCGCCGTGATTGTTCCAAGCGGCGTCTTGCGGAAGCTCGGATTCGTCTCCTTGCACTCGTAGAGGTTTTCGGCAGTCATCTTGCCGGGGCCCTGCGTGATATGTTTGCCCGGGTACGGCGCGGGTACGGGCGCATTTTGAGCAACAGCAGCAAATGAAAAGCCCGCTGCGGCTAAAGCTGACACGGCGGCAAGTTTCAGACTGCTCGTCCCTGGATTTTTCATTGAAGCCTCCCCAATGTTCGATGCCTCATCTGGCCACGCTCGCTTCGTGCAGAACAGTTCGCCAGAGGGGAATTTATCGAACGTTCGGTATTATTAATGGCTGATTGGCGCTTGTTGTTCGGAAGATGCTTCACAAGTTCATTGCGAAATGTTTTCTATCCGTCACGAGTGGCGCATCGCTAGACCCGGACGAGGCGGTCAGAGCGGTCGCAGAGAAACGCAAGGAGATCAGCATGAACGGAGCCGAAAGTCTGGTGCGCACGCTGGTGGCGGGCGGCGTCGATGTGTGCTTCACCAATCCGGGCACCTCCGAGATGCATTTCGTCGCGGCTCTAGACCGCGTGGAGGAGATGCGCTCCATTCTGGTGCTGTTCGAGGGCATCGCGACCGGCGCTGCCGACGGCTATTTCCGCATGACCGACAAACCGGCCTCGACGCTGCTGCATCTGGCGCCGGGTCTGGCAAATGCGCAAGCCAACATCCACAACGCCAAGAAGGCCTCGTCCGGGATGCTCAACATCATCGGCGAACATGCGAGCTGGCACCTGAAGCATGATGCGCCGCTCACTGCCGATATTGAAGGTCTCGCGCGCCCGTTCTCCCACTGGATCAAAACGTCTGCGAATTCAAAAGCCATCGCGCAGGACGCTGTGAGGGCCATACAGGAATCGCGCAAGTCCCGCATCGCCTCCCTGATCCTTCCGGGCGACACCGCATGGGAAGAAGGAACAGGCCCGGCCGCAACCCCGGATTCGACGCCTGCCCCCCGCACGTCCGGCGCAGTCGAGCAGGCCGCGCGCGCGCTCATGTCGAACGAGAAGAAGATCATGATTCTCGGCGGTCGCGCGCTGCGCGGCAAGGCACTGGAGATCGCTGGCCGCATCGCTGGAAAGACGGGCGCTGTCCTCGCGACGCAGTTCTTCTCGTCGCGCGTGGAGCGCGGCGCGGGGCGGGTGCCGACCTACCGGATTCCCTACTTCGTCGACCCTGCCCTCGCGGCCCTGAAAGACTTCCGGCATTTCGTCACAGTTGAAACGCGCGAGCCGGTCTCGTTTTTCGCATATCCCAACAAGCCGAGCCTGCTGAAGCCGGAAGGCGCGCAGGTTCACGAAGTCTGTCCTCCGGGCGACGACAGTCTGGCGGCGCTTGAGGCGCTGGCGGAAGCGGTCGGGGCCAAGGCTTCTGATGCACCGCATCAGGAGCGCACCAGCGACGGTCTGCCGTCCGGCAAGATCACTCCGCAAGCCATCGCCCAGATTCTCGCAGTGCTGATCCCCGAGAACGCCATCATCGTCGATGAATCTCTCACGACCGGGCGCGAGTCGATCGGCGTGACGGCCGGCGCGTCGCCTCATGACTGGTTGCAGAACATGGGCGGCTCGATCGGTTTCGGAATTCCTGTCGCAACCGGCTGCGGCGTCGCCTGCCCCGACCGGAGGGTCATCAATCTGGAAGGAGATGGATCGGCCATGTACACGATCCAGGGCCTGTGGACGCAGGCGCGCGAGCAACTCCCGGTCACCACCATGATCTTCGCCAACCGGGCCTACCAGATCCTGCGCACGGAATTTGCGGGCGTGGGCGCGGGCGCACCCGGTCCGCGTGCGGCCGCCATGATGAGCCTCGAAAATCCCACGATGGATTTCGTCGCCATGTCGCGCAGCATGGGCGTGCCGGCGGTACGGGCCGAGACCTGCGAAGACCTCATTCGCGCCTTCAAGGCCTATATCGCCGAGCCGGGCCCGAACCTGATCGAGGTGGTTCTGTAAGCGCCTGAAAGGCCATAACCCGAATAGGTGCGACTTTTCCACCAAACGTCAAACAGTTTGATCGCATCGGTCCCACCTGCAGGCGGCCTGGCGATAGCGCCTGCCTCAAGACTTATGGACCGCGAAACAGAATCTATTGCCTTGGAGGTCACACCGGCGTTCATAAGACTCTTCACATGCCGGAGTCCGCTCCGCGCGATGTATTGTGCAGCGCGAAAGTCCATTCGCCGCACGGCATTCCGACTGCGAGGGAGACCCAATGATCATCGACTGCCACGGGCATTTCACCACAGCGCCCCGCGCCCTGCATGAGTGGCGCGCCAAGCAGCTTTCCTTCGCGAACGATCTGCCGAACCTGCCGAAAAAGAGCGAGCTTAACATCTCGGACGACCAGATCCGGGAAGCCATCATCAACGGCCAGTTGAAGCTGCAGAAAGAGCGCGGCGGAGACATGACAATCTTCTCCCCGATCGCCGGCCAGATGGCGCACCACCTCGGCAATGAGGCGACCAGCCTCCAGTGGACCGAGGTGTGCAACGACCTCATCTACCGCGTCGTCAATCTTTTCCCCGAGAATTTCGTCGCGGTATGCCAGTTGCCGCAATCGCCGGGCGCGCCGCCCGCAAACTCCATTCCGGAATTGCGCCGCTGCGTCGAGGAACTCGGCTTCATCGGCTGCAACCTGAGCCCCGATCCGTCCGGCGGCTACTGGAAGGACCCGCCGCTGACCGACAAATGGTGGTACCCGCTCTATGAAGAATGCGTCCGCCTCGACGTTCCGATCATGGTGCACGTGAGTTCGTCGTGCAACCCGTGCTTCCACGGAACCGGCGCGCATTACATCAACGGCGACACGACCGCCTTCATGCAGTTCATCCAGGCGGATCTGTTCAAGGATTTCCCGACGATCCGCTTCATCATCCCGCACGGCGGCGGCGCAGTGCCGTATCATTGGGGCCGTTACCGGGGCCTCGCGCTCGACATGAAGCGTCCGACGGTCGAGTCGATGCTGAAGAACGTCTTCTTCGACACATGCGTCTACCACTTCAAGGGCGTCGAATTCCTCACCAAGGTGGTTCCGGTTGAAAACATTCTCTTCGGTTCGGAGATGATCGGCGCCGTTCGCGGCCTCGACCCGCTGACCGGCCAGAATTTCGACGACACGAAACGCTATGTGGACGCCTGCGCCCATTTGACGGACAGCGAGCGTCACCAGATCTTCGAAGGCAATGCGCGGCGCGTCTATCCGCGCCTTGATGCGCTGCTGAAGAAGCGCGGGCATTGATCGCCACGGAATTCCAAACGAAAACATGGAACGCCCGACAGGGCGTTCCATTTCATGGCTGGCGCGACTGATGCCGGACGCCGACGCAAGAATCCCGCTGACGCGAATCTTCCGCGTGTTTTTCACCATCGGGGCATTTTCGTTCGGCGGCGGAATGCTAGGTTGGATTCACCGCGAAATCGTGGTGGTTCGCAAATGGATGACCGACGAACAGTTCCTGCCGGCTGTCGTACTCAGCCGTGTGCTGCCCGGTCCCAACGTCTCCAATCTGGCGATCTATATTGGCAATGCGGTGCGCGGGCCCACAGGCGCATTTGTGGCCACTGTGGCGGTTGTTTGCGGACCGTTTTTTCTGTGTATCGGACTGGCGCAGATCTATGACTGGCTGTCTGCATCGGCGCTGTTCCATGCAGCGCTCGCGGGCGCTTCAGCCGCCGCAATCGGCATGGGCCTTCGGGTCGCATGGAGCGGCGCGAAAAAGACCTGCCGCTCTCTGGAAGGAGCTTGCATCGCAGCCTTCGTGGTCATTTCCGTCGGATATTTGCACTGGTCACTGATCGGCGTCGTTTTCGGAACTGCGCCCGTCAGCATCTTTTTGCAATGGCGCAAGGCTCAAGCCGATGCGTGAAGATCGCCTTCTCGCACTCGTGTTGCTGCTGGCCCCTTTTTCGCTCGTATCATTCGGCGGCGGCCCTAGCCTCTATGCCTCGCTGCAAGCCGAAGTGGTCCATCATTATCGCTGGCTGACGCCGAACGAATTCATCGACCTTTTCGCAATCTCGCGCGCTGCGCCTGGTCCAGGCATCATGCTGTCGACGCTGATCGGCTGGAAAGTCGCTGGCTGGTGGGGCGCGCTCGTCGCCACGATCGCGATCTTCACGCCAGCATCGATCATGTGCGTGGTGTTCATGCGCTATTATTCGCGGCATCAGGGAAAGCGCTGGACTGTCATTCTCGAAGCAGGCCTCGCGCCCGTCGCGGTCGGCCTCATCATCGCGGGCGCGTTGAGCCTGCTGATGCTGGAAGGAAACGGGCCGCTTGTCTGGATGACGGCGGCGCTTGTCGGCGGAGCCGTAGTGGCTCGGCCGAAAATGCACCCGTTCATCTTTCTCGGCGCCGGCTCGGCGCTCTTCATGGCCATTTCGTTGGCGGGCTTCTAGCGCCTGCCAACCGCCGCTCAGCCGAGCAGCTTCAACGCCTCCCGCGCAAGCGACATGTCAGCGACTTGCGAAAGCGGCAATTCGCGGGCCTGCGTCTTCAGCGACAGGTTGAGCTTCTGCATGTAGTTCAGCCGCTCGTCCGAGAGGATCAGGTCGCCCGCAAAAGGTTTGTTCGCCTGATAGAACTCCCACTGCTGAAGCGCGGCTGCGTCATCCGGCTTGCCTATGCCGGCCGCGAAAGCTTTCAAGAATGCTTCGCGAGAATCTCCGCTCTGAATGAATCGATAGATCTTTCCGTAGGCGGCGAGCGCCCTCACCAGCACGTCCCGTTTGGTCCGGATCGCTTCGTCCGAAGCGAATCCGGCCTGATAGGTGTATTCAGGCAGATCGATCCAGAAGCGACCGCGCTCCAGCCAGTGAACGCCGTTGCGGCCATCCTGCCAGACTTCTGCGGAGCCTGCATCGACCCTTCCGGCCGCAACCGCGCGGAAGATATCCCCTGCGCTGCCGATATTGGCAAAAATCACCTTGGAATCGTCGACGCCGTACTTGCGCAACGTCGCCACCACCATCTGGTGCACAAGCGCGCCGAGCGACCCCGTGCCCACTGTTTTACCTTCAAGATCCTTGAGGGTCTTGATCTCCGGCTTGGTCGACAGAAGGCCCTGCAAAGGCAGGTGCGTTCCACCCGCGATGAGCTTCATTTTCGCGCCCCTGTCGACGGCCGGGAACACCTGGCTGAAGCCCGACAGCGGGCACATATCCATCTCGCCCGAGAGGATGCCGCCCATCAGCTTTGTGCCGTCCGCCACATTGGTGATGGTCGCGTCGAGACCGAACTGCTCAAACGTGCCCTGCTGACGCATCAGCGCGGCCATCACCAGATTGGTGCCGCCGGACGTATTGACGATGTTGATCTTCTGCCGCGGAGTCTGGGCGCGCGCCCCCAGGGCTCCGCCGAACGCCAGAGCGGCGCCGCCCGCTCCGATTTTCAGGACATCTCGCCGAACCAGCCTCTTGCGCGCCATGGCTTCCTCCATTTTCTCCCATGGTGGTTCAGCCCTGCGATTGCGTCCTATTGCTTCGGGGCGGCGGGCGATCACTTTTGGACGCCTCGCGACCGGTTTAGCGGAGCCACTGCTGCGGGAAGCAAAATTTATGTGGCATATGATGCTTGTTATTGGCGGCACTGCCCTGACTGGCCGATGCTCCGGCCATCCGCAGCACCGCCATCCAAACCACGGGGGAAGACTTGGCCCAGAAGGTAAAGCTCGACATTTCCATCGCCGAATATCCGCACACTGCGGCAATCCTGAGCGGCGAAATCCCGATTGAGGGCGTGGAAGCCAACTTCATTCGCGTTCATCCGCAGATCGGCGCCTTCCGCCGCATGGTCCGCCAGCATGAATTCGACGTCTGCGAAATCGCCCCCACGACTTACATCATCGCCCGCGGCTATGGCGCGCCTTTCGTTGCGCTTCCGATCTTCGTGACGCGCAATTTCCACCACAGCGGCCTGCTGGTCCGCCCCGACGCCGGGATCAAGCATCCCAAGGATCTGGAAGGCAAGAAAGTGGGCGTGCGCGCCTATTCGGTGACGACCGGCGCCTGGACGCGCGGAATCCTGATCGACGAGTACGGGTTGGACTCCTCCAAGGTCACCTGGGTGGTGGACGACGAGGAACACGTCCTGCAACTCAAGCTGCCATCGAACGTGATCCACGCCCCCGCCGGACGCTCGCTCGCCGACATGATGGCGGACGGGGAGCTCGTCGCGGGCTTCTCGGGCAATGCCGGTATCGGACGCGCCGGTTCGCCCACCGACGGCAACTGGAAGCAGGTCGAAGCAAACTACCCGGAAATGTTCCCAAATGCGACGGAACTGGAAGACGCCTGGTACAAGAAGACCGGCGTCTATCCCATGCACGGCACGATCGTCGTCAAGGACGCCGTGCTCGAAAAGCATCCCTGGGTAGCCCGTTCGCTCTTCGACGCCTTCAGCAAGGCGAAGGAGCAATGGCTCAAGAAGTTCCAGTCGGGCGAAGCCAATGCGGCGACGGACAAGAAGTACCGCAAGCTGTCGCAAATCGTCGGCCCGGATCCGCTGCCCTATGGCATGTCGGCCAACCTGCCCACCATCAAGTGGCTCGAAGACACGGCCTTCAAGCAGAACCTGACGCCGAAGCGCATGCCGGTGACCGAGACCTTCGTGGACCCGGAAAAGGCCTGAAACGAAAAAGCGGAGGCGTCGCGCCTCCGCTTCATTCCAGTCTGCCGTCCCGCGATGGAATGATCGCGGGGTTTTTTTATTTCTGGATTGATTTCATCAGATCACGCGCCTTGTTCAGAACGGGGCCCGATGTCTGATAGAGGCGATCCACGAGCGCCTGCGTATCCTGTCCGTTCAACAATTCGACAGAACCGCCGCGCGCCTTCAGCTCCGCAACAAATTCAGGATCGTTGGCGAGATCGACGAATGCCTTGCGCATCGCGGTCAGAATCGGCTCCGGCGTATCCGGCGGCATAGCGAAGGGCCGGCCTGCTTCAAGCGGGGAGAACATGAACTCCATCAGGCTCCGGTCGTCCGGATTCGTCACAAGGTCGATCGCGGCCTGCACGTTCCCGATCTCGGGATTTTTGCTCATCCCGATCTGCGTCACCATGTTGATCTTGCCCTGCTGAATCCAGTCAGAGTGCTCTGCACGCAGCGTCGTCCACGTCACCGCCCGGCCCTGCACCTCGCCGCGCTCGATGGCGAGTCCAACTTCGTGACTGCCCGGATAGCCGCGCACGAGCTTGAATTTGGTGCCGAGCGTACGGTTCAGCAATTCCGGCAAAGTGGAGTTTTCATTGCCGCCCCCCGTATTGCCAAGCAGCAATTCGGTCTTCTGAACGTCGGCCAGAGTCTTCACGCCAGTCGTATGCCACGAGATGATCACATAGGTGTCCTTGTTTAGACTACCCAGCCACTTCACCCTGCGCGGATCGAATCCCGCCTGACGCTCGGACAACAAGGGCTCGACAAGATTATTGCGCTGTAACAGCGCAAACACCAACCCGTCCTTGGCCGGGTTGTTCATGATTTGCGAGGCTGCTGTGAGACCGCCCGCACCCGGAACATTCTGCACCACGAGAGTTGGATTGCCCGGCACGTGCTTGCTGAAATGCTTTTGCAGAGCCCGCGCATAAAGATCTGCGCCGCCGCCCGGCGCGGCAGCCACCACGAAGCGCAGTTGCTTGCCCTTGTAATTGTCTTCGACGGTCTGCGCTGTTGCGCCCGCGAATGTGACCGAGGCAGCCGCCAGAAGGGTGGCGATGAATGCGCGAGAGCGGCTCATGATTGTCTCATCCTTTCGGAGGTTAGGCGTCCAGAAGCATCTGGGTGAGCGTCGTGGTCGGCGCGTTCCAGCCGTCCTTCAGAACATGTGCGATGATGCGATCGGCCGCAGGCGCGGACAGGAAGCCGGCGGTGCAATGCCGGAACTTCTCCTCGACGACTGCCGTATCCAGACCCGTATCAGGATAGGAATGACCCGGCGGATACAGACATTCGGAGACGACTTCCGAGCCGTCATTGAATTCGACTTTCAGATGGCACGGCATGCTGCCGGGCGCGCGGGCAGCCAGATCCTTCGACAGCGCAAGCTCCACCTTCGAGGCCAGGGCCACCATGTCGGCCTGCATCCAGCGCTGGTTGGCGAACTGACGGTCAGTGATCTCGCCCTCCGCCAGCACCACCGCCGGCAGGAACGTAAAGCTGTGATCGGCGTCCTCGCGGGTCGTCGGAACCCGGCGCGACTCCTCGGCCTGCTGGTTGGCGATCATCGGCACGTCCGCCATCGTGACCACGATGCGCTTGATCTCCGAAACACGATCCTTCACGCGCGAATGCGCATCGAGCGCTGCCTTGATCGTCGTCTGCGCCGTACCGATGCACGGATAGGTCTTGACGTTCGCCAGCATCACCTGCGGCAAGCCCGCCATTGGCGACCAGATCCGTGACAGATCGAGTTTCGGATCGAAGACCTGATGCAGGCCGCCTTTGTGATCGAGAACTTCAAGCGGCCCGGTGACGCCGCGCGCCGCCAGCATCGTGCCGCGGAATGCTTCTTCGGCGATCAGCGCGTTGGCGAGATTTTTCATGGCGGACAGATCGCCCCAGCGGACGATCTTGGGCGTCGAGCAGCGCGTCGCCCCATAGGCCAGCGCGTGCGCCTGCCGCTCGGGATCAAGTTTCAACAAACGGCCCGCCATCGCGGCCGCCACAAGACCGGAAGCGCTGGTTCCGTCCCAGGAACTGTCGAATGGCATGACGTCGCGCAGACGCCCGAAAAGCTGGTAGCCCATCACAAAGGCTTCGAGAGCCTCGCGCCAGCTGGCGCCGGCGATCTCGGCAGCCGCAATGGCGACAGGCGCGTTATCGCTGCAATGGCCGCCGACGGAGAGATGGCCTTCCTTCTGGATGAACATCACATCGTTGAGATCGAGCGCCCGCACCAGAGCGCCATTCGCCAGAACCGCATTCGGTGCGGAGGTCCGGAACCGGTAGCCGATCACCGCGCAGGCGGGCCTGCCGCCCAGTTCATCGACAAGCTTGACGACTTCTCCGGCTGTGTGGGCGTTCCGCGCCACGATCATGCAGCCGATACTGTCGAGCATGACGAGCGCGGACTGGCGTACATATTTCGGATCGCGGAAAACCGGATCGTCCGACAGGGTCCACGCCGCAATATGTTCAATCGAGGTCGGGCCCGATTTGCGTCCCGCCTTCTTGCCGCCAGCCATTCAGTTGCGCCTCACTCCGGACTTTTCTCGGAAAACAGCATGAATGAGGCCGCCGCAAACGCAATCGGCTCGCCGCGCAAGTTATTGCCGCACGGGGTAAAATGATCACGCTGAAATACGCAGGAAAAGCCGCGGGGCGGGCTCCGCTAGCTCCTGACCGGCGGCAGGCCGGACCGCGTCAGAAAGTCCACGAAGATCGCCAGCTGTTCAGCCTCCTTCTTGTACCACTCGGCAATGGGAAGCACATCGCGGTCAGTGACGTCGTCAAGCAATTCATGCAATTCGGCCTGCGGCAGGAGATTCTTCACCTCCTGCGCATTCTCCTTCGTGTGCGACTGGTCATTGCCCGGCAGAATGCAGACGGGCGCCTTGATTGTTGCAAGTTGCGCAGGGCTCGCCCCGATGATTGGCTGATCCGCACCCTGCAGGAAGTTATCCCGCCACCTGCTCATTGATGCGATGAAGTCATCGACATCAATTGCTATCACCTTCGCGCGCTCGTCTGGATGACGCTTGAAACGCTCGACGAAGAACTCGTCTTCGCAAACCGCCGCCATCCCGCCCGCGCGAGCCGCGTTGATGAAATCGCCATAATATTTTTCGGCCAGACGCCGGGCGGCTTTCTCGCCGCCTGTCAGACGCCAGAGAATGAGGGCGCTGACGGATTCGGGATGCCTGATGGCGAAAAGCACCGACAGGCGGCAACCTGAGGAATTACCGCCGACGATGGCCGGGGCAGCCCCGAGTTGTCGCAGAAGCTCGTGCAGATCGTCCGCCCAGATTTCATATTCCGAATCCTCGCCATCGAGCACGAGATCGGACTCGCCGCAATTGCGACGGTCGTGAAGGACCACACGATAGCCGGCTTCCGCCATCTTCTCGCCGAATGCGCGCACACCCTTCATGGCGGCCCTGCCACCCGGAGAAAGCGCCATCCACGGCCCGGCTGCGCCTAGAACTTCGTAGTTGATCCGCGCTCCGCGCACCTGTGCGATGGGCATCTGGTGTCCTCCTAATCGAGCAAATTCAGCGCATCCCGCGCAATCGACATATCGGCGATCCGCCCGTTCGGCATCGGAGCCGCAATGATTCCAAGCGAAACATGGAGATCCTGCATGTATCGCAATCGCGCGGGCGAAATTTCCAGCGTATCTCCATATGGACGCTGTTCCTGCACGAACCGCCACATGGAAGCCGCTTCCGCTTCATCGCCTTCCGGCGCTGCGGCGGATCGCGCCGTCCGAAAGGCGTTCCATGAGTCTGGCGACTGCAGAAAACGGAACAATTCCGCGAATGCCGCCAGTGTCAGGACGATGGACTGCCTGCTCTCGGCGATTGCGCGCTCGGAGGCATAGATGATCTGGTTCGTATAGTCTGGCAGTTCGCTCCAGACATTGCCGTCCTCAAGGCTGTGGACGCCAATTGCGGTCTGTCGATCATATGTCGCCACCGATGAAAGCCCGGCTTCCACGTCGCCCGCAAGGACGGCGCGCAAGACCTGTGCGTTGCTGCCTATTTCCACGAAGCGCACTTTCCTCTCGTTCACACCATGCTTTCGCAGCAGGGCCACGGCCGCCATGTGAAGGAGATAATGACGAGGGCCCACCCCGATGGTGCGCCCGGCCAGATCAGCTACGCGCCTCGTTCCCGGCGCGCGCGCGAACATCGCCAGCGCCGCAGGTTTCATGGCGCTGCCCAGAATACGCGTTGGGGAACCTTGCGCAATTTGCTCCAAGGGATTGAGCCCCGACAGGACGCACAGATCGGCCTCGTCGCGCTCCAGCGCTTCAAGATTGCTGATCGGGCCTCGAACCTTGATGAATTGCGCTGCGATGCCGTATTTTTCCAGGAGCCGCAGATCCCGGATCAGCCTCTCGAGGCAATCGTTCTCCACCCCGAAATTGCTCACAAGCCGCATCTGGCGAATGGTCCTGTTCGATCTCCCGGCGGCCAGCCATGAGAGGGCAATCTCAGCCTTCAGCTTCCAGCACAGGCGCTGCGGCGATCAGCACGAACGCGATCACGCAGGGGTCTGTGCCGCGGTTGGTCCAGTTATGGATTGTGCCGCGCTGAACCAGTATGTCGCCCGCCTTGAGATGCACCTCGCCCTCATCGAGCTCCATGTCGATCTCACCCTTGAGAACGATGGCGTAATCGACGCTGTCGGTCCGGTGCCGACGCGATGCGACGCCCGGTCCATATTCGACAACCCGCAAAATGGTGCTGCCCGGATCGCCATTAACGACTTTCTTGAAACGGCCGTCTTCAGGGTCCGCATTGTCGATCGGATGGCCATCGGTCGCCCAGGCCACAAAGGCCGAATGTCCGGGGCGCAGCGAACGGGCGTAATCGACCATCTCGTCGATCGCCACCACCGCCTTGCCGTTCTTGTCATGACCCGTGACGACGCGCCGAACCTGAAGAACCATCTTGCCCCCGCTTATTTTCCGAAGAATCGCACGGGCCGCCAATGCGGGCGACATAAGAAAACAACGGCTGCTGATAGATTGCCTGAGCAGTTCGACCTGCGGACAAGCCCAAGGTCGCCTTCCGCTAAATTTATGACGCCTCTTCGATTCACGACTGGCGAAACCGGTGCGGCGGCGTCTAACATTCCATGAAACACGTCAGCCGGAGGTTCGCATGCATCGGAAGCGTAATGTCAGACTCTCCAACCTCGCGAAGTGGACGGTACTGCTCGCCTCCTGCGTCACGACCGCATCCGGGTCCAGCGCCCAGACCGTTGAGGAGTTCTATCGGCGCAATCCGCTCAATCTTGTGGTCGGCGCGGCATCGGGCGGATCGTCGGACGCCTTCGCCCGCGGCATTGCTCCCTACCTGACCAAATACCTGCCGGGCCACCCGGCCGTTGTCGTTCGCAACAAGCCCGGCGCGGGCGGACTGCTGGTGGCGACGGAATTGCAGCACACGGCCCCGAGAGACGGCTCGTACATCAGCACGCTACAGCGAAACAACTACACCGATACGCTGACGGGCGACGCGAAGGTGAATTTCGATCCTCGCACGATCAACAATCTCGGCAGCATGGCGAAGAACATCTACACTGTCTTCACTTACGGCAAGCAGCCCGTGACGTTTGCCGATGCGCAGAAGCGCGAGATCATCCTCACGGCTCCCAGCGCCGGCAGCGGCAACGCCATATTCCCGGTGATGCTCAACAAGCTTGCCGGAGCGAAATTCCGCATGGTCTATGGATATCAGGGACCGCAGGACGAGATGATCGCACTGGAGCGCGGAGAGGCGGAAGGCCGAGCCGCAGGCTACAGCACCACCAAACGCGGCGCAGCAAAGCAATGGTTCGAACAGGGTCTGATGCACCATCTCGTGCTGTTCGGTTTCACCCGAAACACGGAAATTCCGAACGTTCCGACGGTGCTCGAAGTCGTCAAGGACCCCGAAGCTTCGGCGATTGTTCGATTCATGCTGGCGCAGCTCGAGTTCGGTCGGCCTTTCGCGGCGCCGCCCAGCATACCTGAAGACCGTCTGGCAGCGTTACGCGAGGCCTTTGCGGCCATCTCCAGGGACCCGGACTATATCGCCGACCTTGCAAGGCTCGGCGACGATGTCGAGTTTCTGTCGGGCCAGGAAGTCACGACGCTGGTCAACGGACTTTGGTCGACGCCACCGGATCAACTCGCGAAGATCAAGGAACTCCTGGCAGCCAAATGAATCCCGCAACAGTGCTCCCGTCCCCATGACGGGAGAGCCGAGCCGGCCTTGCGTCAGAGCAAGCCTTCTTCCTCGAAGACTTTCCGGATGCGGGCGATGTGCTCTTCGCTCGCCGGAATTCCCGGCCGGCGCGGCAGGCCGACAGGCCGACCCATCAGGGCCAGAGCGGCCTTGTGGCCCGCCCGCGCGCCAATGTGCCGGTCGCCCGCAACATTCATCACGGCAGCGATCTTGGCCAGTTTCTTCTGCCACTTCTCGACCGAGGGCCAGTCCTTCTGCTGATAGGCGTTCCAGAAGTTGAGGCTCCACTCATGCGCGAAATTCGACATGGGGCTGCAACTGGCCTTCATCTGGATGCCCATCATGAGCGGATAAAGGACGTTGAGGCCGCCCGCGATCCAGCGGAAGTCCGGCATGTCTTTCGTCAGCAGGACTGTCCGGCTGAATTCGTCATACGGCGCATCGCCATTCAGCTTCATGCCGACGATGTTGGGAATTTCCGCAATGCGCGCGATCGTCTGAGGAGTGAAATGATTGCCGGTCTGGTGGGAAGGATAGAACACGATCGGCGTTCCAGGGAACTCCGCCGCAAAATCCTTGTAGTACTGGAAAGCAGCTTCCTGCGAATAGAGATTGAAGTAGGGCGCGATCACGAAAAGTCCGTCGGCCCCTGCTTTCAGAGCATGGTGCGCGAACGGCATCGTCTTTTCGAAACTCTCGGCGCCGAAGAACGACCACGCCTTGATGTTGTTGCGATGCGCCACATCGACCAGCACATTGGTCCAGCCCTTCCATTCATCGAAGGTGAGGCTGGCGAATTCGCTGTGTCCCGCCGGTCCATGCAGGCCGCCGGAACCGCGCACGACGCGCTGCAATTCCTCGCCCAGCAGCTTTTCGTTCAGCTTGTTGTCGGGCGTGAAGGGCGTGTAGGAACCGGGATTGAGGCCCTCGGGCAGCAGCATGGCAGTCTCCTTTTTGCCCGCCGGGCGGGCCTGGATGGAATGGCTCAATCTGTTTCCAGTACGGCGGCTTTCGCCGGTTGCGCCTTGCGCCGGAACGCAGGCAGCACATAGGTGACGATCAACACCGCAGTCAGCAACAGGAAGGCCGCGCTGATCGGACGGCGCACGAACACTGATGCATCCCCGCCGGAGATCAGCAGCGCACGGCGGACGTTTTCTTCCAGAATTGGCCCGAGGATCATCGCGATGATCACAGGCCCCGGACTACAGTCGAGCTTTTCGAGCACATATCCGCCGAGCAGCACGAAGGCCGCCACCTGGATGTTGAACACGTCATTGTGGACAGCGTAGCAACCGATACAGGTGAGCAGCAAGATCGTAGGATAAATGAACTGGTAGGGCGTTTCGAGAAGCTTGATCCAGATTCCGATCAACGGCAGGTTGAGCACCAGCAGCATCAGATTGCCCAGCCACATGCTGGCGATCAGGCCCCAGAACAGGTCCGCATGCGCGGTCATGATGTCAGGCCCCGGCCGGATGCCATGCATCATCAGTGCGCCCATGAGCATTGCAAACACCGCTCCGGCCGGAATGCCGAGCGTCAGCATTGGAATATAATGCGTGAAGGCCGACGCATTATTGGCTGCCTCGGGCGCCGCAACGCCTTCAATCGCGCCCTTTCCGAACCGCGAGGGATCTTTCGCAACGCGCGTTTCGAGCGCATAGGCGGAGTAGGAAGCGATGAACGGACCTGTGCCGGGCAACACGCCCATCGCGGCGCCGAGCGCGGTGCCGCGGATGGTCGGCATCGTTGCAGCCTTGATGTCCGGCCAGCGCGGAATGACGTCGCGCAGCTTCGTCTTGATCTGGACCTGCGTCTCGTAGGACCCCAGCCGGAATGCAATCTCCACAAAGGCGAAGAGGCCCGCCGCGAAGGGCACGAAATCGAGGCCGCCGTCGAGATGAAGCGAGTCGAACGTAAAGCGCGGAACGCCGGTATGGAGGTCGGTTCCGACAGTGCCAAGGATCAGCCCGATCGCCGCCATGCCGAGCGTATTGATCTTCGACTTGCTGGTCACCACCGATGCGCCGACCAGCGCAAGAATACAGACAGCCGTGTATTCGGGCGCCTGAAACCAGAGCGAAGCGTCCGACAGGGCCGGCGCGAAAAACGCGATGATGAACACCCCGACCGTTCCGGCGAAAAATGACGACAAAGCCGCAATCGCCAGCGCCGGACCCGCCCTGCCCTGCCGGGCCATCGGATAGCCGTCGAAACAGATCACGATCCCCGACGGCTCGCCCGGCATGTTCAGCATGATCGACGTGGTCGAAAGCGAATGGTGCGCGCCGTAGTAGACGCCCGAAAGCATCACGATCGCCGCAGTGGGATCGATCTTGAACGTGATGGGCAACAGGATGGCGAAAGTCGTCAGCACATTGATGCCGGGCAACACGCCAACCACGGTGCCGAGCACCGCGCCGATCCAGCAGAACAAGAGGTTTGTGGGCGTCAGCGCGACGCTGAACCCGTGCAGAATATTATTCAAAACATCCATGGAAGCGCCGACCCCTCACTGCCACCAGAACAGGCGCAACTGCATTTCGAACAGATAGATGAAAACAAATGCCACAAAGCCCGTGAGCAGAACGTAGGTCGCCAGGACCTCGAGGGGATGTTCCCTTATGCGCTGCGCACAGGTGATGGCGATCAGAGCAGCAGATGCAATCACCAGCCCTGCCGTTTCGATCAGAAACGAGAACACCATGATGCCGACGAAAATCAGCACGAGCGGACCAAGTCGATGCGGCGTAATCGGATCAGCAGTTTTCTGCAGGAGGCCGCGCAGAATTCCGGCGCAGCCCAGAAAGGCGAGCAGGAGGCCGACGGCCGCTGGAAAATAGCCCGGTCCCATGTCGAGGGCGGAACCAATCTCGTAGTCACGGGCCTTGAAGAATGTTGCGAGGCCGAAGACGATGAAGATGACGCCGGCCAGAATATCCTTCGGCGCATTGACGCGCGACAGCATCATATTTCTCCGGCGATTTTGATATGCAACTTTATCTCGGCTCGATTCCGGCCGCGCGCGCGGCGTCGCCCATGCCCTTGACGGCGGCCTCGAGGGTCTTTCCGAACTCTTCGCTTGAGCTGCCGACCGGGGACAGGCCCAGGTTGATGAGCTTTTCCCGAATTTCGGGAACCGCCAACGCCTTGCGAATTTCGGTCTCGAGCCATTTGAAAACCGGTTCGGGAAGATTTGCCGGTCCCATGATGCCATGCCAACCTGAATCGAGATCTGTCGGCGCGGAACCGCCTTCCTTCATGGTCGGCACGTCCGGCATGAAGTCCGCGCGCGTCGGATAGTCATAGGCGAGCGCGCGTGCCTTGCCGGCCTTGATCAACGGCAGCGCAGCCGTCGACGTGAGGAACAGCGCATTGGTTTCGCCGCCGATCACCGAAACAGCGGCCTCGCCAGGGCTCTTGAACGGCACATGCAGCATCGGAACATTGTTTGCCTTTGCGAACAGCGCCATCCGCAGATGCGATCCGGTGCCGATGCCGGTGGACGCATAGGTCAGCTTGTTTTTCGGATCGCGTCCATAGGCCATCAGTTCCTGCAGGGTCTTTACCGGCAGGTTCGGATTGACGAGCAGGAAAGAGGCTTCCGACGACGCAATCTGGGAAATCGGCGTAAAGCTCTTGATCACATCGAACGGCAGCCGCTTTTGCAGGCTCGGCAGACTCGCGATAGACGCTGTCGTGACCAGAAGCGTGTAGCCGTCCGGCGCGGCCTTGGCGACGAATTCCGCCCCGATCTGTCCGCTTGAGCCGGGCTTGTTCTCGACGAGAAAACGCTTTCCACCCGTCTGCGCCGCCAGCTGCGCCGCCAGAATGCGCGCCGTCGTATCGGGACCGCCGGCCCCGAAGCCAACGACGAAATGAACCGGCCGGGACGGATATTCCTGCGCGAGCGCAACGCCGCCAAGAGCCAGCAAGCATGCCACGGAGGTTGCGACGAATGTTTTCAGCATGGCGTTCGACCCCGCGTACATGTGTTGACTAAACCGGGAAGCCCCAGAGTTTGGCGGCCGTCTTGCCCATGACCCAGGCGAGATCATCGCCGTTCTGGAACATCGGCATCTTGCGCACGCCTTCGAGGGCGTTGCGATAACCTTCCTTAGCGGCGCTCGGCGGGAAGTTTGATCCCCACATCATCCGCTTGGGACCGAAGGCTTTAAAAGCCATCTCGTAATGCGGCGGAATGTCGTTACCCCACGGGTAGCCCTTCGGCAGGATGTGCGGCTTGCCGACAATCTCGCCGAGACCCGGAACCTTGATGCTCGTATTTTTCCATCGGGCGCATTCCAGCGCCTTCTCGAACACATCGTAGGGCGGCTTGGCCACATCCCCGCCAGGGCTGCGGCACAGATGTTCGAGACAGAAGTGAGTGCCGGGAAAATTGTCGAGCAGCTTGCGGAAAGCATCGGATGCGAAATTCTCGGCCTTGCCGATGACGCTGATGACGAGGCCCAGATCACCTGCCGCCTTGAAGGCCGCATTGTCCGGCGACCACTCGTTTTCCTTGCGCAGGTTGATGCGGATGCCGGCGCCGCCCTGCTTGCGCAACGCTTCGAGCGCCGCAATACAATCGACGGCGTTCAGATCCACCATGCCGACAACCGTGAAGCGACCCTCATATTCCTTGACGGAGTCGAACAGGTAGGAATTGTCGTAATTGCCGTTATGGGCGACCAACACCGCATGGGCGACCTTGTTGGCGTCCATCTGGTAAATCATCACATCGGCGGGTTCGCCCCAGTTGACTCCGATATGGACATGCGAGTCGACGATCAGCATTCGAAAATACCTCCAACGGCGGCTTGACGGCGCCCGGACTCAAACGTCGTGTTCAGGGTCTTCGATGAACTGGAAGCCCACGCCGTGCGACGATGTCTTTTCGATATTGACCGTCTTGTAGCCGCGCGGGGCGACGCTGACCTTTTGACGGCGCATGTGATTGCCGTTCTGGATCGCGCGGTGAAAAAGATTCTCGATGTTCTTCACGCCGAAAGCGACGTGGTAGACGCCCGGTCCATGCTTGGCGAGATGCTTCGCGAGAGCTGAGGTCGTGTCGAGCGGTTCGGTCACCTGAATTTCAGTGATGCCGGCGTGATAGACGGCTTCTTTCGCAGGGTGATTGCCCTTGCTGATCTCGATGCGCTCCGGCTTCATGTCGAAATTCTTTTCCAGATATTCGACCATCGCGTCGAGGTTTTCGACCGCGTAGTGAACATGATGGAGATATTTGAACATCGCTTCCTCATCTGCGGCCACGACAGGACGACGCTTGCCGGCATCGCTGCCAGCCGCATCGCCATCCGCCGGTCTGTTGGGGCAGAATAGGCCCGGAGTTCCTGTCCGGGCATGATTGAAAAGCCATAACCCTCTATAAGATCAACGACGTGTCTGGCCGGGCGCCGAAACGGCGTCGAGGGCGCTCAATTGGCCCTCAGGCTTGGCGGCAGCTAGGATGCACCAAATTCCGAATCGGACCAGAGGATCGTCTGTTGCGCCCCGACAAACTTCAGGCCGCCCCGCGCCTCCTGCTACCGGCTTTCGCTGTTCTGCTCATGGTTCTCGCCGCACTCTTTCCGTCGGCGGCTCGCGCGCAGGGATTGACGCCTGAGGAGGCGCAGCGGCTCGATGGCGCACGGGGACAAATCACCGTCATCAATGTCGAGCGAGAGTCCCAGAAGACCAGCTTCAACGGGCTTCTTGAATTGCGCGACCGGCTCGACCCGGTTCGCGACGATATCAAAGGCGTCGTGGACGGGGTTCAGGAACGCCTGTCCGCAGCCCGTGAGCGGCTGGCCGAATTCGGACCCGCCCCGGCTGCGGGCGCGCCGCCGGAGGCAAACGACGATCGCAAGGACGCGCAGGCTCTCGTCGATGCCTTGGACCGGGATAGCCGCACCGCGCGCGCCCTTCTGGTGCAGGCCGATCAGCTCTGGAAGGAACTGACCGATGCGCGGCGGGATCTCTTCAACTCCCGCCTGTTCGTTCATCAGGACAGTTTCATCTCGCCTTCGCTCTGGGCGCGCGTCGTCAACGACGGATGGCCGGATTTCCGCCGCCGCGCCGAGGGGCTCTGGAGCTTCAATTCCTATGTGATGGAGCGTCGCGGCACCTGGGGTGCGTTGGGAATTCTGGCTCTCTGCGTGGCGCTCATCGCGGCTTCGACGATCTGGCTGCGGCGCCGCCTGCTGCTCGGCCATCAGCGCGCGGTTTCGGCCGCATCCGGCGCTCCCATGCGCTCCGCGATCGCCGCTCATGCGGTCGCCGTTTTCTCCATGCGGCTCGCGCCGTTCGCCATCATCGCGCTTGTAGTCTGGATTGTGGTCGACCGTTTCGACATCGCCCCCGCGGATTTCGACGCATTGATCTTCGGCACTTGCGCGGCGGCGCTGGTCTATGGCGCGACCACCGGAGCCGTCTACGCGACATTCTCGCCCGGCAAGCCCCAGTACCGACTGGTCCGCATGGACGACGAATACGCCACGAGGCTGACCCGCTTCTTCGATACGGTGCTGCTGGCCTATATGGTCGGCATCTGCGCGCTCGGCGTCCTGCAGCAGATCACCGCGGCTGTTTCCTTGACCATCGTGGTGACCGGTTTCACCGCAAGCGCCTCCCTGCTCGCCGGCGGCGTCTCCTATTTGATGCCGGTGCGGAAAAGCCCTGACCCCGGCGAGGCTGGTCTGATTGGTGCGCCGGTGCATCTCCTGCGCCCGATCTTCTGGCTGCTTGCGCTTGCGATCGTGGTCACGCTGGCATTCGGCTACATCGCACTTTCCTCATTCATGGTCGGACGCGCGCTGGCTTCGATTGCCATCATGTGCTTCGCGGCCATTCTTTACGTGGTGATCGACGCGATCTTTCAGGATGCGCTGGCGCCCGGCAGCGCCGGCAACCACCGCATTGCGCACGCGCTTGGCGTCAAGAACGAGACGGTGGATCTGGCCGGCACGATGCTCGCGGGCGCACTGCGATTGTCGATGATCGTTCTGACGGTACTGGTCCTGTTGAGTCCGTGGGGCGTTGAGTTCGGCAACATCAACCCGTTCGACGACGTCTTTTTCGGCGTGCGCTTCGGCGACCTGCGCGGCTGGATCGGCGCGGCTGGCATCGGGCTGATCCTGTTCACCGCAGGGCTGGCGGCGACGCGCATGTTTGTCGGCTGGCTTGAGGGGCAACTCCTGCCCCGCACCGGGATCAACCAGGGGGTGCGCCACTCGCTCAAGACCGTTGCGGGCTATATCGGTTTTCTGATCGCGCTCACCATCGCGCTCACGCAGGCCGGCGTCCAGTTGCAGAACGTGGCGCTGGTGGCCAGCGCCCTCTCGGTCGGCATCGGCTTCGGCCTTCAGCAGGTCGTATCGAACTTTGTCGCCGGACTCATCGTGCTGGCCGAACGCCCTATCCGGGTCGGCGATGTGATCGTCGTGAAGGGAGAAGAAGGCAAGGTCCAGCGCATCAATGTCAGGGCGACGGAGCTGCTGCTGGGCGAGAACTCAACGGTGATCGTCCCGAATTCCGACATTGTTTCCTCCATTGTCAAGAACCGGTCCTTCAACGATTACACGCACCGCATCAGCATCAACCTGACGGTTGCGCTGGATACCGACCTGCGAAACACGATGCAGACCCTGACGGATCTCGCATCACTGCACCCCAACATCGTGAAGACGCCGCCGCCCAAAGTGCTCGTGGCGAAAGTGTCGGAGCTTGGCATCGAGATCGTGCTCAATGCGATCTGCGATTCCATCAACGCCATGGCGTCCACCAGATCCGACCTGTACGTCTTCGCTCTGGAAGCCTTCCGCTCGCAGGGCGTGCGCCTCGCGGCGGCCAACGAATTCAGCGCAGGGCGCACAGCCGAGGCTTGAGCGCAGGGCCTTTCTGGACATGGTCGGGGCAAGGCCCTAATCCTTCCACACAAGGAGTGGAGAGGATCAGATGAGTTTTCGGCTCCCGGCAGCCTTCCAGAAATGACAGACAAGACCGTCAGATCCGTCGCCCGCGCATTCGACATCCTGAGCCATTTTGCGAAGGTGAAACGTCCGCTGTCGATGCGCGATCTTGCGCAGGAATATGACTGGCCGACCTCCAGTCTCGCCGATTTGCTCAAGACGCTCTGCAGCGTCGGCTGCCTGAGCTTCGACCCCGATTCCAAAACGTATTTTCCCACCACCCGCCTGGCCTTGCTTGGGGACTGGGTGAGCGGAGCGCTGCTCAAGCGCAAGGATGCGCTGTCCGAGCTGGAACGGCTTCGCACACGGTTTGGCGAGAAGATCCTGCTCGGCGCACGCAACGATCTACATGTCCAGTATCTCTATGTGCTGGACGGCCGCGCACAGCGGACCCGCCGCAAGCAGCTCCGACCGCTCCTGAAGTCGGGTGTAGGCTGGATGCTGCTAAGCGCCACCCGCACGGACCGCATCGAGCGCCTATGGCGTCGCTCCGTTTCGCGCGGTCTCATCGATCGGAAGGAAATGCCGCTTGAAACCCTCCTGAAGCGCATCGAGAAATGCCGCCAGCAAGGCTACGTCTGCGCGACCGACAGCCTTGATCCCAATTCCTCCGTGATCGCGACCCTGTTGCCGGATTCCAGTCACGACCGCCCGTTGGCGCTCGGCATCGGTGGGCCGACCGAGCGCATCGTCGCCAATCAGAAACGCATCCTCGATATTCTGCGCGACGAGGCCACACTCTCCGGCGTCAGCCTCTCCGAAGCCGCCGGCAACCTCGCGCCGCGCCGACGCTCGTATTGAGCAGAGAAATCTCCCGGCGTACGCGCCCTTGTGGGCCTCGCGACATGGAGTTCGTTGCAGTCGCCGTCATGGCTGGTTAAAACTCATGCATGGACCAGCCACCGCCTGCGGTTTTGATCGAGAACCTCCGCTATTCATGGCGACATGAGCGAGGTTTTTATCTGTCCGTTCCACACCTTCGGGTGGAGCGCGGCGAAAAGCTGCTGCTGAAGGGACCTTCGGGCAGCGGCAAATCTACACTTCTTGCGCTGATCTGCGGGGCTGCAGTCCCGGCGGCCGGCGGCGTCCGGATTGCCGGAAAGCAGATTGAATCCCTTTCGCCATCAGCCCGCGACCGCATGCGCGGCGAGTCGATCGGAGTGATCTTTCAGTCGCTTCAGCTAATCCCCTATCTATCCGCCATCGAAAACGTTCTTCTTCCCCTGAGTTTTGCATCAGGGCGGGCGCGACGGATCGGCCCGACTGCAGCGCAGCGGCGCGAAGCGCTGGACCTGCTTGAGCGGCTCGCCCTCGACCACGCGGGCATCGCGGACGCCAGGAGCGATGAACTCAGCATCGGCCAGCAGCAGCGTGTTGCGGCGGCTCGTGCGCTCATCGGCTCTCCGGCCCTCGTGGTGGCCGACGAACCAACCTCTGCGCTCGACCGCGACTTGCGGGATGCTTTCCTCTCCGTGCTTCTTGCCGAGTCGGCGCGTTGCGGAACAAGCGTGGTGCTGGCGAGCCACGATGAAGGCTTTGAGCCGCTGTTCGACCGCGTCTTGCATATGCGGGACATCGTCGCACGGGATGAAGCCGCATGATCTGGCTGCTGCCGGTCAAGAGCATTGCCACACGACGTTTTGCGACGGGCCTGATCATTCTGGCGATCGCTTCCAGCTTCGCGTTGCTGATCGCGGTGGAAAAATTGCGGGTCGCGGCGCGCACCAGCTTCCTTTCGACGATTTCGGGAACAGACCTGATCATCGGGCCGCGCGGCGGCGGGGTCGAACTGCTGCTGCAGACGGTCTTTTATTCGGGCCAGCCTCAGGGCCTGCTGTCCATGAACGTCGTTGAACTTCTGCGGCAACGCCCCGAAGTGGCATGGGCGGAACCGATCTCGCTTGGGGACGCGCATCGCGGCTTTCCGGTTGTCGGCACAGACAAAGGCTTCCTGGATCATTACGCCTATCGGGATGGACGCAAGCTCGTGCTCGCCCACGGCAAGACTAATGGCGATCTGTTCGACGCGACGCTGGGGTCCGAAGTCGCCGCAAGGCTCGGATATGACGTGGGCGCGAAAATCGTCATCGGACACGGAACAGGCCAGACATCATTCCTGACGCATGATGACAAGCCCTTCAGAATCGCCGGCATTTTGCAGCCGACCGGAACCCCGATTGATCAAGCCGTTCTGATAAGCCTGCAAGCGATCGAAGCCTTGCATCGCGACTGGCAAGGCGGCGCCAGACCGACTGACGCAACCGGTATTTCGACTGGCGGAGCGCGCGCCGGAAGACCCGATCAGCAAAGAGTCACAGCCGTCATGGTTGGACTGCGGTCCAAGTTTCATGCGCTGTCATTGATGCGTGCGATCAACGAATGGCCAGACGAGCCTTTGACGGCGATCATGCCGGGCGTCGTGATGCAGGAACTCATTGGCTTGACCCGTCCCTTCGAGGCGGCATTGCGTCTGGTTTCCCTATGCGTCGTCGCGGTTGCGTTGGCCGGGATGGCGGCCGCCATATTGGCCAGTCTGGAGTCACGCCGGAAAGAAATGGCGATTTTGCGCGCAGTAGGGGCAAGCCCGTTTCATATCGGCGGATTGATGCTGGCGGAAGCAGTCTTTCTGGCGACGTCCGGCGCGGCGGCCGGAATGCTTGCCGTGTACGCGACCCTGTGGGCAGGACGCTCCCATGTCGACCGGCTGTTTGGGTTATCCATCGGGACCGTGTCGCCGTCGCCGGACGATCTTCTCTGGATCATTGCGGCAGCCCTGTCGGGCGCGCTTGCAGGGCTTATCCCGGCGATGCGGGCCTATCGTCTGTCCGTCGCCGACGGTCTGGCGGCACCCGCATGATTGCTCGCCGCACAGCACTGGCCGGATTGGTTGCCGCGCTGGGTGCGCTCGCAGGCTGGAACTTCTGGCCGGGCCGCTCGATCGACGCGGAGCGACTGCAGCGTCTGGGAACGCCGCGCGACATCAGCTGGAGCGATCTTGTTCCGGACGCGGCTCGCTCTGCCATGACGCGCTCGCTCGATGGTGCGCCGGCGACCGGCGTGGTCGGGCACGGCGACATTTTGGGCCGCAACGGCGAGCCTCTTTCGTCCACGTCGTTCGACCCGCCGGGTCTTGCGGCGCAACTGGGCGCAGTCGGGGATCTGCGTTCACCGCCACGTCGCGTCTCCGATGCTTTCGGCGGGTTAGGTAACCTGCGGGCGTTGCAGCCGCGCGGCGGCGCACTGCAGGAGCAGATGGACGGACAGACCATCCGTCTTTCCGGATTTGTCGCGCCGCTTACGTTCGAAAGCGGACGCATGAGCGAGTTTCTTCTGGTTCCCTATGTGGGCGCATGCATCCATGTGCCGCCGCCATCATCAAATCAGATCGTCCATGTCGCTGATCCTGGTGATTATCGCCCCGATCAAGGCTTGCTTTATCCCGTAACGGTGACCGGTCGCCTCCGGGTGCTTCGCGCCGAGACCGAGCTTGCTGAAGCAGGGTACCGTCTGGACGACGCCGTGGTCGAGAAGTTCTCTCCCTGACGAGCTGGTTCTGGACAAATTCCGCCCGCAGGACGTAAGATCGATCCGGAGGAAATACAGGGAGGAGATGGTCCGACAGCGTCGCCGCTGAACGGGCGTTCTTCGCATAGCAACCCGGCCCCAGAAGAGGAAATTGCGATGAAAAAGGCAAATCCATCCATTACGCGCCGCACCGCTCTGGCCATCACGAGCGGCGCAGCGATTGCGGGCATGACGGGCCGGACTTTCGCTCAGGAAAAGCCCAAGCCCGCAGCGCCGGTTCTGGTGACGTCCATCGGCCAGAGCCTCGACGCCTTTCAGGTTCAGCTCGCCGTCAAGCGCGCCGGCATTGCATTCGAATATGACGCCCACGCCGAACCGCCGGCCCTCGCCAGCGTCAAGGCGGTTTTGCTGGCGGTCGGCGCCAGCCTCAAGGGCTTCGGCGATGCCGGCATCACCATCAAGGACGAACTGGCCCGCACCACGCATCTGCTGGATGAGGCCAAGAAGCGCAATCTCTTTATCGTCGTGCTTCATATGGGTGGCGAGGAGCGGCGCGATGCCCTCTCCAATCAACTGATCGAACTCGCCGCGCCCCGTGCGCATCGGCTGATCGTGCGGCCTGATAGCGACGGCGACGGACTTTTCGCCAAGATCGCCAAGGAGAACAACATTCCGATCACGGTCATCGAGAACGTGGTGGAACTGCGCGATCCCCTGAAGGAAATGTTCGCGGGCGCCTGACGCACAAATGACCGGCTGGCTGGGACTCGCGGCTTCGGGCGCGCATCTCCGTGATGCGCGCCTTTTTGCCGTTGCGCTCCTTGCGCTGGTCATTTTGCTGGGATGGCTCTGGCTGCAATCCGCCATGCATCGTCGCAGGCTGGCGACGATTCCGATCCGCATTCACATCGCAGGCACGCGCGGCAAATCCACCGTCACGCGCATGATCGCAGCCGGGCTGCGCTCAGGCGATGTGAAGACGCTGGCGAAGACGACAGGCTCCGAGCCGCGCTTCATCGATCCCGACGGGACGGACCGGGTTTTTCCCCGACGTGGGCCCGCAGCAATCGTCGAGCAGATGCGGCTCGTGAAAGAGGCGGCAAGGCTGCAGGCCAAGGCGCTTGTTGTGGAATGCATGGCGATCCGCCCCGAAATGATCGACGCCAGCGAGCGCCATCTGATCAGGGCGACGACATTGGTGATCACCAATTTGCGGCCCGATCATCAGGAAGAACTGGGCGATGCGCCAGACGCAATGGCCGACGCGATCAAGTGGGCTCTTCCGGCGGGCGGCCGCGTATACATGACCAATGAAGCTGCTGACCCGGCGCTGCTCGCCCGCGCACGCGCATTGAACTGTGCTGTGACGACGGTGACCGCCACTGGCCTCGACCCTGACTCAGCAAATCGCGCGCTGGCACTGGCGGTTTGCGAGGGCCACGGAATTTCCACGCAGAGCGCAGAGGCGGCGATCGCCTGCGCGTTTCCTGATCCGGGACATTTCACCACGACGGAAATCGCGACTCCCGCAGGCTCTTGCCACATCGCCAATGCATTTGCCTGCAACGACGTCACGTCCTTGAGCCGCCTGTGGGGCGCCTCCACTGACTCGGGCGAGCGGATCGTGCTGTTGAATGCGCGACGTGACAGACCCCTGCGGACATTGGCCTTTCTTCAATTCTTCGCATCATTGCCGGAGCGTCCTGAAATCGTGTTGGCTGGCGATCCGCTGGCGCGACGACTGGCGAAACGACTGGGTCTGAATGCGGTCAGCTTGCGTGCGCGAGACGCATCCGGCGCGCTCGACGAAATCTCGCGCCACGTCAAAAGCGGCGCTGTTGTCTGGGGAATCGGAAACTACCGGGGCATGGGCGCAGACTTCGCGGATGAAATCAGAAGGCGGGCCGTCGCGTGCTGACGGCCTCTCTGGTCATCGGCGTCGTCATCAGCCTGCTGGTGACGGAAATCGTCGGCCTCACCGCCGGCGGCATCGTGGTGCCGGGATATGTGGCGCTGCTGCTCGACCGCCCTGTTCCGCTGCTCGGATTTCTCGCGGCCTCGCTGCTCGCTTTCGGTTTCGTGCGCCTGCTCTCCACGCGTTTGATGCTGTTCGGCAGCCGCCGCTTTGCGGTGGCTGTTCTGAGCGGAATGACGATCAGCATCGGAGCGCAATGGGCGACCCCTGCGCTTGCGCCCGCCAATCTAGAATGGGCTAGTCTGGGCTTCGTTGTGCCGGGATTGCTGGCGAACCAGTTTGACCGGCAGGGCGTCTGGCCGACGCTTCTGGCGCTGGCAATTGCCGCGCCCATCACCCGCCTTCTGGTGATTCTGGCGGTGCGCTGGTGAGCGCGCAGGCCGAGCGTCCGCTCTTACGGGGTCGTCGCAAATATATAACGCTCGCTTTGGCGGCCATTGCGGCAAGCGGCGCGGCGATGCTGGCGGACCATCTCTCCCGTCGGACCATCCACCGCGAATTTTCCCCCATGCTGACTGCCGCGCGCACCATGCAGCACGCAAGCCAGATCATCCGCGCCGAGAAGGAAGCGCGCGGCTTGATGCAACCGCCCGCCATCGACCCCAACCAGACCGGCATGATCGGACACGAATATACGTCCATCACCACGACGCTCGGCGACATCGGTTCGAAGCGAACAGCCACAAACCCCGATCTGGCCGCAGTGCTCGTTCGGCTGCTGTCGTCGCTTGACCTGCCGCGCGGCGCGCCCGTCGTGATGATCACGTCGGGTTCTTTCGTGGGCGGCAATGTGGCCGCGATCGCGGCGGCGGAATCGCTTGGGCTGAAGCCCTTCATCATCGCATCGCTCAGTTCGTCCATGTACGGCGCGAACGATCCCGACTTCAACTGGCTGGATATGCTGACGTTGCTGCGCCAGAAGGGCATCTTGCGCTCATCCCCGATCGCGGCCGTCATCGGCGGCGAAGGCGCGACCGGCGCGTCGATGGACCGCGAGGGCCGCCTGGCGTTGGCCCAGGCCGCCCAGCGCCACGGCGTTGAACTCGTTGAAAAGCGTCCCTGGTCTGCACTCGTCGATGAACTGATGACGCGAGTGGATCGCGCTTTGCCCGCAGGAGCGAAAGCCGCCGTCGTGGTCAATGTCGGCGGTGCGATCATCGGCCTTGGAACGTGCCGGGAATCTTACGAGTTGCCACCCGGCCTCACACGTGCGGTTTCTTGTCACGATGGAGTGCCCGGACTGGCATTTAGACTGGCGGAAAACGGAACTCCGATGTTAAATGTCATCAACTTCAGGAGACTTGCGGTCGAATTCGGATTGCCGTTCGATCCCGTGCCGCTTCCGGCGCCGGGCAACAATCCATCGGTCTATGGCTCAATGAAGAACGGCCCAAACTGAAAAGGGCCGCATTTTCGGGGGGATTGAATGACGCTCGGACTCCATCCGGCTATAATATTCGGCGTTTCGATTGCGCTTTTTCTCTTGCTGCATATCGCGCTTCGCTGGACGCTTCCGGCCGTCTTCATCCTCGTCGCCGCAGTCGCGGCTTTGATCGGCGACTTCGGCTTCCCGTACCGGCACCTCGTGGAAGGCGGTTTCGGATTCATCAATCTGATTCTGGCGCTCTTCGCCGGGACGTTCTTCGGACATATGATGCGCGTCAGCGGCGCTGCTGATGCGGCTTCCGACGGAATCGTCAACGCCGGAGGCGGCCGTGTCGCCCTTGTGCTGACGATGGTCGGATTGCCGATCTTCGTGGTGGGCATGTTCGTCGGCCTCTCGGGAGTCGCGGTTCTGTCGGCCGGCGTCATCGCCGTCCCGGCATTGAGACGACTTGGTTTTGCGGATGCGTCGATTGCAGCTTTCATCGCCGTCACGGCAACCGCCGGCATGATCGCGCCGCCGGTCAATGTTCCGGCCATGCTGCTCGCAGACGGCGTGAATATGCCCTGGACGGGCGTCACAAGAGCGCTCCTGTTCCTCTCGTTGCCGATGGCCATTGCGGGCGTCATCTGGTTTTCAACCGGCGCTCGTCCTACGGAAAAAGCGGCGGAAATGACGGGTCCCTTCAACGCGGGCGCAGCCCTCCTCGGTCTTTTGCCGTTCATCCTCATGGTCGCAATCTGGCTGGCGGTCCGCATCTTCCCCGAGCAGCTTCCCGATCCGTCGAGTCCCCTGGTGCTGATCATCGGTGGCCTTGTGATGCTGCCTCGCGTCAAGGGGCCGCGCATCAAGGAGGTGCTCTACTCCACTTTCACCGGCACGCCGCTTCTGCTCGGAGCAGTGCTGGTGGCGGTCGGCATCATCGTCCAGATCATGACCTTGACGGGCGTGCGCGGCTGGCTTGTCGTGAGCACGATGTCGCTCGGCTCGCCATGGATCTATCCGGGACTTCTGGTCGGGATGCCGCTGCTGGGCGGCCCTCTCACATCGATGGTGGTGGCCGACGTTCTCGGTGTTCCGGCCGCGTTCTGGCTCATCGCGCAGGACATGATCATCAACGTATCTGCGCTGTCCGGACTGGCTGCCCTGGCTGAATTCGTTCCGCCGACATCGATTGCAGCCGCGCTGTCCTGCTATGTGGTCGGCGGCGGTACGGTCGGACAGGTCTTCCGACGCGCATGGCCGCCATTGCTTGTGCTTGTGGCGACGGCGTTCGTAATGATCTTCTTCGCCAGGCAGCTGTCCGGAATCATCACCTGATCCGGGAGCCCCAAGGCGTCACGACAAAACAAAAGGGCCGCTACTCCCGGGAGTAGCGGCCCTTTTGTTCGGGAAAAGAAGGATCAGGCCTTCGGGGGCGGTTTCAGGAAAGGCCCCAGACCTTTTTCAACAACATCCCGGTACTTCGGCATGTTCTCTATGATCACCGGCTTGTCCGGGTTGAGCTCGTTATAGGCGTTGATGACTTCCTCGATCGCCGCCAGATGACGCGCCACGCGCACGTTGAGCGGCCAGCCCTGCTCATCAAAGCGCACGAACAAGCGCCCGAGCTGCGCAGCGCGCACATAGTTCGCGTCCTTGCCGCCCACCACGAGTTCCTCGCTCGTGCGTCCCCGGAACCTGCCCATCGCCGGGTTGGCGGATTCTGCCAGAATCGCGAGAGCCTTTGCATGATCGCCGAACTCGCGATGGCTCAAGCCGTGCAGATTCTTCGGCGACTTTTCAAGGCCCATCGGAATCCGCCGGGATTGCAGCATGGCCTGCGCGGTCGCAGAAACCTCGAAGGCGTTCTCGTGCGACACGAGCTTGTTGATCACTGGATATTCAGGCTGCGCTTCATGCAGGTCGAAGATGAGCGACGATGTTTTGGCAAGTTGCGTCAGCGCGTAGCTCACGCGCCCGACCAGCCAGCCTTCCTTCTTGCCGGGATGGTTGCGGTTGAGATTACGGGTCTCGTGTCCCACCATTCCTTCACGGCTGGGATAATGAATGAAGATATCCGGATCAGGCCATTGATGGACCGGATTCGCCAGACGCATTCCAACCCGGAACCACCGCTTCCCTCCGGGCGTATCGACCTCGTAGGAGTGCAGATAGGCTTCCATAGGGTCGGTGTGAGTGAAGCCGCTGCGGTTCGACTGCGGAACCACGACCAGCTTGCCCTGCGTCGCCCTGGCGTTTTCGACCAGCAGCACCGCCGCCATCATCCCGGCGATTTCCTGAGGGTGCGTGCCGCCCAATATCGTTATGGTTCCGCCTGCCTTGTCGGAACCGATCTCGAAAACAGGCGTGTCGCCCGGACTGCCTTTCAGATTTCCCTCAAATTCGCTGAGCATACGTCGCGCCGTGACGCCCGCGCCCGAAACGATCGGCTCATCCTCATGCATGGACTGGAATATCCAGCCCGACGTCACGCTCACCACGACAGCCGCCACCGACAGCAGCAGCGCCGATTTCTTGTTGGCCATCGACATTACTTGACCCCCACCGCGCGCAGCACAAATGGAATGAAAATCAGGGCTGCGAAAAACTGGGTGCGCCAGTCGCTTTCACGCCAGACCACGACGGCCATCATAACAGCGACCAGCAGCGCCAGTCCCTGATAGATGAGCATGATGCCTGCTTCCATGATGCGCCTTTCAGGTGCTGCGGTCGGCTTAGCGCGATGCGACAAAGAAGGCGCGCGGCGTTGAGGCCGCGCGCGGTTGGATGTCAGGCAGAAGGACGCGATCGGCGCCCTCCGGATCAGCCCCGATAGCTCGGATCGGAAAGCTTGCCGAGCGAACGGTCGTTGTACGGCACGTCCTGCATGAGCTGCGCTCCGGGCGTCTTGTTCAGGTTGAGCCGGATCTGCGGCATCTGCCAGGGTTCCATGAACATGACTGGATCTTCGACGATGCAGTCATAGATCAGGATGTCGCCTTCGCGCTTGAAGATTTCCTTCACGACCATTTCGTTGGAATGAAGGTAGCCGGGCCAGTCGAGCCAGGTCTGGTCCGTGAATCCCATCGAGGTCACGGTCAGAACATCGCCTTGCCAGCAACCCACCGCCAGACCATTGACGGTTTGATCATACTTCAGCACGGGATCGTGTTCGCGGCAGTCCGTCGGGATCGAGCGAAACTGGTTCTGGTTCTCGTACAGGAAGAACATCTGCTCGCCGACCTGAACGATCTGGTTGGGCTGCAGCAGGCGCGGCACACCAAGCGGAACGTTCAGCCATTGCGGGTCGGCATATTTCTCATACTCGCCGCCCGCATTGGCGTAGATATCGCGCATGCGGACTTCTTCCCAGAACTGCGGCTTGTAGGTCGGCTTGCTGACACGACCGCGGTGCTGGACGCCGCAATCCTGCTCGAAGGTGATCCACTTCTCGCCACCCTTCGCGCCGCCAGCAGAGAAACGCTCGACCGCGTCGTTGGCGAATGCGTCTACCTTTTCGCCGCAAAGGGCCGACTTCGGCGGCGGCGGCGGAGCGCCCGGAATCCAGATCCCGTTGAGATTTGGACGGTTCGGCGGGTTCTGGGCAAGGCTCGCTGTCGCTGCCGTCAGCAGGGCCACGATCGCAACGCCCAACGTTTTCACACTCGCGATTGATCCGCGCATTTATTCCTCCCTGATATTGTTTTGACGATCGCCTTACTTGTTGGGGATCTCGCCATTCGGGTTTTCCGGGAAGCCCACCTTGATGAACTTGCCGTCCGGGAAGGTAAAGGCGTTGGTGAAACCAAGTTTCGCGCCCGAGCGATCAGGACAAATGTCCACCGTATAGGTCTCGCCGATCTGGAACAGGCGACGGTCGCTCAGGCCAAGCCGACGCAGTCCGTTGGGACCGACGGTTTCGGTCGACCAGGTCTCGACGGAGCCATCCGGCTTGGTCACTTCAAAGTGGAACCAGGCATGAGGATTCTGCCAGTCGACCTTGATCAGCTTGCCCTTGAAGATGACGTTCTTGGACACATCGAACTGAGCCTGCACGGCGTGATGCGCCTGGGAACCCGAAGCAAAAGCCAGGGTCGTCGCCAGCATCGCGCCAAAAACAAAGATCTTTTTCATTTTCGGTCTCCTTGAAAGGAAGCCCTTTCCGGCTTCCACAAATTGTAAATCACTGCGCCTTCGCGAGGAGTTCGGGCTCCGGATAAATGGTGTACGGATTGCCCCAGCCTTCGGTCACGGTCAGATCCAGCACCTTCTGGCCGTCGAGTTCCCAGACCACCTTTTCGGGCCAGTAAAGGCCGTTGTGGAACTTGTCGAGCGCCTTCGGACCCTGTGCGGCGCGATCCTTCGGATCATTCGTGTCCGTTTCGCCGGCGCGCCACTGCGTGTATTTCGCCACGACGGTCTTGCCTGCTCCGCTCGGCAAATCGAGCTTCGCCTCGATAGACCCAATCCGCTTCTTGGCGTCCAGCGTCCCCTTGTAGGTCACGCCATTGATTTCGACCGACAATGTGGTGAGACCGTTCTCCTCGCCCTTCGACCATTTGGTTTCGCAGGCCTTGGCTTCAGTCAGCAGGCACTTCTTGTTGGCCGCGAACGCCACATGGCTGAGGAACGCATGGGGTTCCAGCCAGACGAGTTGGGCGCGCAGTTTGGCGGCGCCGTCGGCAGGATTGGTTCGGATTTTCTTGACCGTCCCGGCCTTGCCCTTTTCTTCAAACCAGGTCTCGTCCCAGGCGCGATTGCCCTTCACGACGCGATGCGCCGCTACGCCGGACACCTGCATCCGCGACGCCCAGAGTTGCTGGTGGACATTCCATACGATCTTGCTGACCGGTTGCGGCTGTCCGAGCGTCGCAGCCTCAAGATCCACCCATGAGCCATTGGCGACATATTCGTAATTGTTCATCTGGCCGATGGTCTGGAGGATGGCGCGCACGAGGCCCATGCTTTGCGCGGCCTCGCCTATCGCCTTGTCGACATCCTTGATCTGAACCTGAGGACCGCACTGAGGGCACGGACCCTGCGCATAGGACGATCCGGCTCCAACAAATGTGGCCGCAGCGACGGCGGCGCCCGCAGCGAGCAGGCGCAGTGCTGATTTGACAAAGCTTGCAGACATTAGTCCTCCCGACCGGCTGAACGCCGATTTGCGCTGTTTCATCCCCCATCGCGTCGGCAATCGCCGGCGAGATTCATTGCTACGATCACTTCAGTGACGGCAAGTATTTATTGTGAGTCGAGATTAGCACTCATGCGCGAGCGGTCAATAGCGATGCATGATGCACTTATGTCATTTTGGCTGTTCGACAGGCGTCATATAGGCCTGATGGCAGGAATCGCAGCCTGCCCTTAGTTGGGCGCCGTAAACACGGAACGCCCCTATGTCCTTCGCCTGGCTTGCATCAAGCGCCACGGCAGCAAAATCCTGAGCTGCCTGATAAAAGGCAGGAAAGTCCTTCCACACCGCGTCAGTCGCATTGGTCTGGAAGGCTCCGTCCCGGTCACCGGCAGCGGGCGTTGTCTGCGGCGGAAACAAATGCGGAAATGCCAGCAACAGGATGTTGAGCTGGTAGGCCCGCGACTTCATGTCGCTTAATGCGAGGTCCTTACCCGCACTGACCGCATCAATGAACATGATGTGCTCTTCGGCGGCATCCATCAACAATTGGCGGGCCTGTACGATGTCGGCTGCCTTGTCGGCCCCGGTCAGACCCGTCTCCTGAGCACGAGGCGCGCCGGTCAACGAAGCGATGGCAACAACAGTTGCCAGAAAAGCGTGTCCAAACCGCCTCTTGAACATCCGCATCTCCATTCGTGGCGGCTTGCAATCGATGGAAGCCGCCGAAGATTGAGATAAAAAACGCCGCCGTCCTTTCGAGGACGGCGGCGCGATCATGCGTGAGCCAGTTGTCAGCGCTGGCTGAGCGTCACGAACTCGCCGTCGCCCTTGAACACATGCCATGTGCCGGCAATCTTCACCTGCTCGACGCCCGGCTTGCTATAGTCGCAGACGCCTTCAGGGAAGGCCTGCTTCAGTTTGGCAAGCTGATCAGCCGACGGCGCCGTCTTGTAATCGGACGCCGCAACAGGCTTGAGCTGACACTTGAAGACGTCGTTGGTGGCAGGACCGCCTGCTGCCAGACGCGCATCGGCCGCAAACGGGAACACCTTGTCGCACTGCGCCTTGTCGGTGACCTTATCGATTTCACCGACGAGGGCGCCGAACTTGGTAGGATAGCATGCATCCACAAGTTCAGCCGGGCGAGCAGCCGCAACCTTCTGGGCCTGCGGCTTGTCGCTGGTGTCCCTGGCGATGGCGGTCAGCCATTTATCCATGATGTCGAGCCCTTCGGCCGAAATCCGGGTCAGCGGCGTGCCATAGGTCGAGGCTGCGCCACGCGTATCGAGCTGAACGCGGCCAAGGCTCGCCACGGTCAGCATGGCGTGATTGTTCGCATTGCCGTTGTACTTGAGCAGGCGCGCGCGCATGACCGCGCTGTGATAGCCGTCATGAACGTCGATATTCGGATCACCTACTTTGGCAGGATCGCCATCCACATAGGAGCGGATGTCGATGATCGGAATGGACGCAAGACCGCCATCGCCGAGATTGACCTGACCGGTCTGGTAGGCGCGGCGCAGGGCGAGAGGATCTCCGACCTGACGAGCTGCAACGACCTTGCCGTCGACATCAAGGCCACCGATCTTCTGGTTGATCTCGATGAACTGATCCATGTTGATCTTGCCTTCGTTCAGGGCCTTGAGGCCGTACTGAACGCCGACATTGTCGAACGGATTGCGGGCAAAGCCATTCTTCGGGTCCTTGCCGAAGATGTTGACCAGATTGTCCTGGAACGTGCAGCGAATCCCCTTCTGCTTCAGCGCCGGGTCGTTCGCGACCGCGTCCGCAACCACGGCGTCGCACCAGTTGGGGCGTGCGTTCGGATAGCGTGTGCCGTTACTGACGCAATAGCCCCAGTACTTGCCGGAAACAGCTTCCTTCTGGGCGCGCGTCCATTTGGGATCTTCCATCGCCTTCGCGACGAGCTCGCAATCGTAGAGCGGCTGCAGGAAGGTCATCACGTCCGGGTAGGAACGCGCGGGCATGATGCCGTCGAGCAGTCCCGGATAGGCGTTGCCGATCAGATGCTGCTGCATCGAACCGCCCGAAGCGCCGTGACCGATCGTGAAGGCCGGAGCGCCGAACTGCTCGGAGAAATACTCCTTGATCTTCGCAAGCGTTTCAGCGGACTTCACTGTGTCGTTGTTGCTGCCCATCACGTTGAGCGAGCCGGCCAGCACCGCATAGCCGCGCATCACGAACGTGTCGGACAAGCCGCCGCCCATGTCTTCGATGAAGAACTTGTTGTCGGTTCCGGTCATGCCGCCGAGGTTGCGGCCCATGTGATAGTTCGACTGCACGCCGCCGCCGAAGCTGAAAATCGCCTTGCCGTTCCAGCCCGACGCGTCCGACTTGGCGGCCGGGGTCGGCAGAGGACCGGCCGCCGGATCGTGCAGGATATTGATCAGATAGGCAGAGCGGTTGATGACGCCCTTCTCCTGCCTGACAATCAGCGGAACTTCCTTGCCTTCCGTGGTCTTGGTCGTGCCGATGTCATTGGGACGCGCGGCAGTCGGGTTGAAGGCTTTCCATTCGCCGCCCTTGTTGCGATAGAAATACTCGACCTTGGAGGGCGCAGCGCAGCTGTCATCCTTGGCGGATGCGAGCTTGTGAGTTTCGTTTTCACAGACGAACGGAACCTGCTGCGGCCCGGCGAAGAGCGCTCCATTGATCGGGTGATTGACAAGGGTCAGATTGCCTTCCTTGCCGCCGGCCTTTGCGACGAGCTGGTTCGCGCCATCCTTGAGGCCTGCAACCACCCCGACCCATCCGGCGCCGGCGCTTCCCTTGAAAACGCCGGACACATCTGCACCGCCGACGGTGACGTTCGGTGCTGCATCGGCGCCGGTGATCTTCACCAGCGCATCGCCGCCGCTGACCAGTTCAGGACGCGACGAAAGCACCTCGATCTTGAGAGCAGACTGCCCATAGGCAGAACCCGCGGCGCAAAGCAGCGCAAGCGCAGCTCCCGACGCAAGACGGATTTTCAGCAAATTCATCAGCACCTCCCCATACATTGTTATAGATACAAGCTAGACAAGTTCCTGCTGGCTCGCAACGTCTATCGTTCTTGCTTCGCCTTTGCTGTCTGCAACGCCGCATGCAGCGCATCCAGATTGGTCTTTAAAATCAAACGCCACGCATTTGGCTGAGGCGGCGCGGCGGCGCTTCCGTCTGAATGTTCTCCGTCATCGAGAATGAGCAGTTCGGCGCCGCCCCTCCTGATCGCTTCGACGATCCGGTCATCCGGACGCCAATGATGCACCGCAACCTTTATGTCGCGCTGCCTCAACATTTCCTCGACACCGGAGAGATCCTGATCCGTCCAGCGGATATCGTCATCCAGCAATGCGCCGTCGGCAAAGATGCCAAACTCCTGAAAAAGATAGGCAAACCGATCCGTCAAAACGAAGATCGGCTGATCCGCATCTTCCAGAAATTTCTGTTCGTACTCCGCACGTAGTGCGAGAGCCTCCCGCTGGAGCCCCGATAGATTTGCGTTGATCGTTGCGGCGTCATCAGGGGCGAGCCGAACCAGATCGGCAGCGATGATCTCAGCCATGCGGACGACATTTCCGCTGCTGAACCAGACCCACGGCGAAACGCCTGTCGCCGACGCGGCCTTTCGCCACGGCACCTGATTGGCGGGAGCATTCATCAACATGACGCTACCGCCGCCCTTGCCCAATGCCCGTCCCGCATCAATCTGGACAACGCGCAGGTTGGCTGCCCGGGCTTCCCGATAGAGCGGATCTTCCGCCCAGACGCTTGAGAGAGTGACGACTGCATCGACCTGCGCGAGACGCGCCCCGATGGCCGCAGATTGACGCGTCATTGCGCGTTCGAGCTGGCCCATGCCGGGCAGCTTCTCGGGCGTCGCAATGGCCCGGATGGACGTCCCCTGAGCCAGAGCATCGACAATCGACCAGACCGGCGCGATGGCAGCAGCAACACGCACTTCGGCGGCTCCTGCTTGGCCGCACATCAAAAGGACAATGACCGCGACGAACCGGATCATGCGGCGCTCCTGAACGCGGGATGCACATTGCGCAGCAATGTCGTCGCCAGAAAAAGCGCCGCTGCGACCAGGATGATGGCGCCGCCCGAGGGAACCGGAATGTTGTAGTGCATCGGCGCCACGATCCCCACGAGGCAGGAGAGCGTCGCGAACACGACGCCCCATCCGACAAAACCGCGCAATGACCTGCTGATATTGCGGGACGCAGCGGCAGGAATCACCAGCAGGGCCTCCACCAGAACAGCCCCGACGATCTTCACGCAGGCGACCGTCACCAGCGTGATCAGAATGACAAACACATATTCGACTGCGCGCACCGGCACGCCACGCGCTTCAGCAAGACTGGGGCTGAAACTCGCCAGAATGATCCTGTTGTAGAAGACGCCTCCGAAGACGAAAGCCACCAGCGCCACCCCGAGCAGGATGTCGAGGTCCCGCGGGCCTACGGTCAGAATGGAACCGAACAGGATGTTTTCCAGCACATGTGTGTTTGTGCGCGCCGAAACGAAAAGCAGCAGCGATGCGCCGATCGCGAGCGAAATGGAGAGAAACACGCCGATCAGCACATCGTTCGAAAGACTTGTACGTTGCTGCGCATATCGCAGCACAAGGCCGAAAACAAAACAGAACGCAAAGGTCGATACGTAAGTCGAGCTGTTCGACTCTCCTATCAGAACCCCGATACTGACGCCTGTCAGCGCCGCATTGCCGATTGCCTGGCTGAAGAACGCCATGCGTTTGATGACAACCATCGAGCCCAGCATTCCCAGAAGCGGCCCTATCACAAGCGCGGCAATGACCGCATTCCCGACGAACTGGAAATGAAACACATTGGGCAGCAGACCCGCATTGGCCATGCCTTCGAAAAGCGACCGGATGAACCCGTAAAGGTCCGTCATGCGCTCGGCTCCAACACCCTGGAAGCATTCGCCGCCCTGTCCGACAGAACCTTCCGGGCGATCTCGGTCACCCGGTCGGCCATGCGATTGACCTGTGCGGCATCATGATTGATCCACAGGACCGTTACGCCTGATGCGGAAAGTTCCCGCACCATCTCTTCAATGAGGCGAACGACATCTTCATCCATATTCGCCGTCGCTTCGTCGATGAGCAGAACGTCCGGCGCGGGCAACAGCGCCTGCGCGAAAAGCAGACGCTGTCTCTCGCCGCCGGAGAGATGGCCGAACAAACGCCGCGCCTTGGCGCCCAGACCCAGCCGCGCAAGCAATGCGTCCTGATGCCGCTTCAGGCTTGCGGAGCGACCCATGAAGGCGGGGCGTCGCTGCAACATCACCGCCAGCACATCTTCCACGGTGAAGGGGAGATTGCGATCGATGTCGAGCGACTGCGGCGCATAGCCGATGACCGGCTTCGCCGGGCCTTCCATCGTGATGGTGCCGTCGAACGGAACCTGCCCGAGAAGCGCGCGCATCAGGGTTGTCTTGCCGCCCCCATTCGGGCCGGTGATGCAATGAATGCTCGATGGCGCGACATCGAAACTCACGTTCGACAGGATCTCGGTCCCTCCGAGTCTCACGCTGACCTTGTCGAATCGCAGTCCCGGACCCGCCATCACTGTTCTTCCAGCGCGCGAGCGAGCGTGTCGATATTCTCGCGCATCTCACGTTCGAACTTGTCCGCCGTGAAGGGTCCGTCCGTGATATGCGAAAGCGTATAGACCCGAACGCCCGTTTCGCGACGAACGGTCTCGGCCAGATTGCCTCCAAAATATTGCTCGGCGAACAAAACCTGCACCTTCGCAGCCCTGATGTCTTCGAGCGTTTGCGCCAGCTGCCGCGCGGTGGGCGAAACGCCGTGGCGCGGCTCGATCACCGCCGCCACCCGCAAGCCGAATTCCTGAAAGAGATAGTCATATCCCGCGTGCATCGTTGCAGCGCGGAAGTCTTTACCGTGGCTGGCGATACGCTGCATGAAATCGGCGCGGAGCCTGCGGATGCGCGTCCCGTAATCGCGGCCATTGTTCCGGTAGAAAGTCGCATTCGGCGGATCGATCTCGCCGAGCCGCCGGGCGATTTCATATACTTGCTGAATCGCGCCGTTGGTCGAGACGAACGTGTGCGGATTGACGATCTTTTCCCCATTGCGCTCTCCCCCGATGGGAATGAGTGCGACCGACGCATTGGCGTAGATCATCGGCAAGTTGTCCTTGCGGCCGGCCGCCTCGACAATCTTGAAGATGAATTCGTCGTGGCCGATTCCATTCACCACGAGAGCGTCGAGTGTGGAGGCCCGCTTGATGTCGTCGGGGCCGGGCTCGTAGCCGTGCGGATTCACCTCGCCCGGAATGACCGGCACGATCTCCATACGATCGCCGACAATATTGGCGACAAAGCTGTAATAGGGATGCAGCGTCACCCCGACCCGAAGCTTCTTTTGCGCGAAAGCTTGACCAGCAAGACCGAAAAAAGCGCACACAAGCAGCGAAAGGAGAGTCGCGAACTTTCGACTCATGGGGCTTTCCCCTTCAGGCGCTCGAGTTCATCGGCGCCGCTGTACATGACAACCTGACGCCAGCCCGCAGCCACAAGCGACTCCGCCTTGGTTTCTGTCGGTCGGCTCGCGGCGGGATCGCGATGTATCCAGACATCGATCTGGTTCGCATAGGTCGCGCCCACATGCCGGTGGCGGAATAGAAGCAGAAAGGCCGACTGGCCCGTCTGCTTGCCGCCGTTCCCGAGATAGCCCGTATCGCCGCCATGGTTGTAGTCAGCGGCGCGTATCAGATCCCAGTTGAGTTCCCCATGCTGGCTCCAGAACTGATCCTTGTAGAATGGAGCGATGAGAAGCTCATCCAGCTCTTGCGCTTTTGGCCAGTCGCCGAAATCCTGATTGAGATAACCGATTTCTTCCCCGGCTACGACGAGGGCCGAATGAATGGCCTGATCGTCCTCGTTCAACGAGGTCAGCGAATTCACTTGCCACTCCAGCAATTGTGGAAGACGTGCATTAGCATCGCGCGTTGCTCCCCAGAGTGCCGCCGCGAGCACCACAATCGTCGTCACAGCCGAAACGGCCAGTGTTTCCAGCCTTCGCTTCTTTTGCTCTGGAACGATTGTGACGGTCGTCAAGACTGTCTCACTTCGGATCGCTGACCTGAACCCACAAGACGGCGTCTTGCGACAGCTTCTTGCCCTTGAATTTCTTCGTCGGACCGACATCGAGCGCCGCGATGCCCCACCAACCTGCCTTGGGCAGACCAATGGCAATATTGCCCTGCGCATCGGCCCGAATGCTCATCGCGCCCAGCGCCGGATGCGCCGGCTTGAACTGCGCATCGCCGCTCCATGCCCGAGCCGCAAGATCGGGCTTGCGATTGACGAATTCCACTTCGACTTCCGCGAATGGCGCGGGCTTCCCCTGTGACAGAACCACGCCCCGGAATACACCGCCCGTCCAGTTCGCATAGGGCTTGTTGAGCGGGCGAATTTCTGCAGGCAAGCCGACAACCTTTTCCCAGTTGCCCGGCATACCGCCGACATTCACGACCGTCTTGGTGAATTGCTGTATATACTTGTCCTCCGAAGCCTCCAGAAAGGGCTCGGGTTCAAGTACGAACACATAGTCGCCCAGCGAGCGCAGCTCGCTCGCCGCCATAGGAACTTTCCACGCGGTTACGGATTCCTTGCCGTCGCCCAGCCAGTCAAATTTCTCAAGCCGCTTCAGCAGATCGACTTTCTCGGGCTTTCCTTCGTCGCCGCGCTGTTTGAGCAGATAGAGCGCGCGCGGCTGGCCCATCTGCATGGATGGGCCGCCGTTGAACACATGGGTGAATATGGCAGTCAAATCCATTGCGCCGCTGTTGGCCATGCGCAGGGACTCGCCGGGGAACAGCATCTGGAAATGCGCGAAAGAGTTTGACGCCGAAAGAAAGAGACCGCCGGCCATTCCGAGTGCAAATGCAAATTTCGAGATGCGCAATGCCATGTTAGCCTCTGGTTATTTGCCGAGATCTTCGCTGTCGAACGTGGCCCGATGGGCTGCGTCGCCTATAAATTCCACGATGAAATCGCCCGCCGGCCGCTTGAAGGTGAATGCGCTATTGCGTGCAAACTTGTCTTCAAGCACGAGGCGCTTGTTTGCGAGCATTACGCGAATCAATTGACCGGAAGCGGAAGCCCCGTCGCTGTATCCGGCCTCGCAGGTGACTGATCCGTTTGAATTCTCAAAGCAGGACAGGATCGGATCATGTGCATGGGCGAGCCCCGAAGGCCCAATCGCCATGGCGGTCGCGATGCAAATGCAAATGCTGGCGCTTCGCAGCCCCATGAAGCATCTCCTCCCCGGCGTCCACATTTTATGGACATTATTCTAACGGAATGTGCCCCACCTTCGACGCTCTAGCAAGCCTGCCGAGGATCTTTGGGCTTTGACGGCTTCCTTTGCTGCACAATTGGGGGGCAAGGATTTAAGTCAGCCAACCTCAGCCCCGGCTGCGAAGAATCCCGATCTCGACGCTGCCCCCGGCTACAAGAAATACGCCGGCAAAAAACAGAATGGCGAGCATCCAGCCCAGCACCGCATGCGGTATCGGTGCGCCAGATGCCGCTGCGACCTTGCCGCCGAGTTCGGCAGGATACCATTTCGGCTGCAATACGAGGGTAATGTAGGCGAATATGCCGATCAGCAATACGCCGACGCCGATGAGTTCGAACCCGAAGACCATGTCTCCTCCAGACCTCTATTGCGCGCGCGCGCCATTATCGTTGTAGGTTTCGAGCAGTGCGATCACGTCTGCAATGTCCTTTGGACTTGCCAGACCATTGAACAGCATGCGCGTGCCGGGAATTGTGCCCTTGGGTGATTTCAGATAGCGCGCCAGCATGGGCGCGTCCCATGTCAGTCGCGCGCTGCGCATCTGGGGGCTGTAGTTGAAGCCCGGCGCCTGGGCCGACTTCTTTCCGATAATCCCGTTGAGTGGAGGCCCGGCCAATCCCGTCTTGAAATCAACCCCAAGTCCGTGGCACGGCGCGCACTGCTTCGCAAATACATCAGCGCCGTTGGCAAGATCGCCGGCCTGCTGCTGTGCGAAAGAAGCCTGCGGAAACAGGGGTGCGACCAGAAACAGGAAAGCAGCGCGTCGCATTTTCACCGGCATGGGCGACGCTCAGTTCGTGCCGACGGTGAAGATCGGCAGCCAGCGTCCGATCAACAGGATCAACAGCCACAATCCGAGCGATGAGCCCGCAAGAATCTGCGCCATGCGGGGTGCGGATTCACCCGGCCCGATCATGGCGACCTTCCGTTGTTCGTAAAGCGTGAAGAAAACCGCATTCGCAGTCGCGAGCAACACCAGAATCATCTTCACGATAAACGCCGGATTTTCGAGATAGGTGTCTGGCGCGCTCGTGAAGAAAAGCCAGCCCGACAACATATTCATCGTCAGGCCGATCATCGCGTAGGGCACGAGAGCCAGCACTGCCTTGACCGATAGTTCCTTGAACCAGCCCATGAGGCGCAGGTCGATGAAGATGAGCGAGCCGAACAGCAGGCAGAGGCCGATGAAGTGAATGACCTCGCCGAACGGAAACAGCCAACCGCTGGTGCGCACGAGCGGACCGGGCCACGCCGCCTTGAACCACGCGATCACGGACGGATCGAATTCCATGCGTTTCTTCCCTGATTTATTTTCGTAACTCGCGCGACGGATTCAGGATCACATTGGCGGCGGCGGTTGGGTATAGCCGATGAGCCGACCCGCCACGATGGCGACAAGCCACAGGACCACGATCACAAAGGCCTGCAGCCGAATGGATTGTGGGACGACCTCGATGACGCCTCCGCCGCGAGGGTCCGGAACGGTGCGAATTTCCGAAAGGCCCTTCTGCAGGACGCGAATGACCCAGACGGCGAGCACGATGGCGGCGATCTTCAGCCAGAACATGCCGGTCATCATCTCGCGCCGGGGCTGGGCCGCCAGCAGGACCATGCCGCTGAAAAGATTCAGCCAGAAACCCCACCAGGCAAGGCGAAACAGGCCACCTACATTGCGGAGCGATATACCGGTCTGGAAGCCGAAGATGCGGGAACCGAGCATCCAGGTGACGCCGACGATCGCCGCCATTCCGATCGAGTGCAAACCGAGCAAGGTGTAATAGGTCGAGAATGGCTCCGCGATGAAATTGCCTTCGCGCACCCAGCTCGAAAAATCACCCTGCTCGAACTCGCGGAAAAAATTCCACAACATCGAGCCTCCAGCGTTTCCCCGGCGCTCTGCCATGCGGGCGAGCGTCTGATTTTCGTCATTCTTTATCTCGTAAGGAAATGCGCGCACGGCCGAATTGTCAATGGCGCGGTTCGGCCTTTTTGTCACAGCAGGGATGCAGTGGGCCTCGACGCAATGGCTTTTCATCCGGCAGCGCGCCCGGTGCAGCGAGGTAACTAGACGCTGAATTTCACAGGCTCGGCACGCAAAGCAGGATAGGGTAGCGAAACGAAGAGTATGTTCGTGATTGACTCTTGATGGGTAATGTCTTCGCCCTTTCCACCTTTTTGGCGCCGTCCGAGGCGCCAGGGACGAATTGACGGCGCCTTGGCGAGGGGCCCGTCCTCCACCTGCAACACAGATTGCTGCGGCGCAAAATCCAAAAAGCCGCCGGCCGGGATAAATGCCGGCGCCATCTTTCGAAATCGCCCGAAAACTTCTAAACTCCCGTGTGGGCACTGCAGCGCCCGAGGGGAAACGACCAGATGAAGGCCATGGGCATTGCGCTTTGGGCGACGCTTACACTTTCGCTCACTTTTCCGGCCACTTCGGCAACCGTTGAGGAAATCGCGAAACTGACGGGTCCGGATCGCCTGAAGAGTCTTGAGGAGGGGGCCCGCAAGGAGGGCGAGCTTCTCTGGGTCGGCAGCTTCAATGAGGAAAACGCCAAGCCCATACTGGAGGGATTTGGCAAGCGCTATCCGTTCATCAAGGTCAACCGTGTCCGCACGGACAGCACCAAGGCGCTGCAGCGCGTTCTGGCGGAACTGCGCGCACGCCAGTCGCGCACTGATCTGATCACCTCGAACGCCGTGGTAGAACTGCGGGAAGCAGGCGCGGTTCAGGCCTTCCGCTCGCCGGTCCTAGACCAGTTCGCCCCGGAAGACCGCGATCCGGACGGCTTTGCGGCCCCGCTCTATTTCGTCAATTACGGCCTCGCCGCCTACAATACCAATCAGGTGAAGGCTGCCGACGCTCCAAAGAGCTATGAGGATCTGCTGGACCCCAAATGGCGGGGACAGATGACTTTCGCCAGCAGCGCCAGCGGTGCGCTTTTCTTTGCGAGCTTCCTGCGCATGAGCTGGGGGGACCAGAAGGCCAGGGACTATCTGGAGAAGCTGGCAAAGCAGAAGATTGTCGGACGCACTGAAAGCGCTCGCACCGTGCTCGGCATGGTGGCGTCGGGCGAGCACAAGATCATGATCAATCCTTTTCTCACCCATGTGGGCGAACTCGTTCGCAAGGGCGCGCCTCTGGAGGTGCTGATTGCCGACCCGGCGCCGGTCAGCTCCACGCCTGTGCTGCTGGCCAAGACGGCTCCGCACCCCCATGCGGCCATGCTGCTGATCGATTACCTGCTCGACCGCGAGGCGCAGGGCATGTTGCGGGACGCCGGATATTTCCCGGCCAACCCGAATGTCGCGCCGTCCGACGCCCTCAAGCCCTATTCTCCCAAGGAACGCGGCATTTCCAAATACATTGTGGACGACACGAAGCTCGGGCAGATGATGCCCGAAACGACAGCGCTCTTTCAGAAGCTTTTCGAATAGTCCGGCAGGTAAAACCGCAATGATGAAATCCGCATTCGCCTTCCTGTTCTCGCTGACATTTGCCTTCTCGGCGCAGGCCGCAGACCTCACGGTCGAACAAGTGGCCAATCTGAAGGGGCCTGATCGGCAGAAGACGCTGGAAGAGGGCGCGCGCCGCGAGGCCGAGCTCCTATGGCTCGGCAGCTTCAACGAGGACAATGCGAAGCCGCTGATCGACGCCTTCACAAAGCGCTACCCGTTCATCAAGGTGAACCGCGTGCGCACCGACAGCACCAAGGCGTTGCAGCGCGTTCTGGCGGAATTCCGGGCGCGCAACAACAAGAGCGATCTCATAACGTCGAGCGCGGTCGTCGATCTGAAAAAGGCGGGCGCGATCCAGTCATTCCATTCGCCGACGCTCGAGGTCTATCCGGCCGAGGACAAGGACCCGGATGGCTACTGGGCGCCCTTTGTTTTCTATTATTTCGGCCTGGCGGCCTACAACACCGATCAGGTGAAACCCGCAGAAGCGCCGAAATCATATGACGATCTTCTCGATCCGAAATGGAAGGGCCACATCGTGGTCAATGCAGGATCGAGCGGCATGCCGTTCTTCATCAGCTTCCTGCGAATGCAATGGGGCGACCAGAAGGCCGCGGACTGGCTCGAAAAGCTCTCGAAGCAGAAGGTCATCGGCCGCACCGAAAGCTCTCGCACCGTTTTCAGCATGATGGTCTCGGGCGAACACAAGCTGATGATTCACCCGTTCCTCAGCCACGTCGGCGAAGCCGTCAAAAAAGGCGCGCCGGTCAATGTCGCCATGGTGGACCCCGTGCCCTACACGGCCAGCCCCCTCATGCTGGCCAAGACCGCCCCGCACCCCCATGCAGCGATGCTGCTGATGGACTTCCTGCTCGACCGCGAGGCGCAAACGATCATTCGGGACGCCGGCTACTATCCGACGCATCCCGACGTTGCGCCTGCTCCCGAGATGGCGCCCTACCTGCCGAAGACGCACGGTTTGAAAAAATTTCTTGTAGACGAGACAGAACTCGCCAACATGCAGCCCGACACAATGAAACTCTACCAGAGACTGTTCGAATAGCGGCTCGAACGCCCGCCCATCTCGCAAACCATTACCAAGTCCGGAGGAAACGTTGACCGACACGATCGCACGCGTCGAAGCATTCTGCCTGCATATCCCCTACACGGTCGAGGTTCGCTACGCGAGCACTCGCGACACGATGGGCGTGTTCGTGCTGTTGCGGGTCACCACAAAGGACGGAGCGGTCGGCATCGCCGAATGCTGCGCACGCGCCGAACAGTCCGGCGGCGAGGACATCAAGACAGTCGCCTATCAGATCGAAAATTATTTCAAGCCTATTCTCATGGGCATGGACCCGATGAGCCACGACGAAATCCTGCACAAGATGGCCAAGATCAAGCGCTGCCGCTTCGCCAAGGCGCTCGTGGACAATGCGTTGTGGGATCTCAAGGGCAAGTTGTTGCAACAGCCCGTCTGGCGTCTGCTGGGCGGCAGCACCCCCAAGCCCGTACCGATCAGCTCCATCGTATTCGGATACACCTCCGTAATGGAGATGGCCAAAGACGCCGCTAAGGGCGTCGAGGAACAGGGCATGCTGGGCTTCAAGGTGAAAACCTGGAAGCGCTCGATGGAAGATGTCGAGGTCATGCGCGAAATCCGCCGCGCGGTGGGCGACAAGATCTTCCTCTACGCCGACGCCAACCGCGTCTACACCGAAGGAGAGGCCCGCCGCGTCTTCCCGCATTTTGCCGATTACGACGTCAAGATGGTGGAGGACCCCTGCCGGTTCGTGTCCATCAGCGACATGGCGAATCTCGCCAAGGCTCTGCCGCTTCCTATCCTGGCTGACGGCTGGTTCGAAACGCCGGTGGACGTTTACAATCTCGCGCGGATCAGCGCCATCGGGGCGGTGAGCGTGAAGATCAACAAGACCGGCATGACGCAGGCTCTCCAGCTCATCAATTTCTGTGAGATGGCCGGTCTTCAGGCCGTGATCGGAACCAACACGGAATCCCGGATCGGCACCCTGCCGATGATCCATGTCTGGTCGGCGTTCAAGAGCCTGCAGAACATCCCGTCCGAGACAGGCTTCTACCGCCATCTGGCGGATGACGTCTTCGACGGGGACCTCCGCTACGAAAAGGGTCACGTCTACGTGCCCGAAGCGCATGGCTTCGGCGCGAAGATCGACGAGAAAAAGCTCGCAAAGTACCGCGTGTAAAGAAAACCGCGTGACGGACCTTTCCTTGAAGCCTTCGAGCCCCGTGTCCGCCGGTCGCCCCGGCGGACTTTTCGGCTATTCCCCGCTGGTGCTGCTGCTCATCGGCCTGATGCTTTGCGTCATGCTGCCGCCAATCATCTTTCTGGTGATGTCGAGCCTTCACACGACCAATCCGGACGGATCATTCCGCGACTTCACGTTCCGGTTCTACACGGACCTTGTGGCCAATCCGCGCTTCGGCCGCAATCTTTGGAACACCAGCATCTATGCCGTAGGCGCCGCAAGCGTCGCCATCAGCCTCGGCGCGCTTCAGGCCTGGATCGTTGAACGCACCGACACGCCGCTGCGGCAATATGTGTTTCTCATCTCGATTGTCTCTCTCGGCATTCCCAGCGTCCTTTACACTGCCGCGTTCGTTCTTCTTCTCGGCAAGACCGGTCCGGTCAACCAGATCATCGAGGCTCTTTTCGGCATTCCTCAGGCCGTCAATGTCTACACGATGTGGGGGATGATCATCGTCGAGGGCATCGACTTTGCCCCGCTGGCATTCCTTCTGCTCGCTGCGGTGTTCCGTTCGATGGACGCTTCATTCGAGGAAGCAGCCACCATGAGCGGCGCTTCCGGCTGGCAAACCTTCCGCCGTGTCACATTGATGCTGGCGATCCCCGGCATTTCGGCGCTGTTCATTCTCATCTTCATCCGTGCCTTCGAGAGCTTCGAGACGCCCGCGCTGATCGGACGACCTGCCGGTTTGCCCTTGCTGACCACGGACATTTACCGCGCCACGCAGGTGGACAGTCCGCCGAACTATGGTCAGGCTGGCGCTTATTCGGTGGCGCTGCTGGTCATCGTTGCGGTGCTTCTGGCCTTCTACAATCGGCTCTCGGCCCATGCGGGACGCTTCCAGACCATCACCGGCAAGGGCTACCGTCCGCGTCTGCTGCATCTGGGCAAATGGCGCTACCTTGCCGCCGCCGTTCTGGTGCTGCTGTTCTTCGTGATCATCGTTGCGCCCATCGCCATTGTCATCTGGGCCTCGCTGCTGCCTTTCTATCAGCCTTTCAGCATGCGGGCGGTTGGCATGCTGACGCTGGCAAACTTCAAGGGACTTTTCACTGCGGAACTGCTCCGCGATACGCTCGTCAATACGATGATTCTGGGTGTTGGAACCGCGACTCTCGTAAGCTTCTCCACTGCACTGTTCGCGTGGCTCTCGGTGCGACGTCACAAGGGTGCGTGGATTCTCGACCAGATTGCCACCACGCCGCTAATCTTTCCATCGATCGTCCTCGGCGTTGCGCTTCTGCAGATTTTTCTCGCCGCGCCTTTCGCCATCTACGGCGCCATGTCGTCGCTGATCTATGCATCCGCCATGCGCTATCTCCCCTACGGAATGCGATATTCCTACGCGGGCATGCTTCAGATTCACACCGATCTTGAAGAAGCCGCCTCCATTTCAGGCGCGAGCAAGTTCGCCATTTTCAGACGAATCGTTGCGCCACTGCTTGCGCCCGCACTGATTACCTGCTGGCTCTACGTATTCCTCAGCGCCACCAAGGCCACGTCGCTGCTGATCCTGCTGTCCGGTCCCGAGACGCGCGTGGTGGCGGTGACGATCTTCGATCTGTGGGCCGACGGTTCCCTGCCGAAGCTCGCCGCAATGGGCGTTACATGGACGGCCTTCATGGCTGTCGTCTCCGGGCTCTTCTACGTCGTCGCAAGACGCTACGGAGTAGCCGCCAGATAGTCGAAGCGGCGACACTGCAGAGGAACACGCCCGGCAAGCGCCAAGCGCACATAGAGAGGGAACACGCGCCAAAAAAGATGCAATCCGTCAAAGCTTCGCTGCGTGGACCCGCACAAGCTCAAGCATGGCTCTTTGGTACGGAGTAGAGTCCGCACCTTGATCGCGACGCCGAATGGATTCTTCTTGCGTTGCTTGTTCCAAGCTGAAACTGGACCGTCGAAATAGATTGCATCAGTGGGAACAACGCATAATACAGATGTGAAACAACCCTGCCTTGCAGTCATGCTTCCATGATGCCCATCCTCGAAAGCTTGAACCCTGCGACGCCGGATCAGGTCTCCCGGCTTGAGACCCTGTACACGCTCACCGACCGACTCTATCGCGCATCATCGCCTGCAGACGTTTTAGACGCCGCTATCGACGCGATCTGTGATGCTCTCAATTGTGGGCGAGCGTCCATTCTCCTGTTTGACGATGCTGACGTCTGTCAGTTCCGCGCCTGGCGTGGGCTTTCAGACCAGTATCGAAGCGACGTCACCGGCCATTCCCCCTGGAAAGCGGGCGAGACAGACGCCGAACCTATTTATGTGAGGGACGCAGCCACATATGGCTTCGGACAAGATCTCGCAAGGTGTCTGGCGCGGGAACGCATAGAAAGCCTCGCCTTCATACCGCTGACATGCAAGGGGCGCGTGGTCGGCAAGTTCATGGCCTATCATGAACGCCCCCACATCTACTCCGACGAGGAACGTCAGGCAGCATTGTCTATCGCGCGTCAACTCGGCTTCGCGATAGAACGGCAGAGCTCGGAAGACCAGTTGCGGGAATCCAGAGCGCGTCTGAAGGAAATGTCCGAAGACGCGCCGGTCATGATCTGGCTGAGCGATGAAAGCGGCGCGTGCCAGCACTTGAATCGCAAGCTGCGCGAGTTTTGGGGCGTCAAGGAGAACGATCTGCAATCGTTCAACTGGCAGACCTCGATGCACCCGGAAGACAGCGCGAGAATTCTTGCTGCCATCGGGAAGGCGCTGCAGGATCAAACGCCCGCCACGGTCTGCGGCCGCTATTACAACGCCGGTGGGGAGCTTCGCACACTCGAAACAAGCGCTCAGCCGCGCTACTCCGGCGGCGTTTTCTGCGGCCTGATCGGAGTCAATCTCGACATCACCGACCGTGTCGCGGCCGAACAGCGCCTGACCGAAAGTGAAACCCGGCTCGAGATTGCAACACAGGCCGCTGCGCTCGGCATCTGGGATTGGGACATCAAGAACAACACATTCGTCTATTCTGACAGAGCCCGGCAGATCTGTGGTTTTCCGCCGGAACAGCCTGTTTCGTTCGAGGACGTTCGACGTGTCACGCATGCGGAGGATCTGCCCCGTACGTCCGAACTAGCAAGACGCGCGCTCGATCCTGCTCTTCGCGAGAATATTCCATATGAATACCGCTTGCGGCTGAGAGACGGAACGGAAAAATGGGTAATAGCGCACGGTGAAGCATTGTTCGAGGAATCGGGCGGCGTTTCCCGTGCGGTTCGCTATGTCGGAACCATTCAGGACATCACCGAGCGACGAAGAACTCTTGAAGCGCTCGGCAACAGCGAGTCCAGATTGCGACTCGCTCTGGATGCGGGACGCATGGCCGTCTTCGAGTATGACCTGGAGGACAGGAGCTTCATCGGCTCGCCCGAATTGAACAGGCTGCTGGGATTTCCCGAAGAATCCAACCCGACGCTTGAACAGATGGCGGTCGGCTACCTGCCAGGCGAGCAGGCGCGCGTGCAGCAGGTCGCCCTCGAAGCATTGCATCGGAACGATGCGTTCTTCGAAGTTGAATATGGCTATCGCCGTCAGGATGGTCGGGTCTGCTCCCTGCTGTTGCGCGCGGAAATCAAAACCTCGCAGGGCGCGGAGCCCACTAGGATTGTGGGCGTCATGCTCGACGTGACCGAAAGGCGTCACGCGTTGGAGCGGCAGAAGCTACTCGTCGACGAACTCAATCACCGCGTGAAAAATACGCTGGCCTCGGTTCAGTCCATCGTGGCTCAAACGCTGCGCAACGCCGATGTCCGCGGGCCGATCCGTGATCTGATCGAATCGAGACTTCTTGCCTTGTCGGCGGCGCATGACCTTCTGACCAAACAGACCTGGCAGGGCGCCGGCTTGTTGCAGATTGTCACCAGCGCTCTAAGGCCCTTCGCCGCCAGCGATCGCATCTCGATCGCCGGACAGGATGTCTACCTTTCGCCCCGCCATGCGCTTGCGTTGTCGATGGCGTTCCATGAACTTGCGACAAATGCCTCGAAATACGGCGCGCTTTCGAACGAGGCGGGTTCGGTAGCAGTGCAATGGGATACCGACCACACCGCCAAGGATCGGCAGATCGTCATTCACTGGTGCGAACGCGACGGCCCGCCCGTGCGTCCGCCATCCCGTTCGGGATTTGGCTCTCGCCTCGTGCAGCGAAGTCTTGCAGCGGAGCTTGGCGGGGAGGTGTCGCTCGATTTTCCCCCGCAAGGCGCACGCTGCAAGATCATAGCTCCCCTCCCGGTTCTCGCGGACTGAACCATCATGATTATCCTGATCGTCGAAGACGAGATGATGGTTTCCATGCTGCTGGAAGACATGCTGGCTGACATGGGACACGAGGTGATCGGCCCAGCGAAATCAGTCAGCGCGGCCGCGAGTCTGGTGGCCTCGGGCGGTTTCGATCTCGCAATTCTGGATGTGAACCTCGACGGCAAATCCAGTTACGGGATCGCGCAGCAATTGAAGGAGCAAGGCGTCCCGTTCATTTTTGCGACCGGCTATGGCAACGCGATTGCGCCTGAATGGTCATCGATCGACATTCTGCAAAAGCCCTTTCGGTCGTCCGACCTCGAACGCTGCATACAGTCGGCATTGAACAAGAAGGCTGGTATTTCTCGCACAGGCGGATAACCCGACAACCCTGCCGCCACTCGTGCTTAGATCCTGATCAAGAGCGTTCCGGCGCCGCCAGATCCAGAACCTGCGCGACCATTCGGCTTGCAGGATCGGCTAAGGGGGCGATGATGGTAAAGTGGTTGGCGCCCGCCACGAACTCGCAGGAAGCCTCCATCCCCCCGGAACTCCAGGCCTCGCAGAACTCGCTGCTCTGCCGATGGTATTCAGACGATTCTGCGCTCCCCACAACTGCCAGAATCCTTTTGCGGCGGGCCGGAATGCGCAGAACCGGACTCAGTCGCATCGCTTCTTCCTGGTCCATCTGCAAGGCGATATTGACCCGCGTTTGAAGAAGCGGCCGAAGATCAAACAAACCGGAGACAGGATAGGCGGCCGGAAAGGGATCAAAGCCCATCTCGTGCTCCAGCCCCGACCAATCACGCAGCATCATTTCCGCCGCAAGATGCCCGCCCGCTGAATGTCCGGCGACCACCATCGGGGTTTGCAGCTTCCTTGAAGCTGTTACGGCTGCTGCTGCAATCTGCTCAACAATCTCCGCGACCCGGACTTGCGGACAAAGATCATAGCCCGGCATTGCAACAGCAATGCCGGGCTCGACAAGACCCTTCGCCATGTGGCTCAGAGAGTCTTTCCCGAGTGACTGCCAGTAGCCCCCGTGAATGAACATGACTGCGCCGCGCACCGCGCCGGATGGATAAAACAGATCGAGGCGCTGACGGGAGCCCGGGCCATAGGGCACTTGGAGTTCTCCGCGTGCTTGGCGACGAAACTCCGCCGCGTCCCGCGCCCAACCGGCCAAAATAACGGGATGTTCGGGCACTCGCCCCCGGTTGTCATATTCGTGGTCAAGATCAATCGCCGTCACCGATTAGCTCCGGAAGTTCGTGATCGCTGACCGCATGTGATCACGTGCCCCCAAGCAGGAGCCGCGTCGCAGACCTCACATCCGCGCATGCGCGAATTTCGGAGAGGGCTTTCCACAAATCCTGTCTTGCGGCCGCACTGGGGGGAGCCTTCGCATGTTGCACGCAATCATTGAACTTGCGTTCGAGAGATTCCGGCGTCATCGGACAAAGCGGGTGACCCAGGGCATGCACGATCTGTTCCGTCTCTGACGCAGCCCCAATGTGCAAGGTCACACTGCCACGCGTCACGTCGCGCAGCGGAATGTCTGGATCGACATGGTGATGAACCTTTTCGGCCAACGCCAGAATGCGCTCATCCTTCAAAATATCCGGCGAAAAGGTCTCGATGTTCACATCTCGCCGCACCAGAGCTGCCGCCGTCGTAAACGGAATGCTGAATTTGGCATTGATGGCGTTATCGGGCCGAACTTTCAAGGAACGCGGCTCGCAAAGCATCCGGTTCTTTTCGTTGATCACGACATCGATACGAGTGACGTCCCCGGCTTCGAATTTGATGCGGCTTGCAAGGCGAAGGGAGGCATCAATGTAGGCATGCGTCCCCCGGCAGGACGGCCAGGGCTTGAAGCTGACCTCGCTGCCCATGAACCTTTCGCCCAGCCCGTCGGTCAGACTTCGCGGTTCATATTGATTGCGCGCGACGCCAGCCAGAAAGCCCGCGCCGCCCTGCAGAGGATCGTCGTACCCGCGCACGCCGCGGGACGCCAGCATGGCGCCCAACACTCCGGCCTGCGCCGCAAAGCCATCCCGGATAGCCCGGACATGCGACGCCGGAGCATTCTTCAACTCGCCGAATGATCCCATCTGACTCATGGCGAGCGACCATGCGTCGAGCATCTGGCCGGCATCAAGCCGAAGCAGTCGGCCCGCAGCCGTCGCCGCGCCGAACACGCCGAGCCAGGGCGTCGTGTGCCAACCGAAATTATCCGGATTGACCGTGAAGGAAGCCGCAATGCGGCACACAAGATCTCCCGCAAGGGAAATTGCTGCGAGCAGGTCGTCGCCCCGCACATCGCCCAGCATATCAGCCATCGCCAGCGCAGCCGGCACGGCGGCCGCATGTGGATGCGCGATGGCGTGGTCGTGCGTGTCCTCGAAATCCATCGCATGCGCCATGGCCCCGTTCGCAAAGGCGGCCATCGCGGCGGAACTGCGGAAATCATGGCCGATGACGACGCAAGGACCCGTGCCGGAGACTCGCGCAACATCTGCGCAGGCCTCGCATCCTTCCCCCAGACCACTCGCGGCAAGCATCACCGCGACAGCATCGATGAAGCTTCGCTGCGCGGCTTCCAATGCGAAGCCCGGAATGTCTGCAACGCTCGTCCCTGACGTGAAACGCGCCAGCAGGCGCGTTTCAGGACTTGTCATAGCCTCACTCCCGAACGAAATCGTTCAACAGCTATCGTCACTGAATAAGCCCGAAATCGAACAGATCCTTCTGCTGAAAGTTCTTGCCGACCTCGCCGCGCTCCTTCATGGCCGACATCTCGACGGACCAGTACGTGTCCGCTCCCTGTTGACCGGGAACGAGACGCGGATCAACGGAATCATAGGATGCCGCGATCAGTTCAGGCTCGCCGCCCAGATGCGCGGCGGCGATCTTCACGATGCGATCTTTCGGGATTGTCGGATAGGCTTCGCTCGTTTGACGAAGTGCAGCGACAAGCCTTGTCAATGTCGCCTTGTTTGCGGCCGCCCATTTGCGCGAAACGATAATTCCGACATTCGGCGAAGTTCCCGCAATGCCCATCTGGTTCGGCGCAAGAACAAGTTTCGCCTGCCCGGTTGCGACCGCGATAGAAGGCGTTGGCTGCGAGTGCAGGAAGCCGTCGATCTGCCCCGACAGGAGCGCGGGCGGCATGTCCCCGCCCCCCACTGCCACAAGCCGCAGCCCGAGCTTTTCGACTGTAGTGCCCTTCTCGGCCAGATAATGACGGAACGTCACCAGATGGGCGGAGCCAAGCGAACTGACGCCAATGCGCAGGCCCTTGATGTCGTCGAGTCCGTTGAACGGCAACGAAGACTTGAGCACCAGATTGGTCGCGCCCGGAGACCCGAGCGCCGCCACCACGAGCGGAGGCTGGATGCCGTTCTCGTTCGCTTCGGAGTTGATCTTGGCCACATCGCTGATGACGCCGATATAGACGTCGAGTTCGCCCTGCATGACGGACTGCGGACCGATGGATCCGTCCCCGGATCGCACGGTCTTCGTCAGCGGCTCGATGCCGTTCTTCTTGTAGAAGCCTTCGTCCATCGCGATCGGATGCAGGACGAGAGACAGACTGGAACGAAGCCAGCCGACTTTAACCTTCGTAAGCTCCTGCGAGAACGCCGGAGTCCCGGCCAGCGCGAGCGCTGCCGTGGAAAGCATCATGCTTCTGCGATCGATAAGCTTTTTCAGAGCCATGAGTAGCCTCCCCTGATCAACGCGCTGCGGCGTAGCTGAGATCGAACATATCGGACTGGGTGAACTTGTCGATCACTTCGCCGCGCTCCTTCATGGCGGCGATTTCGGTCCGCCAGTAGATCTCGACGCCTTCGCGGAAATCCTTGACCAGACGCGGATCGACGTAAGGAAGCGCGTTCTCCAGTTCCTTCACGTCGCTGCCCGTCGCGCTCTGGGCGATCTGCATCAGGCGCTCCTTGGGCATGGTGGAAAAGAGATTGCTTGCATCGGTGAAGGCGGCCACCACGCGGCGCACGGTTTCCGGATTTTTCGCAGCCCAGTCGCGCTTGGTCATGATGGCGGATGTTGGCGATTTCCCTACATCTCCCATGTCATTGGGAGCCAGGGCCACTCGACCTGCGCCGACCGACACCGCGATGCTGGGCGTGGGCTGTGAATGCAGAAAGCCATCGATCTGCTTCGTCAGAAGCGCAGGCGGCATGTCGCCGCCTGCGACACGCAGCAATTTCAGACCGAGCTTTTCAGTCGTGAGATTGCGGCTTGCAAGATAGTAGCGGAACATGACGACGTGAATGGAGCCAAGCGAACTGACGCCGAGCGTCTTGCCGCGCAAATCCTCGACGTCCTTGAACGGCATGTCCTTCTGCACGACGAGATGCGTGGCGCCGGGCGTTCCAATCGCCACAGCCACGAGCGGCGGCGGCGCGCCCTGCTCCACTGCAACAGCGTTCAAACGCGCAAGCTCGGACATCGCGCCGAAATAGATGTCGTAGTCGCCGCGCAGCAGCGATTCGATGCCTGTTGCATTGTTGCCGGAGGTGACGGCTGTCACTTTCGCGGTGAGGCCGCGCTTTGCATAAAGGCCTTCCTGCTCCGCGATCGGCTGCGCGATCGTCGTGAGACTTGCCTTCAACCAGCCGATGCGGACCGGCAGTGCGTCCTGCGCGCTTGCGCCCGCAACGGAAGATATGGCGAGGCACATGTAGAGCGCCGCCGATTTGACCAGTTTCACGAGCCCCTCCCTTGATGATGATTGGCGTCAGACGTCAATTTGCCTTCACTTCCCACTTTTCCGTGGTGCGCTTTTCGATGAGGCGCACGATCAGCAATTCGGTGAGATAGCCGATGATGCTGATCAGGATCATCGCAGTCATCAGATCGACTGCGCGGAAATGGAAACGAGCCTCCATCAGCATGTAGCCGATGCCCTGCGCCGAGGCGAGCATTTCGCCTGCGACGATCATGCGCCACGCACCGCCCAACCCGATGCGCAGGCCCGTGGTGATGTACGGAACCGTTGCGGGCAGCACCACATGGTAGAACATCCCGAAGCCGTTCGCCCCGAAGCAGCGGCCAGCGTCGATCAAAAGCGGATTGATCTGCCTCGCGCCCGCTTCCGTGCTGTAATAGATCGGGAAGAAGGCCGTCATGAAGACCACGAAGATGACTGCCTTGTCGGACAGGCCGAACCACAGGATCGCCAGCGGAATCCATGCGATGCCGGGCACCGGATAGAAGGCGGTGATGACGGGCTGGAGATATTCCCGCACGCTGGACAGCCGGCCGATCAACAGTCCCAGCGGGATCGCCAGCGCGGCCGCAAGACCAAATCCGATCATGGCGCGCTGAAAGCTGACCAGCAGATGCGCATAGACGTTGGGGCCGTATAGCCAACGGGTGCTGTCAAGAGTCAGCATCGCGAAGACGCGGCGCAGCACTGCCAACGGAGTCGGAAGGATGAGCTGGAGATTGTAGGCGACCGACATCAGGTGCCACACCACCAGCAGGCCGATGATGCCGATGGCGCCGCGCGTCAGCTTTCGGAGCGCCACCTTCCGCTTCTTGGTCTTCTCATATTTGGCAAAGTCATGGGCCGTCCGAGCGCCCTTGATGGCGACGGTCTTGGGAATCACGGCCCGGACGGGAAGATGCGGCGCGTCCTGCATCGTCATATTGCATGCTCCGTCAATGCTTCATTGTCTTCGGACGGGTCCGCCGACTTGTGCATTTCTTCGGTGATGAGGCTTTTCAGCGCATTGAATTCGGCGCTGTTGCGATCGCGAGGCCGCGGCATGTCGACCTGAAAGAACCGCCCGATGCGGCCAGGCGACGGACGCATCAGCAGGATACGGTCGGCGAGGTAGACAGCCTCGTCGATGTCGTGCGTCACATAGAGGACCGTCCGCTTGGCGCGCGTCCACGTATCGATGAGATAATCTTGCAACGTCATGCGATTGATGGCGTCGATGGCCGAGAAAGGCTCGTCCATCAGCAGAAGATCCGCATTGGGCAGCGCCCACGCGCGCGCTACAGCCACGCGATGCCGCATGCCGCCCGAAAGCTGATACGGATATAGATTCATTACGTGCCCGAGGCCCACGATTTCCAGAACGCCCTGCGCCCTCTTTCTAGCTTCGGGCTTTGGAATCTTCTGCATCTCGAGACCGAACTCGACATTCTCCAGAACAGTCCGCCAGGCAAAGAGCGCCGGCTCCTGAAACACGATGCCGCGATCCGGCCCGGGTCCGGCGATGGGCGCTTCATTCAGCAGCACTTTTCCGGAGCTTGGCTTCACCAGACCGGCGACGATTTTCAGGAATGTGCTCTTCCCGCAGCCGCTGGGCCCGATGACGCAGAGAAATTCCTTGCGGGGAATTTCCAGATTAACATCGCTGAGTGCGTGAATCCACCCGCTCTGGCCTTCGTAATAATGGTCGACGTGCTCGGCCCGAATGATCGGGCTCTCCTGAGCCGCCCCGGCGACCATTGTGTCTGTCACGTCTTTCCTCCCGAAATATCTTTAGGCGGTTAACCGGCCGCGTCCGCCGATGATGCGCGAGATCTGGTCAGCTGCGGCCATGACGCCCGGCACGAGTTTGGCCCGCAACGTCGGCGTGAACCGGTATTGCGGCACCGAGATGCCGATGGCGCCCACCATCTGGCGGCGACCGTCGAAAATGCCTGCCGCCACACCTGCGCCGCCCGTGTCGCTTTGCTGCTGGACGCTTTCGGCAAACCCGTCGCGGCGGATGCGCGCGAGGAGCCGCCGAAGCTCCGCGACATCCGTCACAGTTTGCTCGGCGAGCTTGGCTAGCGAAACGCGCGACAGGTATTCGTCAACACCGCGGTCCGAAAAGCCGGATAGCAACACCTGACTGGCGGCGCCCGCATAGAGCGGTTTGCGTTCACCGAGCGAAATGACGCGCCGGACGTTCTGCTGGCCGATCACCTGATCAAGGTCGATCCGATGATCGCCGGAACGTACGCTCAGAACCACTGTCTCGTCGAACGCTTCGCAGAGTTCTCGCATGACGGGACGCGCCCAGTCCGCGAGCCCGCCGCTGCCGCGCGCAATTTCCGCCAGCGCAAGAATTTCATAGCCAAGCGAATAACGTCCACTGTCGTCGTCCCGCCTGAGCATTCCGTGCGCGCGCAAAGTGGAGAGAAGCCGCAGGCAGGTGCTGACGTGAAGTTCGGCCCTTGCGGCGATCTCGCTGAGGGTCAGGTTCGTGTGCGAGGAGTCAAAGGCTTTCAGGACCGCAACGGCGCGATCCAGCACATTGACTTTGTATCGCTCTCCGTCGAGCACGTCGCGTCCCTGAATTTTCACACAGTGAAAATCGTTTTCATTTGTAGACAATCTATACGGGCCGTCCTATGAGGCTGTCAACGTACGGGGAGGCAGGCTTGAAGATCGAACGCATCGAAATTTTCGTGACCGATCTGCCGATCCGGATTCAACGACTAAGTTCCAGCGGAACCTACGACACGGGTGCGATGGGTTCGCTTCTCGGCAAGCCCGTGATGGTGCGCATCTTCGCCGGCGGAGTCGTTGGACTTGGACAGATCCGTCCAATCGCTCCCAGCCATTTCCTGCCCGACACGGGCGCCGGGATGGTGGCGGCGATCCGCGACATCTACGCGCCGCGCATGATCGGCCGCAGCATTTTTGATCTTGAGGCGATCATCGCCGAGTTCGACCGTACCCTGCCGGGGAATGTGCAGGCTCGCGCCGCCGTCGACCACGCATTGCACGACGCGATGGGCAAGGCCCTGAACCAGCCTGTCTACAATCTCCTCGGCGGACGTTGCTACGATCGCATTCCGCTAGAATGGTCCGTCGGCATGCATCGCGAGATCAGCGGCATGATCGACGAATGCCGTCTGGCGATCGACAAATACGGCATTCGCACCCTGTGCCTGAAGGCGGGTCATCCGGAGGGATGGCGTGAGGACGTGAAGAATTTCATCGCCGTTCGCAAGGCGGTAGGCGAAGCCATTACGATCGGCATGGATCCCAACACCGGCTGGGGCGTCTCCGAAGCACGGCTGGCGCTGCACGCGCTCTATGATTATCGGGTCGATTATCTCGAGCAGCCCATCGTGCGCGGCAATTTCGCAGGTCTGGCTGCTATCAGGGCCGATGCGCGCGGCGTGCCGATCATGGCCGACGAAAGCCTGTTGAGTCTTGAAGACGCACACAAGCTCGCCGCCATGCAGGCGGTCGATGTTTTCTGCATCAAACTCTACAAGTTCGGCGGCATGCACAATGCAAGGAAGGTGGCCGCCGTCGCGGAGGCTGCCGACATCAAGGTAAATATCGGCGGTATCGCGGCCTTTTCTCAGCTTGAAGCTGCGGCGGGCATTCATTTCCACACCGCGATGCATCCATCGAAAGTCATGCCCGCCGGCGAATTCCTCTTCGGCCTCGGCGTGAGAGGCCCCGACCCGCTTTGTCCCGAGCCGACCTATTCGATCGTCGATGGTCATGTCTCCCCGTCGGACAGGCCCGGCCTCGGGGTCACGCTGGATGAAAAGGCCATCGAGCGTCTGACGCTTGTTCGCGAAGTGGTGTGCTGATGAACGTAGACGCGCCCGCCTACGACGGCCCTCCCATCACCGATATTCTGGCGGCATGGGTGAGTGGACCCGATCCGGCCAATCTGCCCGTAGCGGTCCGGGACCACCTCAAGCTCGCCATTCTGGATACGATGGGCTGCGGTCTGTTCGGTTCCACGCAGCCGTGGAGCCGCATCGCCGCCGAGACAGCACTGGAGATGGCGAGCGGTTCGTGCCTCATCTTCGCGAGCCCGCACACGGCGGGTCCAGCTGCCGCCGCAATGGCGAACGGTACGGCAATCCACGGTTTCGAGCTCGACGACGTCCATCTCACCGGCCAGATCCATCCGGGTTCCGTGGTGCTCCCCGCCGCACTGGCGCTGGCGGAGGCCAGGAACCTTTCGGCGTCTCGACTTCTTGAAGCCGTTGCGGCCGGATATGAAACCGGCATCCGCCTTGGCGCGGCGGCGGGTCGTGCGCACGGGCTCACGGGTTATCATCCCACCGGCACGATCGGCTGTGTGGCGGCGGCGGCCGCAGCCGCCCGCATGCTCGGTCTCGACGAGGAGCGCACGGCGTCGGCGCTGGCGCTCGGAGCGACCCAGGCGTCAGGCCTTTATTCGACCCGCACCGGCGGAATGGCTAAAAGATTTCACGCGGGCCATGCGGCCTCTGCAGGCGTCACCGCAGCGCTGCTGGCGGAGCGCGGCTTCACCGGCGCATCGGGCGTGATCGAAACATCCTTCGGGGGTTTCCTGTCCACCATGCGCTGCGACGGCGATCCCGCCGTCATCACCCGGGATCTGGGACGGGACTGGCTGAGCGCGGGCGTGGGATTCAAGATCTTCGCCACATGCGCCAGCGCCCAGACCATCGTGCTGGGCATGCAGCAATTGCGCGCGCGCGGACTGACGCCGGCCAATTTCCAGAGCTTTCACATTCGTCTGGGAAAGATCGCGCTCAGCAACGTCGGCTGGCCCTACAAGCCCGCAGATGTCGTCGCAGCCCAGATGAACGCCAGCTACGCGGCTGCGGTGACCTTGCTTGATGGCGACGCCTCAGTCGAACAGTTCAGCGAGCAGCGTCTCGCCGATTCGGCGGTTCTCGACATCGCATCCCGTATCTCGTTCGAGCTGGACCCGGAGATCGAGAATGGCGGAATGAGTCTCCGCCACGCCTCGCGCCTGGTCGTCACGACCAGCGAAGGCGCTGTTATGGAAACCTACAACGCGCAACGCCCCGGCGGACCCGGAAACGAAATTCCCCCGGCGCGCATCGTGTCGAAGTTCCGTCAACTGGCCGCGCCCGTCATCGGGGCCGCGCGCGCTGACAAAATCGTCGAACTCGTCAACTCGCTTGAAAGCCTCTCCAGCCTGCACGAGCTGGAGGAAAATCTCGCTCCGAACAACTAGGGAAGCGTCGCATGAACGTTCTCGAAGGCATCCGGGTCATAGACCTGACACATGCCCTTGCGGGTCCGATGTGCACGCATCAACTCGTTCTCCTGGGCGCAGAGGTGATCAAGATCGAACCACCCGGCACGGGCGACGATTTCAGGCCGCGTCCCTTCGGGCGTTTCGCGGCCGTGAATGCCGGCAAGAAGTCCGTCGTGCTGGACCTGAAAACGCCGGAAGGTCGCGCGTCCTTGCGAGATCTCGTCGCCACGGCAGATGTGGTGGTCGAAAATTTCCGACCGGGCGCGGCTGCGTCGCTGGGGCTCGACTGGGACCAGCTCCACCGGGATGATCCGCGTCTGATTTCCTGCTCCATCAGCGGCTACGGCCAATCGGGTCCAATGGCGTCGATGCCGGCGATCGAATGGTCCGTGCAGTCATCTTCGGGCCTGGCGAACACCTATCTGTCCGGCCGCGACGATGCGATGGATCTGGGCGTCGGCATTCTGGATCCCTTCACCGGCTACGTCGCCTTCTCGGGAATTCTCACCGCCCTGCTCAAGCGTCAGAAGACCGGAACGGGCGAACGTCTTGATGTCGCCATGCTCGATGCAGCCTATGTGCTCGCCTGCGGCAGCGTCACGGCAGCCTTGCTGGGCGGATCGGATTCGCTCGGCGGGCGTCCAACCATGGCGCGCTACAAGGCGCGCGACCGACGCCTCTTTATCGCCGCCCTGCACCCCAAATGGCTCGCCAAATTGGTTGAACTGATCGGCAAGCCCGACTTGCTGAAGGAAGACCGCTTCTCCACCGACGCCGCACGACAGAAAAACGCCGAGGACTTCGTGCGCGCGATTGAAGAAGGCCTGTCCACGCGCGACGCCGTCGAATGGGAAGCAATCTTCGTCGCGGCGGGAATTCCCGCAGGAGTCATGCGCACCATTCAGGAGACCGCCAGCGGCGAGCACGTCGCCGGGCGCGGCCTGATCTCTGAAGTCGAAACCGAAAATGGACCCGTTCCGGTCGTCGGAGCAGGATTCAGGATGGGCAGCGACGCACGGACGGTAGACAAGCCGGTGCCACGACTGGGCGAACATACCGCAGAATATCTGAAGGGCCGCTAGGGTCGCGCCCTTTTCGCTCGGTGACCGAGCGGAATTCACCTGCGTGACGAGAAGCCGCGCATCGCGACGCTCGCGACAGCCAGCACGACCATGAGGATCACCCCGATCGCCCCGACGGCCTCGATGTAGCCCTGATCCCACATGTTCCAGATGGTGACAGCCAGAACCTCGTTTTCGGAGCCGCTGGTCAGCACGAGCGGCTTTCCTGCCGAGCGGATGACGTGCAGCGCAGACCAGATCCAGACGCCCACAAAGGCCGGAACCAGCAGCGGAACAAGGACGCGCCAGATCACCTGTCGCGATGTGGCCCCGCTCATCTTCCCGGCTTCATCCAGCTCGCTGTGGATTTGCAGGATCGCGCCGTTGAGGGCTCTCGTGCCGTAGGAGATGTAACCGACCACAAAGGCGAACATCACGGACGTCAGCGATCCGAACAGGCCGAAACCGAGTTTGTCCACCTGCAGGAAAACCCAGGTGAGCGCGAGGCCCATCACCATGCCGGGAATCGCATGCGGCAGGAATGACAATTGATCCAGCGTGCGCCGCAGGGGGAATTTCGAGCGCACCACGACGAGCGAAATCGCCAGCGATGCGACGACCGACGCCGTCGCCACCACGATCGTCAACAGGAAGGTGTTCCACAAAACATGGCCCAGCGAGTCGATGTGCAGCAGGCCTTCGTAATTATCGAGAGTCAGGTTCGATAGCGCTCGCCATGACGGCTGCTGAACGTAAGGCGTCAGCGAGACATAAATCAGCACGATAAACGGAATGATGACGGCGGCCGCAAGGTAAAGCCAGGTCACCGCAACTGCCACATGGCGCCAGGGCCCAAGCGGCTGCATGGTTGGCCGGTACGCCTTGCCGGCGACCACCGCGAAGCGCTCGGCCCGCATCAGCACACGCCCGTAGAGCGCAACGGACACAATCGCTACCAGCAGATAGAGAAGCGCGAGCGCATTGGCTTCGCCATATGCGGGCAATTGAGATGTGGCGTGCAAGGCGCTGTAGATTTTCGTGCTGAAAACGAAAATATCCGCTGGCAGTCCAAGAATTCCTGCGATCTCGAACTCCTCGAGCGCGCCGGTAAACTGGTAGATCGCCACAGCCGCGAGGCCGGGCAGGAGAAGCGGCAACGATATGCGGCGCAAAACCGATCTCGTGTTCGCGCCGCTCATATAGGCGGCCTGTTCGAGCGCGGGGTCCATGCTGCGCAGCAGCGGCGCGAGCATCAGGAAGGCCGTGGGTACGGTCCGAAGCCCCTCGACGAACATCATGCCCGTCATGCTGTAGATATTAAACGGAGCCTGCTGGAGATCGAACGCTCCCATCAGCCCCTTGTTGATGAACCCGATGCGCGGGCTGAGCAGCAGCGTCCACGCCATCGCCTGCAGCATTCCCGGCATGGCGAGGGTGAGCGGAAGCGTCGCATAGACCCACAGCTTGCCGGGCATGTCGGTGCGCTCCACGAACCATGCCAGCGAAACCGCCGTCACGAGTCCGAAGACGGTGCTGCCCGCAGCGAACACGACGGAGTTCCACAGGACCGAATAGGCTCCCGCGTCGCCCCACACTTTCAGGTGGTTGGCGAGCGTCAGGGGCGACGACCAGAGTTCCGACGGCGTCCGCGCGCTGCTGAGACTGCCCAGCACCAAGAACAGGAGCGGCCCGATGACCGAGATCACCACGATGACGAAGACGCTGAACTGCCACAGGCTCGGCCTTGCCCAGCCCCTCTGGCGGGCGGTCACCGAGCGAACTTCTTCAGCCAAAACGCTCACACCCGCTCCCTCCCGGAGACTTCGTCAGGCTGATCCGCGATCATTTTGCATTCATTTTTGGCCGCGCAACCACTGACTTGCATCAGGATTCGACCGGAATCGTGGACCGGCGCACCGCTGATTGAACATCGGGTTGGTGGGCCAGAATGGCGACCCGCTTGTTGCGCAGATGATGGAACAGTACGTCCGCCAGTTCCGGCCCGGCCCGCCTGTGGAGGCAATCGAGGATCGCCTCGTGTTCCCTCATTGCCTTGCTCAGCCGGTCCTGCGTGGTGGCGAGATTAGCCGCATAACGGGCGCGGCGCAGACGTCCAGCATGGCCGCAGTAGAGCGCCGAAAGCGCTGGATTGCGCGCCGCCGCGACGATGCGCTCGTGAATGAGCTGGTTGACCCGAAAATATGCCGGCAGATCGCGGCGCAGGTAATGGGCATACATTTCGTGATGCAGCGCCTCGATCTCGGCGACCTCTGCATCTGTAATGGTTTCGCATGCAAGCCGTCCGGCCAGGGATTCGAGCCCGCCCATCAGGTCGAAAAGATCGCGCAGGTCGTCTTCGCTCAGGCTGCGCACCCGCGAGCCTCGATTGGGAAGCAGATCCACAAGCCCTTCGGACGCCAGCACTTTGAGCGCTTCGCGGATGGGCGTGCGTGAAATGCCGAACATCTCGCAAAGCTGGCGTTCCGGAATGCGGGCTCCTTCGGGAAGATTGTTCTCGACAATGTAGCTGCGCAGTTTGGCGACGATCTCGTCGTGAAGCGAAGCGCCACCGACGTTCGCCGCCTGAGCCGAGGGAAAGCGGACGACTTCCGCGAGGGCGGCTTCATCAAGCTGCGCGTTCAGATGTGCGGGCGACAAAGCGATCCGACCCTCCCGTGTTCGACCGCAAGCTGGATTAAAATTCGCTTGCGTGGAGATTATTTTGCATGCTTATCTGATCGCAAGCAAGAGTTCTTGGGAGGCATGGGAATGTCCGCGACATCCGGTCGGCATTTTTTGCAGATCCCAGGACCGAGTCCCGTTCCCGAGCGAATTCTTCACGCCATCGCGCGCCCGGTCATCGACCATCGCGGGCCCGAGTTCGGACGGCTTGGCCGCGAAGTGCTGGCCGGTTGCCAGACAGTCTTCAATACGACCGGCGCGGTCGCAATCTATCCCTCGTCCGGAACCGGCGCGTGGGAAGCCGCGATCGTCAACACTCTGTCTCCCGGCGACACGGTGCTGGTCCCCGAGACTGGACATTTCGCATCGCTCTGGCGGCAGATGGCGCAGCGCTGGGGCGTTGAAACGGAGATCATCGAGAACGACTGGCGCCATGCGGCGGACGCAGCCGCCATCGAGGCGAAGCTGAACGAGGATCGCCAGCATCGCATCAAGGCCGTGATGGTTGTGCACAACGAGACGTCCACCGGCGTCACGAGCAACATCGCGGACATTCGCCGGGCAATAGATCGCGCGCGCCACCCCTGCCTGCTGCTCGTCGACACAATTTCTTCACTTGGCTCGATTGACGTGCAGCACGATGAATGGCGCGCCGACGTCACGGTCGCCTGCTCGCAGAAGGGCCTGATGCTGCCGCCGGGCCTCGGCCTCATGGCCATTTCGGAAAAAGCCCTTGCGGCCTCGAAGACAAACAGGATGCCGCGCTCCTACTGGGACTGGAGCGAAATGCTGAAGCTCAGCCATCAGGGCTTCTTTCCGTACACACCTGCCTCGAACCTGCTGCAGGGTTTGCGCGAATCCTTCGCGATGCTGTTCGAGGAAGGTCTCGACAACGTCTTCCGGCGTCACGAGATGCTTGCCGCCGCGACCCGCAGCGCCGTGCGCGCATGGGGACTTGAAATCAACTGCGTCGATCCGCGCGCCTATTCTCCGGTGCTGACCGGCGTCATCATGCCGGCGGGCCATAATGCGGATCGCTTCCGGGAAGTGGTGCTGAACGAATTCGACATGTCCCTCGGCACCGGCCTGTCGAAGGTCGCCGGAAAGATTTTCCGCATCGGCCATCTTGGATCGTGCAACGAACTGACCCTCATGGGCACGCTCGCGGGCGTCGAGATGGGGCTTTCGCTTGCAGACGTTCCACATCGCGCGAGCGGGGTCGCGGCTGCGCGCGATCATCTCATCAATGTACGCAAAGGGGCCGCGCGGGACAACATTCTCGTCGCGAACATCTAAGCCAACGGAGTTGCCGGAATGCTGTCAAAAGCGCGAAACGATCTTCTGACGCAGACGGGCCCCGGTACGCCGTGCGGCGAGTTCCTGCGCAGCTACTGGCAGCCAGTCGCGGCGGCAGAGGAAATGCCTCTCGACGGCGACCCGCTTCCCCTGCGCATCATGAGCGAAGATCTAGTGCTGTTCCGCGACGACAAGGGCGAGTTGGGCCTCATCGGCCGCAGTTGCCCGCATCGCGCCACCGATCTCTCCTACGGGCGCGTGGAAGATGGCGGCCTGCGCTGCCTCTATCACGGCTGGCTGTTCGACCGGCATGGTAACTGCCTCGACCAGCCCGCCGAACCCGCAGGCCGCAAATTCTGCGAGCGGCTGAAGCACAAGGCCTATCCGGTGCAGGAGAAGGGCGGCGCCATCTGGGCCTATATGGGCAAGGGCGAACCGCCGCTCATTCCCGATTTCGAATTCCTGATGGGCCCGGAACCCAACAGGCTTACTTTCCGGGTCATCCAGATGTGCAACTGGCTGCAGGGACTGGAAAGCTCCACCGACCCTGCACATACGACGTTTCTGCATCGCCGTCCTCCCGGCACGCCGAGCCAGCGTTCGGGCGCGGATGTCGCTGCCCTGCGCGGCAACGATCCGCCGGAAATCGACATCGAACAGACGCCTTACGGCATGCGCATCTTCGCGCTGCACAATTCTGCAAACGGCCGCAAATATCTGCGCGTCAACAATTACGTCTATCCGAACGGCGCGACCCCTTCGACCTCCGCAGGCGAGATGGGCTACCAGGGCCGCGTCTATGTTCCCATTGACGATCATTCGCACTGCCGTTTCGAGTTTTTCTACCGGCACTCGCAGCCGCTCGACAAGGAACGCCTGATTAAGAACCATCACGAGAACATCGGTCCCGACAAGCGCCATATCCGGCGCGCGGAAAACCGCTATCTGCAGGACCGCAACGAGATGCGCCGAGGCGAGAGTTTCGGCGGCATGGGCCTGCATTTTCCGTCCCAGGACGCATTCGCCATTGAGACACAGGGCGTCATCCAGGACCGGACGCAGGAACATCTCGGTTCGAGCGACGCTGTCATCATCGGCATGCGCCGCGCGCTCCTCAAAGCCATTGAAGACGTGAAGAACGGGGCCCCTGCCCCGTGGGTCATTCGCGATCCGAACGACAATCCCTTCGCGGATTTCCTGTGCACATCCGGTTTCATCGAGGACCATGAGGACGGACCCTCGTTCTGCCGGCGCATGCTGGCGCAGAAGAACGCCGCCGAATGAACCGCCGGGTCCCGCCCGCGACATAACAGACTTGAGGAGACGCACATGGATATGGATCGGCTTCGCCAGAACATCACCGGCATCAGCCACAGCGGCTTTTACGTCAAGGATCTCGACCGTACGCTCGAATTCTACACCAAGTACCTCGGCGCAAAGCTGGAATGGCGCAACGACAAGTCCGAAAATCCGCTGATGAAGCTCTACATCGGCGACTTCGGCCTCTCGATCATCAAGTGGCCCCCCGATGTGCCGAAGATCGAAATTCCGCACGCGATCCACTGGTCATATCGCGTCGATCCCGCCAAGGCGGAAGAGACCATCGAATATATCAAGTCCTGCGGCATCGAGGTTGAGGGTCCGGTCGGCCATAAGCGTGAAATCGGCATCCTGAACTGGTTCTTCCTCGATCCTGACAATTACCGCGTCGAAATCGAGGCGCGCTTCCCCACAGGCGAAGAGGCTGAGGCCGTGAAGGAACGCAACAAGGCCGGACGGCGGGAAGACCTCGGCCTCTACGGTGGCGACTCCCACCGTCGCGTGCTGAAAGCCGATTGATAAGCAGTCCTGCCAATTGGGCGTCGCAGCCACAATCGCGATCACAGGAGTCTGATGTGACCAAGACCTTCACTGTCGCAGTGGTTGCGATGGGTCTGTTTGCCGGGAACGCAATTGCCGCCGAACTGCCCAAAGCCACCCAGAAGGCGATGAGCGACCTGAAGCTCGACGCCTCCCTGCTTGCCGGGCTCGACGCGGAACTCGACGTGCCAAAAGCATGGATCGACGGCGCGCGGCAGGAGAAGGACGTCACGATTTCAGGAACGTGGGAACCGCGTGAATTCCGGGAGCTGACCGCGCCCTTTCGTGAGCGCTATCCTTTCGTCAACCTGAAATACGACCGCGCCGGCACTGCCGGTCGCGGCATGCAGATTCTTATGGCGCTGCAAGAGGGCCGCGTGCTGGTCGATGTCGTAACGGCCATTGCGGACGCGATGCCGCACTACAACAGCGCCAAGGCCCTCGCGGATCTGCGCGACCTTCCCACCTTCAAGAACATCGCAACCGAATATGCAGCTGCGGACGGCACCTATCTGAGCCACAAGCTTTCCTATCGGTGCATGTCCTACAACACCGATCTGGTGAAGCAGTCCGATCTGCCGAAGACATGGGACGATCTCGTGACGAACCCCTTCTGGAGGGGCGGCAAGCTTGCATTGACGAATAATCCGAGTTCCTGGCTGCTTGGACTCTGGGGACAGTTCGGAGAGAAATGGGGCGAGGACTTCACGAAAGCGCTGTTCGAGCAGGTTCGCCCGCAAAAGCGAAAGGAAGGCCTTACGGCGCTGACAGCTCTGGCGGCTGCCGGTGATTTCGCCGCGAGCCTTCCGTCTCCCGAATGGGTCGCCAAACGCTACGAGGCCAAGAAGGCTCCCATATCCTATCATTGTCCCGAGCCTGTGCCTGTGACGTTGTCACAGATCGCCATGCTGCAGAAGGCAGCGCACCCGAATGCATCGCGTTTGTTCATCAACTGGATGGTCAGCCGTGAAGCGCAGATCGTCCAGTATGCTGCGAGCTTTGCCGTTCCTGTCCACAAGGATCTCCAGCTTCCCCAGTTCGTGCCGTTCCAGAACACGATCGCCGGCAAGAAGCTGAGTGTGCGGGATGACGCCTTGCTTACCAGCGATCTGAACACCAAGATGGGCGAGCAATGGGATCGCTACTGGAACACGGGCGCAGGCGCGAAAGCCCCATAGGATATTCGGGAGTCAGGTTCATATGGCCAATATCGTTTTCGGTTTCGGTTCTTCCCATGGCCCGCTTCTGTCGACCCCGCCGGAGCGCTGGGACCTGCGGGCCGCAGACGACCGCAAGAATCCCGAACATCCGTTTCGCGGCAAGATCTATAATTTCAACGACCTCGTCGAAGCGCGCCGCAGCGAGAAGGATTTCTTCCACGAATCGAGCCTGGAAGTCCGGCAGGACCGCTATGATCGCAACAATGCGGCAACGAAGAAGTTGGCGGAACGGCTGGAAGAAGTCGCGCCCGATGTCATCGTGGTCGTCGGCGACGACCAGCATGAATGGTTCTTCGAGGACATCCAGCCGTCCTTCACTGTTTATTGCGGCGACAACGTCGTGAATTCGGCGATAGACCCGGAGAAGTTCAAGACGAAATCGCCGGGCATCGCGCTCGCCATGTCGGCCAGTCATCCGCCGCAGGACCAGATTTACCCGGTGCCATCCGATCTGGCCCATGCGATCATCGAACAGTCGATCCGCGATGAGTTCGACGTCGCAGCGTCCATGAAGCAGCGTTCGAATGAGCGCGGCGTCATCGGTGTCGGCCATGCGGTCGGCTTCATCTATCGCCGCATCGTACGCGACCGTCCGGTGCCGGTCGTGCCGATCCTGATCAATACCTATTTTCCGCCGAACCGCCCAACCGCGAAACGCTGCTACCAGTTCGGGCAATCCATCGGGCGCGCAATCGCAGCGTGGAAAGGCCCCAAGGCCGACACGCGCGTGGCCATATGCGCGTCAGGAGGCATCAGCCATTTTGTGGTGGACGAAGATTTCGATAGGCGCATGCTGACGGCAATCCAGAACCGCGACACGAAAACCATCTTTGCGGAACCGGAAAACATGTTCCTGTCTGGAACCTCGGAAACGAAAAACTGGATAACCGTCGCGGGCATCCTGTCCGAAACGAATCTCCGCATGAACCTGGTCGACTATGTCCCGTCCTGTCGTTCGGAAGCCGGAACAGGTTGCGGCATGGCTTTCGCTACCTGGGAATAATCCAGCTCGCAGATTTGCGCGCCGTCAGAACTCCATGAACTGTGGCGCGAACAGTTCGTCGAGTCCGATGAGGCGCGGCGTCAGTCCCTGCTCGTGAGACCATTGCGCGGTCGTTTCCAGAACCTTTCTGTTGGCGATGACGCCATGTTGAACGAGCGGCGTCGCCAACGCCTTGCGGGCCTCGCGCGGCAGCAGTCCGGTTTCCAGATGATATTCGACCGCCTCGCGGCGCGCCTTCTCGGCCAGATCGTTAGCCTTCTGGAATGCCTTGAAAATATTGAGCAAAACCCACGGATGTTTTTCGGCGATTGAGCGCTTGATGACCATGCCGTGGTTGATCGGATAGATTCCGGTCTTCTGGTAGAAGCGCACGCCTTCCGCGTGTGGATCGGGGAACAGCGTCTTGAAGTCGGGATGCTTGTAGAGATCGATCGTGGAGCGATCGACGAGGTTGTTGGTCCCGGCCAGATACCGCAGCGCGCCATCGAGCTTTCCCTCGACCAGCATCTCACCCATGCTGGTGTCATTGGGAATGTAGGACAGCTTCACATCTGCGGGCGGGCGGAAACCGGTGGCGGCGCCCTGACTGTGATCGTCATTGCGCTCCATCCAGAATTCCATATCGCGCGGATGCACATCGTATTCATGCTGCAGGTAGCCTCGGGTCCACAGCGCAGCGGTTTGCTGATATTCGGGCACGCCCATCTTCTTGCCCTTCAGATCGGACGGCTTTTCGATGCCGCGATCCTTCCGCACCAGCACACCGACCTGAAACATCTTGCGTGTCGTGAAAATCGGGATGCCCACCCAGCGGTCTTCGCCGGCCGCAACGGCAGCCATCAGCGAAGACATCGACATTTCCGAAATGTCGAAATCGCCGAAGCGCAACTGACGCCAGAACAGTTCCGAAGCATGGAGCGGCGTGCAGACCAGATCGATTCCATCGGGCGAAATCCGCCCGTCGAGGATCGGACGCGTGCGCGGATTGTCAGCCATCGCGATGCTCAATTGCAGTTTCATGCGCCTCTCCCGAGCCTATTCCAGCCAAGCCATAGCAGCGAAATCGGGCATCCGGCAATTCGAGTTTTACGTCGCGGATGCAGCCGATGGCCGAATCCCGCAGGTAGTCCAAAGGACGCTCCTGATTGCGAATTGCGACAAAAGTCCTGAATAGCTTGCACCGGAACATTTGACCTTCGAACCGGTTCTTGCCTCGGGCCTGAGCTGGGCCGGGGCGCGATCGAATTATGACCTTCCATCAAGTTGCGTCGCTGGGGATTGCCGGCGTCATGCTGTGCCTGTTCATGTGGGACCGCTGGCGTTATGACGTCGTCGCAGCCCTTACGCTATTCGCAGCAATTGGTGTGGGCGTCGTGAAGCCAACTCACGCCTTCGAGGGCTTTTCCAACTCTGTCATTATCGTGATCGCGTCGGTCCTGGTCGTCAGCAAGGCAATTGCTCGATCCGGCGCGTTGGATGCGCCCGTGGCGGCTCTGCTGCGGAGCGCACAGACAAAGGACGCCCGCATTGGCCTTCTGGCTGCCTGCGTCGGATTCTTATCAGCCTTCCTGAAAAATGTCGGCACGCTGGGAATCTTCATGCCGCTGGCGATCAAGACTGCACGACGCAATCTGGAATCCCCGTCGCTCTATCTGATGCCCTTGTCGTTCGCTTCGCTGCTTGGTGGCGCGATGACTTTAGTCGGAACATCGCCCAATCTTTTGATATCGGCCATCCGGGAAGTCGAGACAGGCCGACCGTTCCAGCTTTTTGACTATGCGTGGGTCGGCCTGCCTCTAACTTTGATTGCGCTCGTCTTCCTGGCGTTCGGATGGCGGCTGCTGCCCCACGACCGCTCACCAGGCCCGAACGATGAGGACAAATTCGAGATCGAACGCTACATGACGGAACTGCGGGTTGAGGCCGATTCCGCTCTTGCAGGGAAGACCGTTGGGGACGTTGAAGATCTGGTCGAGGGCGATCTCATCGTCACCGCGATCGAGCGCAATGATCGACGCTCGAACATTCCGTCCCGACGCCGGCCTCTTTTCGAGGGAGATCTGCTGATCGTCAAGGCCAGCTCCGACATCGTCCGGAGCGTTATCGACAAAGGCGGTCTCGTCCTGGAGCCCGCGAGCAAACCCGGTGGCGAGGGAGAGCATAGCGAATTGGAAGCCGTCGAGGCAATCGTTGGAGCGGAGTCCGTTTTGATCGGCGCAAGCGCGGAAGACTTGCGTCTGCGGCACAATCACGAGGTGAACCTCCTCGCTGTCAGCCGTGCTGGAAAACTTGTAACCTGCCGACTGCGTTCGCACAAATTTGCCGTTGGCGACGTTGTTGTGCTTCAAGCCTCGCCCACGACTTTGCAAACCGCGCTTGGCGATCTCGGTTGTCTACCATTGGCAGACCGGAACATAGGCCTCGGCAAGCGTCGCCATGCTGTTGTGTCGGTTGCTATCCTCGCAATCGCAATCCTGACGATCGTCACTCACATACTGCCGGTGGAAGCGGGCTTTTTTGGCGCAGCGCTGTTCGTCGTCCTGACCAAGCAAATCTCCCTGAAGACTGCCTACAACGCGATAGAAGGTCCTGTGCTGGTCATGCTCGGCTGCCTGATCTCGTTTGCTGAAGGGTTGAAAGAAACCGGCGTAACGACCCTCCTCGCGCAGCACCTCGCAGCTATTGCCACCCAGCTGCCCGGCGCGTTGTCACTCACCATGATTTTAGTCGTAACGATGATCGCCACACCGGTTCTGCACCACGCTCCCGCTGTCTTGGTCATTGGCCCGCTTGCAGCCGAGCTTGCGAAGACACTCGGATACAATCCGGACCCATTTCTAATGGCTGTCGCGCTTGGAGCGGCATGCGATTTCCTGACGCCAATCGGTCACCAGAACAATCTTCTAGTCATGGGCCCGGGAGGCTATCGCTTCGGCGACTATTGGCGGCTCGGCCTTCCCCTGTCGATGCTTGTTGTCCTTGTCGGATCCCCGCTGATTCTATTCTTTTGGCCGCTTTGAACTCGGTATGCCAGAGTGCTCGCCCTGCGCGGCGTTTATACAAGGGGCCGACGAGCCAAAACGGCCAAAGGTCGAGCAGAGCTAACTTGCCAGGTCCGTCCCGATGCTGCGGGCGGCGGGAACAGGTTAGATGCTACGCCTACCGATGCGTTGCTGCCGCAGCCAGAAACCGGCAAAATAAGCTGCGTCCAACTTCCCCGTTGCGACCGGTTGCCACCCGTCGCCCGCGCCTGATAACGACCTGCCAAGGAGAAAGTTCGTTACACGGGCCGAGCCGAAGCGCCCCGCGACCATCGACGAGTTTCCCGTCGGTGGACACCCCGTAGGTTCGGTCAGGCCGGCGAAAAAGGCTGACCAGGCGAGCCCAAACCCGATTGAATTTTTGGAGGAGGCGTCATTGGGCGCAGAGTGATCGCATTCCTGACCCGCGAGGTTCGGATTGGCTCTCAATACGGAACGGAACCTTTGCGGCATTGCACCGTTGTAGGCGCGGTATCGCGTGGGGAGCTATTCATGGCAAAGTCTGGAACGAATGCAATTGACCTTTTGAAGGCCGATCACCGTCTGGTCGAAGAACTGTTCGAGAAATATGAAAACGCGCGTGGCCGGAAAGCTGTGATTGCGCGGCAGATTTGTCAGGAGCTCATCGGGCCCTGTCACGTCTACTAGCCCTTGCGGTCTGCGCTGCAACCCCATAGCTCCACGGCATGAAGAAAATCAACTACAGCGGATACCGGTTCCCGCCCGAGATCATCCAGCAGGCCGTCTGGCTTTACCTCAGGTTCTCATTGAGCTTCCGCGACGTCGAAGATTTACTGGCCCAACGCGGCATCACAGTTTCCTACGAGACGATTCGGCGCTGGGTGAACCATTTCGGGCCGTTGATCGCGGCGGATTTGCGCAAACGCCGGCCGAAGCCTCACACGGTCTGGCATCTGGACGAGGTATACCTCAAGATCGATGGTCGTCTGGTCTACTTGTGGCGGGCCGTTGACGCTGAAGGCGAGGTGCTCGATGTGCTGGTCCAGTCGAGAAGAAGCAAGCAGGCCGCGTTGAGTTTGATGCGCAAGCTGCTACGTAAATATGGCTTCCTGCCGGAGATTTTCGTCACTGACGACCTGCGTTCCTACGGCGCCGCAGCGCGGGATCTCGGGATCCAGGGGCGGCATCGCACCGGTCGATGGCGAAACAATCGCGCGGAGAATTCTCATCAGCCAACCCGACGAAGGGAGTGCAAGATGCAGGGCTTCAAGAGCGCCGGATCAGCCCAGAGATTTCTCTCAACCCATGCCGCCGTTTACAACACCTTCAACGTCCAGCGCCATCTCACATCAGCCTCCACGCACCGGGCGCTTCGCGCATCGGCGATGAACACATGGTGGAACGTTGTCGCCGCAGCTTGAAAGTATCGGACGAGCTGTCTCGTCACGAACTTCAATCAACAAGTTGACGATGCCTGTCTGCCCGACCGCGACTTATCGGGATCGGCAAAGGTGACCGTAAGGGCTGTAGCTTTAGCAGTGACAATGTCAGTGCCAAGAATCCCAGAAAGCCTTCGATTGGCGAGGCTGTCAGCATATCATGAGAGAAGCTTGCGATCGACCGCCGTGATCTTCTCGGAAAGCGTCCTAATCTAAAGGACCAATATGCTGCGAGTCGTCGTAAGCGGCACCGGGGCTTTCAACGGATTCTTCAGTCGTCCCATGGCTGCCAGCGCGGCGGAAGCCGACGACGTCGCATATCGTGCTGCGAAACTTAAACTCCAAGTAGCGTCCAGCTGCAGGTGAGGTGAGGGCGTTCTGACTCCGTTCAAACGCTCAATAAAAGGCCGCCGGCGACCCGCCGGCGGCTTGAGCGACAGTTCAACTGACCGCCGAGACGCTCCTCAGATCAGCTCGCGAGGTTGCTTGTTCAGGAGTTCCAGACCGCTGTTTGTGACGATCAGATTGTCCTCGAAGCGGAT
>CANJNI010000005.1 GCA_947475995.1 Beijerinckiaceae bacterium | reverse complement strand
CTGGTCTTGCGTCAGGTCGCCGGGGAGTGGAAAATGCCGCCACGTGAATGGAGCGAAGCCAAAACACAATTCGCCATCATGTTCGACGAAAGGTTCGTCAACTCGTGATGGTCAACCGGCCCCGCACACAAAATTTCTGACACTCCCGTTTGGGCGTTATTTTCCCTCTTACCCACTCCTCCACCAAAGCCGCTATCTCGCGGCTGTTCTTCTCGATCATCAGCATGTGACCGTTGCCGTGGATGCCGAGGTCGGCAAGCCGGATATAGTCCACGCTGACGCCGGCCTGCCGCAGATAGGCGACCGTGCAGTGATCGTAGGGCGCGTGGTAGGAGGCTTCTGCCTGCACAACCAGAACCGGTATCCCGCGCAAACTCGTCAGTTCCCGCGCCGGCTCCGCCTGCGACCAGCAGCGCACGAGGCCTTCGGCTTCCGACACGTCCTGACGCACAAACTTCAAATCGTCCGGCCCCGACAGGGGCGGGTCGTAAGCGAGCGGCGGAGCGGTGAGCCCGTAAGGCTTCGTCTGCGGCCCGTCCGCGAACCACTCCGGATGGCCCTTCGCTACATTGTCCCGCACGGGCGGGCCGGACGGCTCGATGGCGAGGATCGCCTTCACCAGACCGGGCCGCGCGTCCGCCACCAGCCAGCCGAATGTGCCTGACTGTGAATGGGTGAGAAGGATCGCGGGCCCGATGCGGTCGAGCAGCGCCGCGCCCGCATCGCGATTGAGCTCCTGCTGGCGGGCGAAACTCGCCAGCGACGGAAAGCTCTGGGCGAAATACTGATCGAAGGCTGGATCACCCTCAATGCCCGCGCCGGGAAACTGCATGTGCAGCTTCGCCTGCGGCCAAAGGGGCTTGCGCGACGTCGCGGTAAACTGCTGTTCAACGCGCGTAGTGGAATGGCGCGTCTGGTTTCCCATCTCGGGATGCCACGGCGAGCGTGCGCGCGCCGGCTGGTCCAGCACATAGGTTGCGTAGCCGCGCCGCAGGAAATATTGCGCCCAGCCTTCGCGTCCGTCGGGCGTGCCTGTGTAATTGAGCCCGCTCTGTCCGCCGCCGGAAAAGAACACGATCGGATAAGGCTGCATGAGATTTTGCGGAATCTGGAATTCCACATACATCTGACCGCCCATGTAGCGACCATCCGGGCCTTCGAAATACTGGCCGCCGACGAAAAAATAGCCCTGTCGTGCAATGACAAGGGGGCCTTCGTCGGCAGACGCGGCCCCCTGAAAAATTTCTGTCGTCACCCGCGTCTCCATTTTGGCGGAGGCTAAGGGCAGCGAGTCGTGACGTCCAGCGCCAGCTAGCGGCCGCGGCGCATCTCCTCGCCGTCGCCACGATCCCGACCGCGCCGTTCATCGCGGTCGCCGCCACGGCGGTCTTCATCATCACGGCCCCGCATGCTGCGGCGGTCGTCGTCACGGCCACGAGGGTCGTAACCACGACGGTCGTCTCGGTCATCGCGACCACGCATGTCGTGGCGATCGCGGCCGCGCTCCATCATCTGCCGGCGGTCGCCGTCACGCTGCATCATGTCCATACGGCCCTGACCGCGCTGCATCTGCGCCATGTCCGGGTGAGCCATCATGCCGCCGGACAACATGCGATAGCGGCGCTTCTGGTCGTCGGTGAGCGTGGACCACAGCGGCAGCATCGCCTCGGCCATGCGGGTCATGGCGGCGCCGCGCGCCGAGCTGGCTTCGCCGAACGATTTCATCCGTTCGAACGGATTGGTCGGCTGCGTGGCGGTGCGGGCCTTTTCGCGCATCTCGGTCATGGTCTTCACCATGTTGCGAGCGGCGGATTCGATGGCGGGCCAGAGCTTTTCCTGATCGGCGTTGAGCATCAGACCGGCGCGCACGCTCGCCAGACGCGCTTCGAAGAATGCCGTGCGATCTTCCGCAGACATTTGCGGACGTTGCTGGCGCTGCGCGCCCTGCTCGCCGCGCTGACCCTCCATGCGGCCCATCCGGCCGCCGGTTTCGCCCGCGGCTTTCATGTCGCCGTGCCCCGCATGCGGATCGACGGGCGCAGTAGCGGGGGCGGCCTCCGCCGGGCGTTCGGCGGGCGGAGCATTCTGGGCAATTGCCTGAATGGTCAGGAAGGAACTGCCGCCCAGAAGGGCAGCCGTGGCAAGCGCTAGTCCGAGACGAGCTTTCATCCGAGGTGTCTCCTTGCGAGTGTATCGCTCTATCTGGTTACGCGCGCTCAAGGCCGCGTTCAAATTAAGCTTTGTCCATGATTACGGCGGATGCGAGACGCCTAGGGCGCCACTCTCCACACCAGCAGAGGCGAGTTCGGCATGTCGACTGGCGTCAGGAAAGCCGGAGCTTTGCCTTTCAGCAAAGACGTGCGGAGCGACATAGGCTCGTCGCGATCCGCAAAGCGATCCACCAATCCGGCGCAATCGACCACATAGTCGACGCCTGCTGCGCGCAGCGGCGTCGCAGCGTCTTCGGGCTTTCCGGCCACAAGCCGCCGCGCAAAAACAAGATCGCGATCAAGCCGGTGGTATGGACCCATGACGACACTGTGCGGCGTATTGGCCAGCACGAAGGGCGCAAGATCGAGCTGCGCCAGAACGCGGCCTGCGGGAAGCGCGGCCAGCGCCGCATAGCTCCTGGTTTCGAAACAGGCGGCGCCTTTGGCCGACGGCGGCTGGTTGGCTTGCGCATCGGGCGCGAGCGCAATGGCGATGACGCCCGCCGTCGACGGATTGAGAAGCGACATGGCGATGACCAGCGACCGCATGGTCGGCAGGGTGCCCAGCTCGAAAGCTTTCGCCAAAGCGAGCGCCGTCACCGGCACGGCGTAGAAGTTCGCATAAAGCACGCCGCGCACATGCAGGATGGCGACAAGGAAGCAGACGAGAAAATTGATCGTCAACATCCAGACCGGCCATTCGCGGCTGCGCCACAGCAAGAAGCCGGACGCCGCCAGACCCACAAGCGGGAATGCGAAATAGAGCGCCGCCCCGACGGGCTCGACCGCAGCGAGCCGTGACGCCGACAGCATCTCGGCGACATAATCGAGCCAGACGGGCCAAAGCGCAGGATCGAAGTGACCATATGGTCCGGCAAGACACGAGCGGTCGGCAGCCACGAATGCGCCGACCGATGCAAGGCCGACTGCCAGCATCGCGATGAGCCGCACGGACAAGGCGGCGCGATGCGTGAGCCATTGCGCCACCGCAATGCCCGCGCCGCCGATGACGACGAGGAGCAGCATGTTGAACGCCAGCGCATCACATTCGGTCACGAGCCAGCGCGCGGACGGAATCGTCGCAACGTAGAGAAGCGTCGTGAAGCCCGCGAAGGACAGCCCGAAAATATCGAGATTGCGGGCCGCTTCGGGTTTCCAGACGAATTGCAGAACATAGAAGGCGATTGCGACGGCCAGCACCGGCAACGATTCAAGACCGAAGGCCAGCTCCAGCGCGCCCGCAAAGCCTGCCGCAACCGACGCCATGCGGGATGCAGGCGCAGCCGCCAGGGCGGCGACGAACAGGGCCGAGGCGGCGAGCTGCGCATTGTGGTGGTGAATGATTCCCGGCCTGAATTGCGAAAAGCCCGCCAGGCACAAGGCTCCGAAGAGAGCCGCCATTAGCCCGGCGGGGCGGCCCGCGACGCGCTCCGTGGCGATGGCGAGCGGCATGATGGTCGTCAGAAGGAGAAGCAGGGGCCAGGCGGTCAGGGCGACTTTCTCGCCGAACATGCCCATCAACAGGGCGATGGGCGCATCTATGAGACGCGACCAGTGCGTCAGATATCCAGCGCCCAGGCCGATGCGGGTCTGCGTCGGATCGAACCAGGAAGCGCCCGCGAGAAATTCACGGACCTGTACGAGCCGCATCGCGTCGTCGGGCGAAGCGAGGCGCTCATCGAGCGAGCCCCAGAACGAACTGACCAGCGCCACGGCGGTAAACGCCCAGAGAATTGCGGCTACGGCGCCGACCGGCAGTCGCCCGAAGGCGGCAAGCACATCGTCCGTATCGACGGCGGGCGCGGGTGGAGCGCCGGTCGGGCGGGGGTCGGTCATTCGCTTCTCCGAAATTTCAGCCGGACCCTAGAGGCATCGGGTAACCAAACATCCCCCGCCGCATGGTTAAGGATGCGTTGCGGCCGCCTCAAAACATTAGCCGATGAATTTCGTTCGAAAACGGTTTGGCAACCTCTGCAAGGCATTGTGGGGTTGCAGTTTCGTCCGGACTGCGCGCGTTCCTCAAGACGTTGTTGCACCCACTGATGACCAATGATGTTTTCGTAATCGGCGCCGGCCCGGCAGGCCTCACGGCTTCCTATCTGCTCACCAGGAAGGGAATCGAGACGACTGTCATCGAGGCTGACCCCACTTACGTGGGCGGAATCAGCCGCACGGCGAATTACAAGGGCTTCCTGTTCGACATCGGCGGACACAGGTTCTTCTCGCGCTCGCGCGAGGTCGTCGATCTGTGGAACGAGATCCTCCCGCAGGATTTCATCGAACGTCCGCGCCTGTCGCGTATCTATTACGACGGCAAGTACTATTCCTATCCACTGAAGGCTTTCGAGGCTCTGGGCAATCTCGGTTACATCGAGAGCGCCATGTGCGTGATGAGCTTCATGTACCGGCAGATGTTCCCGCTGGAGAAGGCGGAGACCTTCCACGACTGGGTTGCGAACCAGTTCGGCGAGCGCCTGTTTTCTATCTTCTTCAAGACCTACACCGAAAAGGTGTGGGGCATGTCGTGCGACGAGATTTCAGCCGACTGGGCCGCGCAGCGCATCAAGGGCCTCGATCTGTGGTCGGCCATGGCGAATGCGTTGCGCAATTCCATTGCGCCGAATGGTCCGCGCACGAATTCAAACGGCGAAGTGATCAAGACTCTCATCGAGAGCTTCCGTTATCCCCGCAAGGGCCCCGGCATGATGTGGGACGCCGCCGCCGCGAAGACGCGCCAGCAGGGCGGCCAGATTCACATGGGCCATTCACTGCACAAGATGCGTTTCGACGAAGCCGCGCAACGCTGGTCCATCGAGGCGAAGCGCCAGGATGGCAGCATCGCGCAGTTCAGCTCACGCCACGTCATTTCGTCTGCGCCGATCCGCGAACTCGTCCACGCCATCGACCCGCTGCCTGATTGCGTTGCGGCTGCGGACAATCTTCGCTACCGCGACTTCGTCACGGTGGCGCTCGTGGTCAACAAGCCGGACCTGTTCCCGGACAACTGGATCTACATCCACGAGCCGAGCGTGAAGGTAGGTCGCATCCAGAATTTCCGGTCGTGGTCGCCCGAGATGGTGCCGGACCCGAACCTCGCCTGCCTCGGCCTCGAATATTTCTGCTTCGAAGGCGACGGACTGTGGAACGCCAGCGATGAGGAACTGATCGCTCTCGCCAAGAAAGAACTGGCGATCATCGGCCTCGCGCAGGAAGACGAGATTCTCGACGGCTGCGTCGTGCGCCAGAAGAAGGCCTATCCGGTTTACGACGAAGGCTATCGCGAGCGCGTCGGGTCGATCCGCGATGAACTCGCCGCGCGCTATCCGACGCTGCATCTTGTGGGCCGCAACGGCATGCACAAGTACAACAATCAGGATCACGCCATGATGACAGCCATGCTGACGGCGGAAAACATCGCGGCCGGGAAGCTCATCTACGATATCTGGAACGTCAACGAAGACGCTGAGTATCATGAGGCCGGCGAATCCGGCGCAGCAGAGGCGCTGTCGAGCGTGCGGCTTGTGCCGGAAAAGGTCCGCAAGGCAGGCTGATCGCCTCTTGCGCTGACCTCAATGCATCATGGCCGGGCTCGTCCCGGCCATATTCATTTGCAATCGGGGTCGATCATCGGGTCAGGCCTTACAGGACCCGGATCTACCTGATCTCGTAGGCCCGGTACGAACTCGCACCGATGTCCACCGGCTTCAGCCAGTCCGGCGTTTCGCCGCGAGACAACATTGCCGCGAGACTTTGCGGCGCGCGTTGCGCGTATGAGTCGAGTTCGTTCGACGGCTGGCAGATCACCACATATCGGGCGCCGCTCTGTTTCGCGCGCGCGTGGGCCTTTTCGGGCGGCGACAGGAATGTCTTGAGCCCGATGAGATTGCCGTGATTGTTGCGATGGTAGGCCGAGGCGATGACGCTGTGGGGCGTTTCGGCCAATATATAACCGGCGTGGTCGATCTGGTTCATCAGCACTGAAGACGGCAGCTTGTTCAGGGCGCGAAGGCTGGCGGTTTCATAGCAGGCGTCGGGTGCAAGCGAAGCGAGCGGATTGTTCGCCGCGACAGCCCGGGGAGGTGCGAGGACCTTCAGCGACGTCACATGCGCCCAGAAGATCGTCATGAACGGCAGGGCGGTCGCCAGCGGCCAGAGCGGCTTGGACTTTCCTGAGGCATCACGCGAGATCTCTGCGACGCGCAGCACCGCCCATGCGCCGCCGAACACGAGGAGCGGAGCCGCCGAAGTCGCCGCGCGCACCTGCCAGCAGGCGGCCGCAACGCCCGCGAACCCGAAGATGGTCATCACCAGCCAGGAGTGACGCCTTCCGGCGTCCTGATGCGCCGCGAGCGCGAGGCCCATCAGGCCCGCGACCATCGGCAGGGCGATGGGCAGGAAGTCGGCAGGGTCGCTGATGACCATCTTCCAGATCGGCAGCGCTTCCGACACCTGGCTGAGCCACGCCTCGCGCACGAAAGGATCGACGAGGCCGTAAGCGTCCAGAACACGTTTCGGCTCGGTCAGCAGCGCCGGTACGGCGAGGACCGCGATTCCCGCCATGGCGGCGCATGCGCCAAGCGCCGCCGCGACGCGCGCCGGGGCGGTGTGCAGGAAAGGCGATGCAATCGCGAGCGCCAGACAGGCCGCACCGCCGACAATCGTCGCGAGCAGCAAGGTCGTGGAGAGCGAGTCGATCTCCAGATAGCCATAGCGTTCCGGCCCCACGGTGAGCAGCAGGGCGACGCCGGTCGCGACCGGCAGGCTCCAGCCGAAAGCCGCGAGGGCGTCACGCATCCGCTCGCCGAGCAGTACCCATCCCAGACCGAAGATCGCCGCCATGGTCAGCAGGAAGGGCAGGTTCTCCACGCTGATCGCCAGAGACAGCGCGGCGAGCGCGCCCGCCCGCAGGCCCGCTCTCGCACAATTGTCCCGCACCGCATCCAGCGTCGCGCTGGTCATCATCAACAGAAGGATGATCTGCGCGCCGTGATGATCGAGTCGACCCGGAAGGAACTGGTAGGTCGTCGCCGTGGTGAACAGGGCTAGCAGCACCGTCACGGCTGCGGACGTCTCGCCCAGCAACCGGCGGCCCAGCCCCATCATGGCGAAGAAGAAGCCCGCATGGGCAAGCGCCGGGAACACAAGGCGCGCCAGCCGCTCCGCCGTTTCGCGCTCGAAGGCCATGCTGAAGGCTCCGATCAGCGCCGCGATCGGCACATCCAGCACGCGCGACCAATGCAGGAACACCCCGGCGGGCGGGTCCATGCGGCGAACGGTGAGATCGAACCAGCCCTGCCCGGCCATCCAGTCGCGCACCTGAACGAGGCGCATGGCGTCGTCCGTGTCGTGGAACATCCCGCTCCTCCAGACATCGACGACTTTCTGGAACGACAGGATCTGCGCGAGAAGGACCGCCAGCAGAACCAGCCTGACGGGGGAATCGAACAGCGAGGTCTGCGGCTTGGTCATCGTCGCTTTCGGGGTGCGGAGATCGATCCGGCCTTCACGTCGTTTCAACCTTTCGGGCAGAAAGTTTGAGATCGGGTTACCTTTGGGATTTTCGCCTTGGCCGCAGACCAAAACGCCAGATCGCTACCTGCCGCGCCTGCGCCCAATCATGCGGCGACGCCGATCGACGCCGCACATCTCACGGCCGCCCTGCGCAGCGCTTTCCCGCATCTCGAGCTTGAAGCGGGCGAGCGGCGCGCGCAGGCCCCCGCAGGCGATACGCGGGTGGCGGTGATCCTGCCCTGCTACAATGAAGGCCGCACCATCGCGGGCGTCGTGGCGGACTTCCGCGCCGCATTGCCGGACGCCCGCATCTGCGTGTTCGACAATGCCTCCACGGACGACACGTCCGACCGCGCCCGCCTCGCGGGAGCGGAAGTCTATCGCGAGCCACGGCCCGGCAAGGGCAATGTGGTGCGCCGCATGTTCGCCGGAGTGGACGCCGACGTCTATGTGATGGCCGATGGCGACGGAACTTACGACGCCGCCTCTGCCCCGAAGCTCGTCGCCATGATTGTCGAGGATCGCCTCGACATGGCGATCGGGGCGCGACAGAACGTGCACCAGGATGCACACCGCACCGGACACGCCTTCGGCAACCGGCTTTTCAACAAGCTCTATGCGGCCCTGTTCGGGGCGGAGTATGGCGACATCTTTTCGGGGTACCGGGCGTTCTCGCGGCGCTTCGTGAAAAGTTTTCCGGCGCTCTCCTCGGGCTTCGAGATCGAGACCGAGCTTTCGGTTCATGCAAGTCAGCTGAAGCTGCCGACGGCCGAAATCGTGCTGCCATATGGCAAGCGCCCGGAAGGTTCATCGTCGAAACTGCGCTCGGTGCGCGACGGCGCGCGCATCCTGGGGATGTTCATGTTCCTGCTGAAAGAGACGCGCCCCGCCCTGTTCTTCGGCGCGATGGCGGGGGCATGTTCGCTCGTTTCGCTCGTGCTCGCATTGCCGCTGGTGGAAACCTATTTCCAGACCGGCCTTGTGCCGCGCATGCCGACTGCGATTCTCTGCACCGGGCTGATGTTGGTGGCCTGCCTGATGACGACCTGCGGACTCATTCTCGACAGTCTTGCGCGCTCGCGCACGGAGCAGAAGCGCATCCTGTACCTGGCTGTGAGCAATCTGGCCGGGCGGAGGAAGTGGGGATAACCAACAAGCCATTGCGAACGGGCCGAAGACCTTGCGAAGCAATCCGTCGAAGCGTGCGGGATTGCTTCGTTCAGCAGTCGCCCTATCCCTGCAATGCGTCCTCGCGCAAATCTTCCGGCCGCGGCATCGAGATGATGTTGTAGCCCGCATCCACGAAGTGAATCTCGCCCGTCACACCCGCCGAAAGGTTCGACAGCAGATAAAGCGCCGAGCCGCCGACGTCCTCGATGGTCACCGGACGGCGCAACGGCGAATGGGCCTTCTGGAAGGCGAACATGGCGCGCGCCTCGCCGATGCCGGCGCCCGCCAGTGTGCGGATCGGGCCGGCAGAAATCGCATTGACCCGGATGCCCGAAGGGCCGAGGTCGCTCGCCAGATAACGCACGCTGGCTTCCAGCGAGGCTTTGGCCAGACCCATCACGTTATAGTTGGGCATGACGCGCGTCGCGCCGCCGTAAGTGAGGGTCAGCAGCGAGCCGCCTTCGTTCATCATCGCGGCAGCGCGCTGCGCAATCTCGGTGAACGAGAAGCAGGAGATCACCATCGTGCGGGTGAAATTTTCTCGCGTCGTGGCGTCGATATAGCGGCCCTTGAGTTCGTTCTTGTCCGAGAAGCCGATGGCGTGGACGACGAAATCCAGCTTGCCCCACGCGGATTTCAGAGCATCGAACACCGAGTCGACGCTCGCTATATCTTCCACGTCGCAGGGCAGCACAAGGGAGGAGCCGACGCTTTCGGCCAGAGGCTTGACGCGCTTGCCGAGCGCTTCGCCCTGATAGGTGAAGGCAAGCTCTGCGCCCTGCGCGGCCACCGCACGTGCGATGCCCCAGGCGATCGAATGATCGTTGGCGACGCCCATGATGAGGCCGCGCTTGCCGTGCATCAGATCGCCGCGCGGCGGCGCGGCGTCAGGCGTCGACATGCTTCAGCACCAAAGTTGCGTTCGTGCCGCCGAAACCGAAGGAGTTCGACATCACCGTGCCGAGTTTAACATTGTCGCGGCGCTCGCGAATGATGTTCATGTCGGCGAAGGCCGGATCGAGTTCCTGAATGTTCGCGCTCTCGGCGATGAAATCGTTGTTCATCATCAGCAGCGAATAGATGGCTTCCTGCACGCCCGCCGCGCCGAGCGAATGGCCGGTCAGCGATTTGGTGGCCGAGATCGGCGGGCACTTGTCGGCGCCGAACACGGCGCGCATCGCCTCGATTTCCTTGGCGTCGCCGACAGGCGTCGAGGTCGCGTGCGGGTTGATGTAGTCGATCGGAGTCTTCACGGTCGACATGGCCATCTTCATGCAGCGCATCGCGCCTTCGCCCGAAGGGGCAACCATGTCGTAGCCGTCCGACGTCGCGCCGTAGCCGGCGATTTCGGCGTAGATCTTCGCGCCGCGCGCTTTCGCGTGCTCAAGCTCTTCAAGCACCAGCACGCCCGCGCCGCCGGCGATCACGAAGCCGTCGCGATTCTTGTCATAGGCGCGGGACGCGATTTGCGGCGTGTCGTTGTAAGAGGACGACATGGCCCCCATGGCGTCGAACAGCACCGACAATGTCCATTCGAGTTCTTCGCAGCCGCCAGCGAACATGACGTCCTGCTTGCCCCACTGGATCATCTCGGCCGCATTGCCGATGCAATGGCTCGATGTCGCGCAGGCCGACGAGATCGAATAATTGACGCCCTTGATCTTGAACCAGGTGGCGAGCGTCGCGGACGCCGTGGACGACATGGCTTTGGGGACCGCGAACGGACCGACGCGCTTGGGGCCCTTGGTGCGGACTGTGTCGGCCGCCTCGATCAGCGTGCGGGTGGACGGACCGCCCGAGCCCATGATGATGCCGGTGCGCTCGTTGGAAATGTCGCCGGCTTCAAGGCCGGAATCAGCGATGGCCTGATCCATCGCCACATGGTTCCAGCCGGTGCCCATGGCGTGAAACCGCATGGCGCGGCGATCCACGAAGTCTTCCGGATTCAGGTTCGGGGCGCCGTGCACCTGACAGCGAAAGCCCAGTTCCGCATATTTCTCGGCGCGCACGATGCCCGACTTCGCTTCGCGCAGCGAGGTCGTGACTTCCTGAATATTGTTGCCGATGGAGGATACGATCCCCATGCCGGTGACGACGACGCGTCTCATGACAGTCTCCTGACGGCCGTCCGGGCCGCTCAATGTTGGAACTCAGGCGGCTTCCGCCTTGGCGAGACCGACCCGCAGGTCCTTGGCCTCGTAGATGCGCTCGCCGTCGGCCGCAACCCAGCCGTCCGCAATGCCGAGCACGAGCTTGCCCTTGAATATGCGCTTGAAGTCGATCCCGTAGGTGACCGTCTTGACCGTGGGCCGAACCTGTCCGGTGAATTTCACCTCGCCGACGCCCAGCGCCATGCCGCGCCCCGGATTGCCGAGCCAGCCGAGATAGAAGCCGGTCAACTGCCACATGGCGTCGACGCCCAGACAACCCGGCATCACGGGATTGCCCTTGAAATGACAATCGAAAAACCAGAGCGACGGGTTGATGTCGAATTCCGCGCGGGCGTAGCCCTTGCCGTATTCGCCGCCGGTTTCGAAAATTTCGGTGATGCGGTCGAACATCAGCATGGGCGGAAGCGGCAATTGGGCGTTGCCGGGGCCGAAAAGCTCCTCACGCCCGCAGGCGAGCAAATCCTCGTATCCGAAACTGGAGCGGCGCTCGCCCATGGCTTCCCTTACGTTCGTTATGGCCCGGAGGGGCGTTTGAAATGCGGCGCTTGGTTAACACAGCGCCGCTCACGCTGAAAGCCGCCGAAATGTCGCCTTCGACGTCCCAACGTGTGGACGGCGGAGGAACAATTCAACCTTTGACCGACTAGCGCGGCGAAAGGACCATGACCATCTGGCGGCCTTCCATCGAGGGCTCCAGCTCGACCTTGGCGAAGGAATGGGTTTCCTGCTTCACACGTTCCAGCAGCCGGTACCCGATATCCTGGTGAGCCATTTCGCGGCCACGGAAACGCAGCGTCACCTTGACCTTGTCGCCTTCCTCGAAGAAGCGGCGCACCGCCTTCATCTTGGTTTCGTAATCGTGGTCGTCGATGCCCGGCCGGAGCTTGATTTCCTTCACTTCCACGATCTTCTGGCGCTTGCGCGCCTCGGCGGCCTTCTTCTGTTCAAGGAAGCGGAACTTGCCGTAATCGAGGATCTTGCAGACCGGCGGGTTGGCGTTCGGGACGATTTCGACAAGGTCGAGACCAGCCTCTTCGGCCAGCTTCAACGCCTCGACGATATCGGTCACCCCGCGGTTCTGCCCTTCGTGATCGATCAGTTGAACCTCGCGTACACGAATGTCGCGATTGATGCGTTGGCCGTCCTTCTGGGGGGTCGGCGGGGCTTTCATTGGGCGGCGAATGTGTGTGCTCCTGTGATTGTTCGTCGGACCCGGTGAATATATGCCTTCAGGCCCCGTAACCAAAGGCTACGAGACCGGACCCGTGCTGAGAATCACGGTTCCCACGCAGGTGTCAACTGGCCTTGCGGCGCAGAGTTTCCGCTTTGGTGCGATTTTTCGCGTCTGTTACCCCGGCGCTTCAAGCAGGGACCGGTAAACTTCCAGCGTATCCTGGCACATGCGTTCCAGCGAAAACTGGCCCACCACATGGGCGCGGGCGCGGGCCGACAGCGCATCGCGGGCGGTTGCGCCCATCTCCAGAACGTGACGCAGGGCCTGGGCGAGCGCCGTAGCGTCCCCGGGCGGAATGCGCCAGCCGGTGCGCTCCTGGGGGGAGACATCGGGCGGGGCCAGCACGGTTTCGGGCACGGCTCCCAGATCCGTCACCACCACCGGCGCCCCCATGGCCTGCGCCTCCACGGCGCTTCTTCCGAAGGCCTCGGGCTCCGTCGAGGCTACCGTCACCACGGAGGACGCCAGAAAGGCCGCCGGCATGTCGCCGACGTGCCCCACAAGGCGTACGACGCCCTTGAGGCCGGCGGCGTCGATCTGGGCCCGCAATTCCTTGACGTAGCCGTCGCGCCCCTGCGCGTCGCCCGCCAGAACGAAACAGACGTCCCGCAATCCGCCGTCACGCAACTGGCGCGCGGCCTCGATCAGAATCTTCTGGCCCTTCCAGCCCGTCAGGCGCGCTGCGAGCAGCACAATTCGCTGATCAGACTCGACGCCCCATGCCTGGCGCAGATGCTGGACCCGCACCGGATCAACTGCCCGGGGGGCGAACTTGTTGAAATCCGTGCCGCGCGGAATCACCCGGATGCGGGGGGCGGCGAACGGATGCAACTGGGCGATCCGGTCGCCCGTGAAGGCCGAATTGGCGATGACCATATCGCCGCGCGCCATCACGGAATTGTAGAAATTCTTGAACGCGGTCGTTCCCGAATAGGCGCCGTGATAGGTCGTCACCAGAGGCGTCTTCGAGCGCCGTACGGCCCCCAGCGCCACCCAGGCGGGCGCCCGGGAGCGGGCGTGGACGATATCCACCTGCTCGTCGCGCAGAAGCTGTTCGAGCCGCCCGACATTGATCAGCATGCGAAGCGGATTCTTGGTGCGGGCCGGAAAGGGAATCCACCAGCCGCCCTTGGCCTGCAATTCGCTGACGAGCCTGCCGCCTTCGGAGGCCACGAGGGCGCGAGCGCCGGCCTGCGTCAGCGCGTCCGCTATGTCGATTGTGGTGCGCTCCGCGCCGCCCGCGTCGAGCTGCGGGATGATCTGCAGGATGGTCCGGCCCGACAGAGAGGAACCGCCGCTGTCCTGAAACGGCGATATTGCGCCTGGTCGCATTGTGCCCCGTCCGGATGTATGAACCCGGCTGCGCGCATCAGCCGTCGCCCCTGAGAGAATCACCGGACGTTACCCGTGAAAGAGACTTTTCCGCAAATTCCTCCTGCGTTCCTCGACGCCGACGACAAGGGCCCGGCGCGCCGGCTGGCCTACAGGCTGCGCGCAGCGGCGGCGGAACATGAAAAACCCGGCATCGTCTGGCTGGGGGGCTTCAAGTCGGACATGCTGTCCACCAAGGCGGAACGGATCGACCAATGGGCGGCGCAGCGCGGGCGCGCATTCCTGCGGTTCGACTATACGGGGCATGGCGAGTCGGGCGGGCGCTTCGAGGACGGGACCATCGGACTGTGGCTCGCCGACAGTCTCGCGATGATCCGCAAGCTCACGCATGGTCCCCAGATTCTGGTCGGTTCCTCGATGGGCGGCTGGATTTCTCTTCTGGCGGCGCGCGCACTGGCGCGGTCATCCGAAACACAGCGCCTCGCCGGAATGGTGCTGATCGCTCCTGCGGTGGACTTCACCGAGACGCTGATGTGGGCGCAGATGTCGCCGGAGATTCGCCGCCAGATCGAGGACACCGGGGTCTGGCAACGGCATTCGCAATATGCGCCGGAGCCGACGCCGATCACCCGCGCGCTGGTTGAGGACGGACGCAAGAACCTTCTGCTCGGCCAGACGATCCGCACGCATTGTCCGGTGCATATCCTGCAAGGAATGGAAGATCCCGACGTGCCGTGGAAACATGCGCTGACGCTCGTCGAGCATCTGGCGGGCGATCCGGTCGCGCTGACGCTCATCAAGGACGGCGATCATCGCCTGTCGCGCGAGGAAGACATCGAGCGATTGCTGGCCGCGATCGAGGCGATCTGCTGATCAGGCGTCGCGAGGCCGCGTCCACCAATAGATCGCCAGAGCAATCGACCCCACCGCCGCAAGGGTCAACCCCAGGGGAAGCGCGCTGGTATCAATGTGCGTGCCGATCCAGGAGATCACCAGCGCTGCGCTGATCATTTGCAGAAGACCCATCAGGGACGAGGCCGCGCCCGCCCGATCCGGGAAGGGCGCCAAAGCCGATGCAACCGCCAGCGGCAGGATCAGCCCGATGCCGTGGAAGAAAAACATCGTCGGTATGCTGAACGCAAAAGGCGATTGCGGCCAGATCAGAATTCCCAGCGCCGTCAGCCAGCCGCCGCCCGCCAGACAGGCGGCACCGATGCCGATGGTTCTGGGTACGCCGAACCTCGGCACGAGCCGCCGGTTCACGAAGGTTCCGGCCAGAAACGACATGGAGGACAATGCAAAGATGAGGCTGAAGCCCAGCGGGCTCAGCCCGTAGATGCGCTGCAACACGAAGGGCGAACCGGAAATGAAGCAGAACAGGCCTGTGTAGCCGCAGGCCTGTATGCCCACATTGGCCCGGAAGGCCTTGTTGGCCCAGATGATGCCGAAGCTCTTGAAGACGCTCGCGAAGGACAGCGGGCCTTCCTGCCGCTGGCGGATCGTCTCCGGCAACAGAAGCGCCACCAGCACCAGCAGGCCGAGGCCGCTGGCCGCCAGCGTGACGAACACGGACCGCCATCCGAAAAAGGATTGCAGCAATCCCCCCAGAATGGGAGCCACCACCGGCGCGAGCCCCGACACGCTGGTCAGGATGGACATTTCACGCGCGGCGCGCGGACCCTCGTAAAGATCGCGCACCAACGCCCGCGACAGGATGATGGGCGAGGCCGCCGCGAAGGCCTGAAAGCCCCGGGCGAAAATCAGCACCCACACATCCGACGTGATGGCGCAAACCACCGAGCAGATGAAATAGAGCCCCAGTCCGAACAGAATGACGGGTTTGCGGCCGTATTTGTCGGAGATCGGGCCAAAGAAGATCTGCCCCAGCGAAAAGCCCACCAGATAGGAGGACAAGGTGAGCTGGATGAGATCGCCCGGGACATTCAGATCCGCCGCCATGAAGGGAAGCGACGCCAGATAGGTATCGACCGAGATGGGCCCCAGCGCGTGCATCAGGCCCATCAGCAGGGTGAGGGCGAACGTGTCGGGTTTCAGGCGCATGGGGCGAAGATCACCGGGGCTGATAGTTTGATGCAGCGCACAATGAGCGTGCAATTGCTGGACCGCAACCCGAAAACTGTCAGGATGTCGTGCGCCGGTTTCTCTGCACCGCGATGCCTGCCGCCCAGAGATTGATGGCGATGATGCCCAGCACGCCCGCCGCCCCCGCCGCAGCCGCGATGAAGCTCGCCAGAAACGGTAGCGCCACCTGACCGATGCGGTTTCCGGTAATGCGCAGCGTCATGGCCGTGCCCCTGGCTTGTACCGGAACAACTTCGACGATGGCCGTAATGGTCAGCGAGGACGCAATGCCAAGTCCCAGGCCCAGAATGCCCCCTGCCAGATAAAGACCCCACATGGGCAGCGGCAGCCCGATGAGGAGAAAGCCCAGTCCGCCCACGGCCATGCAGACAACCAGCAATCTTTTCCGGCCGATCATCCGCACCAGTTGGGCAAAGAAGATCCTCGCCCCGATCGAACAGACCGACCGGACGGTCAGGATGATCCCGATATGGGCGACATCCATGTGCCGTTCGGTCCCCATAAGGGGCAGGTAAATGGTCAGCAGATCGGCAGCCGTGATCGTCATGATCGAGGCAAACAGGACCGGCGGCAGGCCCGGCGTTTTCAGCAGGTCCAGAATCGGAACCGCCTTCTGATCCTTCGCCGAAGCTGCGCCGCGGCTGAGGGGACGCAACGTGAAGGAAATGGCGACCGAAACGAGAGCCCCCACGGCGCATATGCCGAACAGCAGTTCGGTGGGCGGAAGCCGGGCCGATCCGCCGATCCAGCCGAGCAGAAGGGGCCCAAGGCCCTGACCCAAAGCCTGGGCTACGGTGAAATTGGCGAAGGCGGCGTCCCGGCCGCGCTCCCCACCCGCGCGAACGCAGAGCATCTGGTGGCTGGCCATCAGGAACAGATGGCCAACGCCGATAAAAAGCGCATAAGCCGCCAGATGATAGGGAGTGCCGGGCGCGAAATAGAGGGCGAGGGCGGGGCCGGCCACCAGGGTCGAGCCGATCCAGGTGGCGCGGGCGTCATTGCCCCTGTCGATGAAACGTCCCACCTGGACGGCAAGAAAAACGGGCAGCAACGCGAAGGCGCCCGAAATCAGGCCCAGCCAGAAGACCGGCAGGTCCTGCTCGATGATCCGGTAGGAGACCGTGAGGCGCACAAGCGCCACCAGGCATTGCACGATGAAGGAATGGCAGAGCAGCGGGACAAGAACGGAATAATCAATGTCGTTCGGCAGAGTCTTCTGGCTTTTCGGCTCCGACATTGCTGATTGGATCTCCCGCATTTCCCGCCGCGCTCCTCATAGTCCCATGCGGGGCGTATGCAAACAGCCCGGCGCGCATGGCTGCCGCTGGGGCGGCGGCCTGCGCCGGTCCCAGCCTGCGCCTGTAGCAGCCTGCGCCTGTAGCAGCCTGCGCCTGTGGCAGCCTGCGCCTGTGGCAAGTTCCGCCGAACCGTGTAGAACGGCCCCACGCCCTCAAGAGCGCGACCGGAGAAACCGATGACCGACCTGCCGAAAAACCCCGAACCCGTCCGCGACCTGCGCGAATGGCTGAAACGGGTGGAGGCCATCGGTGAATTCCTGCATGTCGACAAGGCGGTCGACCGCGATGAGGAAATGAGCGCGATCTCTTATCTCGTGGCCAAGCAGAAGCCTTCGCCGGCTGTCATGTTCAGCAATGTGAAGGGGTTCGAGAAAAGTCCGTTCGGGGCGCGTTCGCTGTGGAACCCCTACGGGCCGAGCGTGCGGCGCATCGCCATCAGCCTTGAGGAGCATCCGGACACTCCGACCGTCGAGTTGATCCGGCGCACCAAGGAAAAGATGAAGAAGCGCATGCCGCCGCGCGAGGTCTCGCGCGACGAAGCGCCAGTCTATCAGAACACCGTCACGGGCGACGACATCGACCTCGACAAGTTGCCGATCCCGCGTCATTGGCCGCTCGATGGCGGCCGCTACGCCGGCACTGCGGACGCAGTCATCACGCGCGATCCCGACACCGGCTATCTGAACGTCGGCACTTACCGGATGATGCTTCAGGGCAAGAAACAGGCGGGGCTTTACCTGTCGCCCGGGAAGGACGCCCGCCTGCACATCACGCGCTCGTGGCAGATGGGCAAGCCGGTGCATGTGGCCGCCGCCTGGGGCATGGACCCGCTGCTGATGCTGGTCGGCTCGCAGGGATTTCCGAAGAATATTTCCGAGTACGAATATGCGGGCGGCATCAAGGGCGAGCCCATCGCGGTCGTGAAGGCGCTGAACAGCGACCTGCTGATTCCAGCCAATGCGGAATTCGTGGTCGAGGGCGTCATCAATCCGGATTCGATGAAGGCCGAAGGGCCTTTCGGCGAGTTCACCGGCTATTACGGCAAGCCGGAGGCTCTTTGCCCACTGGTCGACATCACCGCGATCCATTACCGGACCAATCCGATCCTCACCAATGCGCTGATGGCGGATTATCCGTCTTGCGAGCAGAGCGGTTTCTTCTCGATCCTGCGCGGCGCGAAGATCTGGGACGATCTCGACAAGCTCGGCATTCCGGGCATCGCGGGCGTTTATTCCCATCCCGCCGCCGCGGGCGGTTTCGGCATGACGGTCATCAGCCTCGAACAGAAATATGCAGGGCACGCCGCGCAGGTTCTGGCGCTGGCCGCACAGGTTCCGGGCGGCGCCTATTACACCAAGTGGATCATCGCCGTTGATGAAGACGTCGATCCCACCGACATGGATCAGGTGATCTGGGCGATGGGCAGCCGCTGCAATCCGGTCGAGGACATCGACATCTTGCGCAGCACCTGGAGCACACCGCTCGACCCGTCGCAAAATCCGCCGGAAATTCGCCCCTATGGGTCGAAGGCGCTGATCAACGCCTGCAAGCAGCATCGCTATCTGCCGGTGTTCTCCAAGCGCACGACGCTGCGCAAGAACATCTACGATCAGGTGGCGGAACGCTGGAGCGAACTCGGCCTGCCCGGAGTGGCGCCGAATGTGCGAGCCTTCGAGGCCGACGCCCCGAAGGCCGTGACCTATCACGACGAAACCGGCCCGCGCGCCGGCGCGAACATGGGCTGACGCTACAGACTGAACGGGGCATGGGGCGATGACGGAAAGCATCAAGGAAGACGGCTGGCTGGCGTTTCGTTATTACGACGTGCGGCTTTTCTTCTTCTCGCGACTGTCGTCGACGCTCGCGTCCGCCATGCAGAACGTGGCGGTCGGCTGGTTCGTGTATGAACTCACTCGCGATCCTTTCGCGCTCGGCCTGACGGGTCTTTTCACGTTTCTGCCCATGCTGGTTTTCTGCATGATCACCGGACAGGTGGCGGACAGTTACGACCGCCGTCTCGTGGTGGCGATCTCCACCACGCTTGCGGCGCTCGTTTCGGCTGGGCTGCTGGTCTACAGCATGATGGGAAATACGGCGGTCTGGCCGATCTATGTGCTGATGGCGCTGGTCGGCACGTCCCGCGCATTCGGCAATCCGGCCTACAAGGCCTTGCTGCCGACGCTCGTGCCGCGCCAGCATTTCGGCAATACGGTCGCTTGGAATTCGTCGTTCGAGCAATTCGCCAATACGGCGGGGCCTGCTATCGGGGGCCTGCTCTATATGCTCGGTCCGGATGTGGTGTTCGGCCTTGCGATGGTGCTGTACGCAGCCTCCGCCATTGCGACCTTCCTGATCCGCACCCGGCCTGAAACGATCAAAAAAGAGAAGGTGACCTGGGAAACGATGAGCGCCGGCCTGCGCTACATCTATTCGCAGAAGACCATTTTCGGCGCGATCTCGCTCGACATGTGCGCGGTGTGCCTGGGCGGCGTCACGGCGCTTCTGCCTATCTTTTCCGATGCTCTGGGCGCGGGCGCATGGGGCACGGGCTTCCTGCGCAGCGCTCAATCCATCGGGGCGCTCTGCATGGCCTACGGGCTGGCGCATTACCCGGTCCGGCGCGGCTCGGGGCGCAAGCTGGTCTGGTCGGTGGGCGCCTACGGGCTGGCGATTCTGGTTTTCGGGCTCTCGAACAGCATCGTGCTGTCGGTGCTGGCGCTTTTTGCAGCCGGAGCCTCCGACCAGATCAGCGTCTACATCCGGCACACGATCGTCCAGACGGACACGCCGGACCATATGCGCGGCCGCGTCTCTGCGGTGAACGTGATCTTCGTCGGCGCATCCGGCTCCCTGGGCGAATTCGAATCCGGCACTCTGGCGGCGCTGGTCGGGGCGGTTCCGGCCGTGGCGATCGGCGGGGCCGGAGCAATGCTTTGCGCGGCGCTCTGGGCTGTCCTTTTCCCCACCATGCGGGACCGGGACGAGTTGGTGCCCAAAGAGCTGGCGTCCGCGAAATAGCCATGCACGGCGCTGCTTGCGTCTCCGGTCAAGCCGACTTACCTAGTCCGGTATGATCACCCAGAGGTCCAGATACGCCCTGAAGGCGCTCGTTCGGCTCGCCCGAGCGTCCCGGACCGAATCCGTCCGCACGCGGGACATTGCCGAACAGGAAGGCATTCCGCAGGCGTTTCTGGAGCAAATCATGCTGGACCTGAAGCGGGCGCGCCTCGTCTCCAGCAAGCGCGGGCGCGAAGGCGGGTATGTGCTGGCGGTCGATCCCCAGAGACTGTCGCTCGCCGCCGTCCTGCGGCAGATCGACGGACCGGTGGCGCCATTGCCGTGCCTGTCGCGCACCGCCTACCAGCGCTGCGAGGATTGCGCGGACGAGGAAACCTGCGCGCTACGGCACATCTTCGCCGAAACCCACGAGGCCATGCTGCAGGTGCTGGAAAAGCGCACGCTGGCCGACGCCATTGCCCGCGCCGACCTTCAGGCGAGCCAGAAGGGCCGGTTCGGAACCGATGTTTTCGCCGGCGCCTTTATCTGAACGACCGGCGGGCTATTCGAAAAGCCTATCGACTCCATAGTCCCCCGAGGGGTCGCGCCCGTAGACACTCCCGCGCTAGAATTGTGCTAATGAGGAGCCGTGACGCTCCCGTGCAGGAGTGTGCCTGATAATGACCATGGTGGTGGGGGCTCGGGGATTGGCTGACCAAAAGGCCAGACAGGGCGCGGCGCGTCGGCCGTATCGGCCGAATCTTGCCCTCTTGCGGGCGCTCGTCGGCGTGGTCTTTGTGGCGATCTGGACGTTCGTGGCCTATTTCTACGGCTCGAATTTCATTCCCTCCCCTGCCGAAACCTTCCGCTCCGCCATGCGGATGATGTCCGACGCCACTATCCCGACGGCGCTGGCCAGCACGGTTTACGTCTTCGTGGTCGGCTACCTGCTGGCTGCGGCCTTCGCGATCCCGCTCGGCCTGTTCATGGGCGGCTTCCGGATTTTCGGCGCTGCGATCGAGCCTTATGTGGACGCCCTCTCGGCCATGCCGCGCGTCTCCTTCATTCCGCTGATCATCATCTTCCTCGGACTCGGCTACGAGGCGAAAATCTGCGTGGTGTTTCTGGGGGCGATCATGCCGATCCTTCTCAACACCTATACGGGCGTCCTGAACAGCGATGCGGACCTGATCGAAATGGCCCATGCGTCGGGCGCCAGCGAAATGCAGATCTTCCAGAAGGTGATGCTGCCGGGCGCACTGCCCTACATCATCGCCGGAATGCGGGTGGGGGCGGGGCTCGCGCTCATCAATACGGTGGTGGCGGAACTTTACACGGCCGTGCAGGGCCTCGGCGGCCTCCTGTCGGTCTACGGCAACACGTTCCGCATGGGCCCCTATTTCGTGGTGGTGATTCTGCTGGCCATCATCGGCCTCATCACCATGCGCTCGCTCAAGGCGCTCGAACGCCGCCTGACGCGCGGATACGCTCGCACGCGCATCTAGGGGATCGCCCCTCAGGGCTTGTCAGATCCTTCTCCCATATCCAGAATGGAGGAGCCTCGACAGGCCAGTCAGAATTCCCGGCGGCGCAAGCCGACTGCGGATCGGTTGGATCAAACGAGGAGGAAACGATGACGATTTCCGGGCTTTCACTGAAGAAGAGCGTGCTGGCTCTCGGCACGGCGCTGTGCGCCACGCTGGCCGGACTCGCAGCGCCTTCGGCCGCGCCGTTCCGAATCATCATCACCGAAACCGAGACTCCGCTGGTTCCGAACTCGGTGATCGACCTCGCCCATCGGCTCGGCTTTTACAAGAAGGCCGGCGTGGATGTGGAGCTCGTGCGCGTGCCGGCGACCCCGTCGGCTGTTGCGGCGCTGCGCACCGGCCAGGGCGATATGGCCAACATCGCCACCGACAGCGCGCTGCAATTGCTGGCGCGAGACCAGATGAAGCTCAAGGGCGTCACCTCTCCGGACAAGGCGCTGCCCTTCATCATCGCTGCCAACAAGCAGTTCACTGATGTGAAGCAACTCGTGGGCAAGAGCTTCGGCGTCTCGCGCATCGGCAGCGTGGATTTCCTTGTCAGCCGCTCGGTGTTCGCCCGGCTCGGAATCGAGCCTGACAGCGTCAAATATGTGGTGATCGGCCAGCCGCCCGTACGTGCGCAGGCTCTGGTGGGCGGGCGCGTCGACGCAACCGTGTTTTCCATCGGCGTATGGCTGTCGCTGACGGACCGCTCCGGCATCAACATGCTGGTCGACCAGAAGGCCTATAACGACGCTGCGCCTTTTGTGACGAAGCTCAATGTCGTGACTGACACGGTCGCCAAGGATCGCGCCAAGGAAGTCGAGGGCGTGGTGCGCGGCATCATCGAGGCCTCGCGCCAGTTCGCGACCGATCCGAAATCATGGGTCGAAGCCATGGCGGCCGCCCGGCCCGACGTGAAGCGCGCCGATCTGGAAGATCTCGCGGCCCGCTACAAGGACAACTGGTCGGTGAACGGCGGCATCAATCTCGAAGCCATCAAATTCACCACCGATACTGTATATCAGGACGCTGAATGGCAGGGGCTTCGCAAGGTTGCGCCTTCCGAGTGGATCGACACGAGCTTCGCCGACAAGGCGCTCGCGGCCCTCGGAGTCTCGAACCTGACCGACCCGACAGGACGCTGAAGAGGACGAATGAACGATCATGTGCCGCAGGCCGAAGCTTTCCCGGCAGGGTCTGCGGCCATATCGATCCGAAACGTCTCCAAATGGTTCCGGCGCGCGGATAATGCGAACCCGGTTCATGCGCTGAAGAATGTTTCGCTCGACATCGCGCCGAATTCCTTTGTCAGCCTTGTGGGACCTTCGGGCTGCGGCAAGACCACGCTCCTGCGCCTGCTCAACGGGCTGATCGCAGCCGACGAGGGCGAAATCCTCGTCGACGGAAAGCCGCCGGTGCGTGGGCCGCACATGGGCCTCGTCTTTCAGTCGATCCGGCTCATGCCCTGGCGGACGATCCGGGCCAATGTGTATTTTCCGCTCGAACTGATGGGCGTGGCTCAGAACGAATGCGTCGAGCGCGCGAATTTCTATCTGTCCATGATGGGCATCTCGAAGTTCGGCGACGCCTATCCGCATGAATTGTCGGGCGGTATGCAGCAGCGCGCCGCGCTGGCCCGCGCGCTGATCTCCCAGCCCGCTTTCCTGCTGATGGACGAGCCTTTCGCGGCTCTCGACGCGCAGACGCGCGAGTTCATGCAGATCGAGGTGATGAAGATCCGCGAGAACCTGAAGGGCGTGGTGGTCTTCGTCACCCACAGTGTGGATGAAGCGATCCTCCTGTCCGACCAGATCGTCATGATGAGCCCGCGTCCGGGCCAGATTGCAGAGATCCTGCCGGTGAACCTTCCGCAACCGCGCTGGGACCATGACGTTCGGGCCCGGAAGGAATTCGTCGAATTGCGCGCCCATCTGTGGGACGGGATCAAGGCCATGGTGGTCAACGATCCGGAGTCCGAATTCTACCAGCGCGACCGGCTGGGACCGCGGATGTCGACGCCGTCGGGCGGCTAAAACCGATTAAAAACAAAGGCTTTTAATTCCTACTCATCCAGTCTGGATTCGTCTTGCAATTTCCTACTTTTTCAGTAGGAAATTGGGGTTATCCGGATTGGAGCCCGTCATGTCGAACTCGTCCAGCCGCCTTTACCTGCATCGCCTTCTTGCAGCGGCCGCCTTCGCATTCTGCTTTTTCATCGTCTTCTTCGCCCGCGCCGAGACTGCCTTGCTGAATGTGAGCTACGATCCGACGCGCGAGCTCTACAAGGCGATCAACCAGAAGTTCGCAGCCGAATGGAAGAGGCAGACAGGCGAGACAATCGCGCTGAAGGCTTCCCACGGCGGATCGGGCGGGCAAGCGCGGGCGGTGATCGACGGGCTCAAGGCCGACGTGGTGACGCTGGCGCTGGCTCCCGATATCGACGCCATCGCGACCCAGACCGGCAAGATCAAGGCCGACTGGCAGAAGCGTTTGCCCAACAATTCCTCGCCCTATCTGTCCACCATCGTGCTGCTCGTCCGCAAGGGCAACCCCAAGGCGATCAAGGACTGGGACGACCTCGTGAAGCCCGGCGTAGCGGTCGTCACCCCCAACCCGAAGACTTCGGGCGGCGCGCGCTGGAATTACCTCGCCGCGTGGGGCTTTGCGCAGAAGAAGTTCAGCGGCGACGAAGGCAAGACCACCGACTTCATCAAGGCCCTCTTCAAGAACGCTCCTGTGCTCGATACGGGCGCGCGCGGCTCGACGCTCACTTTCGCCCAGCGCGGCATCGGCGACGTGCTGATCGCGTGGGAAAATGAAGCCTTCCTGGCCTTCGAGGAATTCGGCGCAGACAAGTTCGAGATTGTTTTCCCGTCGCAGTCCATCCTTGCGGAACCGCCGGTCGCGGTGGTCGACGCGAATGTCGATGCGAACGGAACGCGCAAGCAGGCCGAGGCCTATCTCGACTACCTCTACACGCCGGAAGCGCAGAAGATCATCGCAAAGAACTACTATCGCCCCATCCACACCGAGGCGGTCGATCCAGAGGACCTGAAGCGCTTTCCGAAAATTCCCCTGCTCGAAATCGACCGCGATTTCGGCGGATGGAATGCAGCTCACGCGAAGCATTTCGTGAATGGCGGCACGTTCGACCAGATTTATACGCCGGCCAAATAAACAATGCTCCCCGTTGCGTGGCGTTTTGGCCAGCCGTCTCCCCTACCGGGGTTTCGGCTGGCGCTTTGCGGAACTTTACTGTGGCTGGCGGTCATCGTTCTGATCCCGCTGGGCGGTGTGCTTTTGCGATCCAGCTCGATCGGACTTGCGGGCATATGGGAGATCGCCACGCAGCCCCGTCTGATGGCGGCCCTCCGGCTCTCTTTCGGTCTCTCCTTGCTGGCCGGAGTTTTCAGTCTGGTGGTCGGGCTGCTGATCGCGTGGGTGCTGACGCGCTATGATTTCCCCGGCAGCCGCTTTCTCGACGCCGCGATCGATCTGCCTTTCGCGATGCCGACCGCCGTGGCGGGGATTGCGCTCACGGCGGTCTATGCGCCGAACGGATGGTTCGGTGCGCCGCTCGCGGCGCTTGGCCTGAAGGTGGCTTACACGCCACTCGGGATTTTCATTGCGCTTGTCTTCATCGGCCTGCCATTTGCGGTGCGGACGATCCAGCCCGTGCTGGCGGAAACCGAAGTGGAGCTTGAGGAGGCCTCGGCCACGCTCGGAGCGACGCGCGCGCAGACAATCCGGAAAGTCATTCTGCCGCCGCTTATTCCGGCCGCGCTGACCGGCCTTGCGCTTTCTTTCGCGCGCGCCGTCGGTGAATACGGCTCAGTAATTTTCATAGCCGGCAACATTCCGTTCGCGTCGGAAATCGCGCCCCTCATGGTGGTGATGAAGCTGGAGGAATTCGACGAGACCGGCGCGACCGCCATCGCGGCCATCATGCTGGGCGTATCTTTTGCGATGCTGCTCGTCATCAATCTCGTCCAGGCCTGGACGCGCCGGAGGCTCGGTCATGGTTGAGTCGACGATTTTTCGCGAGCCGATGAAACGTGATCGCGATGTGGCCGACGAACGTCCACTGGTGCGCCGCCTGCTCATCGCCCTTACGGTCGGGCTTATGGCGATTTTCTTCTTTACGCCTGTAGCTTTGGTGTTCGTCGAAGCTTTCCGGAAGGGAGCGCCTGCCTTTTTGAATGCGCTCGGCGATCCGGACACGCAATCGGCGATCCGGCTCACGCTGCTGGTCGCCGCCATTGCGGTTCCGATCAATGCGCTATTCGGCGTTGCAGCCGCATGGGCGGCAGCGCGCTTTCAGTTTCCTGGCAAGAGCATCCTGATCACGCTCATCGACCTGCCGTTCTCGGTTTCGCCCGTGGTGGCGGGACTTTCCTATGTGGTCCTGTTCGGCTCGCGAGGCTACTTCGGTCCATGGTTCGCGGCGCATGGAATTCCGGTCGTCTTCGCGCTGCCGGGCATCGCGCTCGCGACGACTTTCGTGACCTTTCCGTTCGTGGCGCGCGAGCTTATTCCGTTGATGCAGCAGCAGGGCGTCGATGACGAGGAGGCTGCGCTGACGCTCGGCGCATCGCCGTGGCGCATGTTCTTCACCGTCACGTTGCCCAACATCAAGTGGGGTCTGCTGTACGGCATTCTCTTGTGCAACGCGCGGGCCATGGGCGAATTCGGCGCGGTGGCGGCCGTGTCGGGACGCATCCGTGGCGAGACCAACACGCTTCCACTGCATGTGGAGGTTCTGTATGGCGGCTTCGATCTCGCAGGCGCCTTTGCAGTCGCCTCCATTCTCGCGGGGCTCGCGCTTGTCACGCTGATCGTCAAGACCATTCTGGAATGGCGTCATGCGGACGAACTGGCGATTTCGCGCAGGCGTTGAAAAAACGGGCGAAGCGATACAGCGCGCCACGAAGGATTGAGCTTAATCGGGGAAAGCATGGACATTCGTATTCGCGGATTGACAAAATCCTTCGGCGCGTCGCCCGCCATCCACGGCGTCGATCTCGACATTCGTTCGGGCGAGTTGCTCGGCCTGCTGGGCCCCTCCGGCTCGGGCAAGACGACGCTGTTGCGCATGATCGCCGGATTGGAAATTCCCAACGACGGCCGAATCTTCTTTGGCGACGAGGATGCATCGTTCAAGACCGTGCAGGAACGTCGCGTGGGTTTTGTGTTCCAGAGTTACGCGCTGTTTCGCCATATGAGCGTGGCGGACAATATTTCCTACGGGCTGCGGGTGCGGCCGGGCGCGCAGCGTCCCACGACGGCCGAAATCGCCAAGCGCGTCTCCGACCTTCTCGAAATGATGCAGCTTGGCGGATTTGGATCGCGTTATCCGGCGCAATTGTCGGGCGGTCAGCGTCAGCGCGTGGCGCTCGCGCGCGCACTCGCGGTGGAGCCGCGCGTCCTGCTGCTTGACGAGCCATTCGGCGCGCTCGACGCCCAGGTGCGCAAGGACCTGCGCCGCTGGCTGCGTGAAATCCATGACCGCACCGGCCACACGACGATCTTCGTAACGCACGATCAGGACGAGGCGCTGGAATTATCGGATCGTGTGGCGATCCTCTCGAAGGGCAGGATCGAACAGATCGGCAGTCCGCAGGATGTGTACCACGCGCCGCAGACGCCTTTTGTGTTCGGCTTCATCGGCGAGTCGAACCGGCTGGATGTGAGCGTCGAATACGGTCGGATCAAGTTGTCGGGCGTCGATCTCGGCGCGGCGGCTCAAGCTGTCGGAGACGGTGCGGCGTGGCTTTTCTTCAGGCCGCAGGACGCCAGGCTGACGGATGCGTCGCAGGCGCCGCTGCGGGGCGCACTGCGGGCGATCCACCGCACCGGAGCGGTCACGCGCGCTACCGTCTTGCTGGAGCCGGGCGGAGCGCTGATCGATCTTGATGCGCCTGCCGATATCGCGCTGCAAGCCGGCCAGCAGACGGGCGTACATCTTGGCCGCTACACGATTTTCCCGGCGGGCGAGCTTGCAGGTGTGCGTGCGCGCGCCGCCTAGACCCGCCGTTGCGGATTGATCCAGGCAAGGACGAGGCAGAGCACCGTGAAGGAGGCCGCCGTCATGAAGCCGAACTGGAATGCGGTCTGGATTTCATCCCGGATCGTCTGCCGGCGCGCCGGTTCGAGGGCGTCCAGCACCTGCGGTCCGACATCGAGAATCTTGGTGAAGTAATCCGCCGCTGCAGGATCGCGGATTGTGAGCGTGGCGAAAAGCGCTGTCGCAAAAAGCGCGGTGCCGAATGCAGCGCCGACGGAGCGGGAGAATTGCACGGAGCCCGCCGCCGCCCCCAGCATGTGCGGACCTGCGGCGGACTGGATCGATACCTGCACGACGCTCATCACGCTCCCGAGCAGAATGGCGGTGATGCCGAGCTGCACGGCCATATGGCCGAGCGACATGCCGGGCGACGCAAAGGCGAAGTCGATCAGCGAGAGGCTGCCGGGCACAAGGGTGATGGACGGAATGACCATGGTCCTGCCCGTGAAAGACATGAGGCGGCCCGACACTATCGAGCCGATGCTCAACCCGAAGGTGATGGGCAGCAGCAGCCATGCGGCTTCCGAGGGCGATCCGCCGCGCAGCACGCGCAGGTAGATCGGCAGGAAGGTGATCAACGAGGTCAGCATCGCCCCCTGACACAGCACCATCAGGTTCGACATCCAGATGGCGCGGAGGCGAAAGAGCTGGATCGGCAGCAGCGGGGTTTCGACGCTCTTCTCGTGGCGGATCAGCACCACCAGCGCGACTGCAGCCAGTCCGAACAGGGCCGCCACGACCGGCACGGACTCGGCCGTCAGGCGCTGGGCGCGTTCCAGCGCAAACATGACCGGCAGGATGAAGGCGCAGAACAGCAGCAGGCCCTGCACGTCGAACCGCCAGCCCTTCGCCCTCGGCCCGGGCCGGCCGGCAATCCGCATGGTCAGAAAAATGGCCGCAATGGCGATCGGTACGTTGAACAGGAAGACATACCGCCAGCCGAAATGTTCGGTGATGAATCCCCCGAGAACCGGGCCGATGGCTGTGGCGGCGACGCCGATTCCGGCCAGATAGCCCTGAAAATTGCCGCGTTCGCGCGCCGGAACAGCTTCGCCCACCAGCGCCTGCGAGAGTCCCATCAGGCCGCCGCCGCCAAAACCCTGAACCAGTCTGCCGATGATCAGGAAAGTCGCGTTGGGGGCGAGAGAGCAGAAGACGCCGGCGGCAATATAGATGCCGAGCGCCACGAACATCAGTTTGCGCCGGCCCAGTATGTCTCCCAGATAGCCATAGACCGGCGCCGCTATTGTATTGGCCACCAGATAGGAGGCCATGATCCAAGAGACCCGCTCGGCCTCGCCCAGCGAGCCCACGATGGCCGGCAAGGCGCTCGCCAGCGTCGTCTGGTCCCCGATGGCCAGATACATCGGGATCATGATCGAGGGGAAAATCCGGAAGAACAGGTCCCGGCGCTCGGCGCGCGTCAGCGGCTTGAAATCCACGGGTGCGCCGGGGCCAGGGGGCACGTTCGTCCTTTCGGGTTCTGACGGCGGCGGGCTTTCGCTGCGCTGCACCATGAATTCATGACGCATTGCGACGAAAGTCTCAAGGCATCAGGACGCCGCAGTCTCCGAAAGTTTCCCGCTCAGGGCGTCGATTCGATCGCTGTAGCGGGAATGGGACTGTGTCTCGATCTCGCGGTAAAGCTCCACCACCTGCCGGCCGAGCGCGGTCAGCCGGGCATTGCCTCCGCCCTTCCCGCCGAGCTGGGTTTCGATCAGGGGCTCGACGAACATGTGGTTCACTTCATCGGTCAGCAGCCAGGCGCGACGGTAGGACATTTTCATCACGCGCGCGGCGGACGAGATCGACCCCTCCTGATCGATCAACTCAAGCAGGCGCACCTTGCCGTGGCCGATCTGGCGGTTTCCCTCGAAGTCGAGACGAATGGTGAGCCGCGTCACGGGTCCGTCAATCCTCGCGAGGCAGGGCGCCGGGGCAGGTTTCCGGCTTGATGTCGATGAGGGGCGTCCCGTCGAGACAATCAAGGCCGCGCACCAGCACGGCGTCGGGCAAGACTTCGACAAGCGCAACAAGCGAGGAAGCGATCGGGTTCGGGCGAATCGGCGAGCGCAAACCGAAGGCCCCCATGGCTTCCCCGGTGGTGCGCGGCTTCTGCAGGACGAGATCGCGGCGGGCCAGATGCATCCAGTAAAGGACCTGCAGATGCGTGTGCCGCGACAGGCCCGTCAGGGCCTCTCGATAGGGTTCCGCCACCTCGATGCGGCAGACCGGCCCTGCGAGATCGCCCTTGCGGGGGCATTCGCCCCGTTTCGTCCACGGCGTACGAATGCGGCCGATGAAATAGACGCCCGCATCGGCCTGCGAGGGCAGCTCGATCGCGGTCTCGCCCGGACGCTGCTCGTCATGCACGAATGTCGTCGCCGCCTGCACTGCCATCTGTGGTCCATCCTTGATCGGGCGCATCATATTGAAACGCTCCGGCTTGTCGACAAGCGCCGTTTTGTCCCGTCGCGGCGGCTTGCGCTATGGCGTCAGTTCCGCAAAGATCGCCAGACGGGAGGACAACATGGCTCAGATGAAGATGATCGCCGCAGCTACGCTTGGACTGGGGCTGGCGTTCGGGACATGGCAGGCGGCGGCCCAGACCGCTCCGAAAACAGTCGCCGAGATCGCCAACTACACCGGCGCCGACAGGCAGAAAATTCTTGAAGACGGCGCAAGGCGCGAAGGCGCGCTGATGATCTATTCGACCGGCACGCAAGCCGATCCGGTGTATCAGGCGTTCGGCAAGAAATACCCCTTCGTGAAGGTCGAGGCCTACAAGGCGGATTCCACGTCTGTCACGCGGCGCATGATCGAGGAATATGCCTCGGGCCGCTATATCCCGGATGCGATCGATCTTTCGGTCGCGGGCCTGCGGGCGATGCATGAGAACGGGTTGCTGCAATCCTACAAGACGCCCGAACACGCGGCCTACCCGAAGACCGCCATCGAGCCGGGCGGTCACTGGACGCTCGACTACGAGAGCTATGTGGGCCTCGGCTACAACACCAAGCTGATCTCGGAAGCCGAAGTTCCGAAAACATACGACGATCTGCTCGATCCAAAATGGCGCGGCAAGATGGCTGTGCCGGGCACATCGACGCTTGCGAACTGGATCGGCGAAATGCTGGCGGACCGCGACGAGGCTTTCGTGCGCAAACTCTCCACGCAGCAGATCCGCGTCTTTGAAGTGAGCGCGCGCGCCGTCGCCAATCTGGTTGTGTCCGGCGAAGTGGCGATGTCGCCTGCGATGTTCAATTCACATTTCGCCAATAGCCGCGATCAGGGCGCTCCGGTCGCCTGGCGGGCGCTCGGCGGCGTTTACGCCACGACCGGCGCCATGGCGCTCCCGGCCAAAGCCCCGCATCCGCACGCCGCCATGCTGTTCATCGACTTCGTCCTGTCGCAGGAAGGCCAGACGGCTTACGGCAAGCTCGGCTATGCGTCGGCCCGCACCGACATGGCTGCCAAGGACAAGCCCTCGAAGGTTTATTACTTCGGCGATGCGCCGGACTTCGAGCAGAACTACGAAAAGTGGATGGCGCTCGGCCGGCAGGTCGTGGGGAAGTAGGCTGAACAGTCCGCCCTCTTTCAAGCCTCGCGCAGAGCAGGCGCAAAGCGCCGGCTCTCGTCACAAGGTTTGAATATCGTTGTAGGACTCAGGCGCTCGACAGCACACGGCTGTGGCCCGGCAGGGGCTGCCAGTCGCCGAGGATCTTCATCACCTGACGAATGACGGACGCCTGATTGCAGAGGACCAGCTTGCCGTCCTCTTCCTCGATGAGTTGCGCCACCGGTTCGGCGATCCATGAACCGCCGCCGATGTAAACGGCGTCGCAATCGGGATTGTCCTTCAGGGCCTGCTTGGCGAGCCGGTAGGCGAGCTCCATGTGCTCGCCCGAATCGATCTTGTGGAAGTCGGTCGGATGCAGGGCCTTGGTGGCGCCGCCGACAATCTGCACGCCTTCGCGGGCGAAGAACTGGCCGAGCGAATGGTTCATCGCCTCGGTCCATTTATTGACGATGGCGACTTTCTTCACGCCGAACTCGGCCGCCGTCTTCACCACGCATTGCACGGTGGTGGTGGCGGGCAGGCCGGTGCGCTTGTGCATGTGCTCCAGCATGCGGTCATGCTTGTCCATGCCGATCAGGATCGGCAGCGGCACGCCATGCTGCATGACGATGTCGACATCCCGGTCCATCAGCTGGTCGAGATATTTGTCGAGCGGGGAGAAGACGCGCTCGACGTCCTCGCTGGAAAACTCCACGAGCCCGATGCCGATCATCACCGACATGACGTTGCGGGGCGCGAGACGGTAGAATTCGTAGGGCGCGACGTCGATGACGGCGCCCGGCTGCAAGCCGCCGATCTTCCACCTGGGCTTGAACTTCTCGAACATGTTTCCTCCTGTGTTTAGCTCTTTCTAGCCCTTCGGAAGCGGTCCGCAAAGTCCGGCGCGATGCTTGCTCACCTTTGATGAACGACGGGAAATTCGGTCTGCGGACCGGTTTGGCGTCTGCATTCGGAACAGCCTTGCACCGGAAAGACACATGAAAACCTCGGGCGTCGAATTGAGGAAGTCTCTGGGACTGGGGGCGGGAGCCAGGCCTGTCCGCAGGGCTGCGCCCGCCGGTCGGCGCGCGCTTGCCGAGTCTCCGGCGCATCGTCCGGTTACGACGACCGCGCCCGTGGCGCGCAAGGCGCTCGCGGCCCCGGCGGAACCCGGCATGTTTGCGGTCGGACTGGCGCTGCTGGTCGTGCTGACGGAGCGCCTGATTGCGCGCTTCGCCCTGCAACCGAAAGAGGACCGGCAGGTCTGGGCCGATACCGCAAGGGGACTTGGCCTTCTGCTCGCCCTGACGGTTCAGTTCTGCTGGACCGCCATGCAGGATGGGGCGACGCCGTTCCGGTCGCTCTACCTGATGTTGAATCCCATGGCGATGCCGGCCCTGATGGTAGCCTGTGGGCTCTTTGCAGCGCGCTCGCTTCGGAAAGACTGGAGCGACTATCTGCCCGGCAAGCTGTTCCCGCTCGTGGCGGCCTTGCTGGTCTGGGCCGCCTTCCAGATCGGAGCAGGCTGGATCGCGGCCCCGCGCGGAGCGATGTCGGCCGCGCTCGCATGGAAATCGCTGGGCGCAGCGACGCTTTATGTGCCGCTGCTTTTAATGATCCCGGCCTATCTGGTCATCCTGCGCGCGATGCGGAACCATTTCTGGTTCCTGGCCGCGCTGGCGGTGCTGGCCGAACTGCTTGTCATTCCGGGCCGTACTTTCGGCGGCGAGATGATGCGCGGCCTTGTCTATTTCATGGCTGGCGCAGTGTTCTCGGCGCGCCTCCGGATGCTGGCCGACGAAGCCCGCAAGGATGTGCGGATGACCATCGGGGCCGTAGCGGTCTTCGTGGCTTTGACGGCGCTCTGCGTGTTCATTCCAATCCCATATGCGGGGGGCGCGGCCATTGCGACATTGCCGTTCGCCAGCTTGGCGCTCGGCTTTTCGGGAGCGCTCTGCCTGATCATGGCCGCATCGCTTCTGGCCGAACACAAATTGTTCGACTCGCTTGCCGAAGTCGGCCGCAACTGGATCGCCTTCGCGGTGGCCGCACCGGTCGCGTTCGGCGCGATCAGGTGGATACTGACCGCCACAGGCGCCGCCCCTACGCTTGCGGCGGCCGACATCATCATCGGCGTAACCGTTCTGGCGGCGCTGGCGGCCGGACTGGGGCTGACGCTGTTGCAACGCGTGGGGGACCGTCCGGCGCGCACCGCTGCGCAGGATGAGATTCTGCCCATTCGTCTGCGCTAGTTCCGCAAAAGGAAAGGCTTCAGCTTTTCGGGATGGCTTGCGGGGGCCGGGCGCTCTATCCTGTGCGCCACTCAGCTTCAGCAGCCGGACCCATGCCGCTTTCCCATCGCACCGTACAGCCCGGCGACCATGTCTTTCTGGTCGACGGCTCATCCTTCGTGTTCCGCGCCTTCTTCCAGTCGATGCGGCAGGACCAGAAGTACAATTATCGCTCTGATCGCCTGCCGACCGGCGCGGTGCGGCTGTTCTGCACGAAGCTTTTCCAGTTCATCGAGAAGGGCGCCATCGGCATCAAGCCGACGCATCTGGCGATCATCTTCGACAAGTCGGAGAACTCGTTCCGCAAGGAACTCTATCCGGCTTACAAGGCGAACCGCTCCGAGCCGCCAGAAGACCTCATCCCGCAATTTCCGTTGATGCGCGAAGCCGTGCGGGCTTTCGGGCTCATTCCAGTCGAGCAGGATGTTTACGAGGCCGACGATCTCATCGCCACTTATGCGAAACAGGCGCGCGAGCGCGGCGCGGATGTGCTCATCATTTCCGCCGACAAGGATCTGATGCAGCTTCTGGGGCCGGGCGTCGCCATGTACGATCCGGCTTCGGGCGAGCGCGACGAGCGCCGCATCGGCGAAGCTGAAGTGGCGGATTATTTCGGCGTGCCGCCCGGCAAGGTGGTGGATGTGCAATCGCTGGCGGGCGATTCCACCGACAATGTTCCGGGTGCGCCAGGCATTGGCATCAAGACGGCCGCGCAACTCATCAACGAATATGGCGATCTCGATACGCTCATCGAGCGCGCTTGCGAGATCAAGCAGCCCAAGCGCCGCGAGACACTCTGCAATCCTGAAGTCCTCGAAAAGATTCGCATCTCGAAGAAGCTTGTCACGCTCGTGGATGATGTCGCGGTTGAGACGCCGCTCGACGATCTCGGGCTGCACCCGCCGGACGGCAAGACGCTGGTAGCCTTTCTGAAAGCGCTGGAATTCACCACGATCACGAAGCGAGCCGCTGAAACATTCTCGGTGGATGCTGGCGAGATTGAAGCCGATCCGACGCTGGTCGGCCCCGGCGGCTGGCGCGGACGCAATGGCGCGCCGGTGGAGCAGCCCGCCGCCTCTGAGAGCGCCGCCGCCACGCCGGGCGACCCGACCGGGCCGCGCCGCAACGCCCGCTATGGCGAACAGGCCGCGCCCGTCGCCATCGACACCGGCCCCGGCTCGCTGGCTGCCGCGCGTGCGGAGGTCTTTCGGCAAATGCCATTCGACCTGAAAAGCTATCGGACGATCTCGACGCTGGAAGCGCTCGACGCCATGATTGCGGAGGCGCGCGAAATCGGCCGCGTCTCGGTCGATACGGAAACCACCTCGCTCGATCCGCAACAGGCGCAACTGGTGGGCCTCTCCTTCTGCGCGATTCCGGGCAAGGCCTACTACGTTCCGGTCGGCCACAAGGGAGAAGGCACGGGAGATCTTTTCGGCGCAGAAACGCTCGCCCCCGGCCAGTTGCCGCTCGAGGCCGTACTGGCGCGCGTGAAGCCGCTGCTGGAGGATCGCGCCACGCTCAAGATCGCCCACAATGCAAAGTACGACCTGAATGTGCTGCGCCAGCACGGGATCACGATGGAGCCGGTCGAGGACACGCTGCTCATGTCCTATGTGCTCGATGCGGGGCGCAGCGATCACGGCATGGATGTGTTGTCGGAGAAATTCTTCGGCCACAAGCCGATCCAGTTCGGCGAAGTCGCCGGCAGCGGCCGCACCTTCATTGGCTTCGCGAAAGTCGCCATCGACCGGGCGACAGAATATTCCGCTGAGGACGCGGATGTGACTTTGCGGCTCTGGCATGTTCTGAAGCCGCGACTTGCGGCAGAGTGCATGACCGTCGTCTATGAGACGCTGGAACGCCCGATGATCGCCACGCTTGCCCGCATGGAGCGGCGCGGCATTTCCATCGACCGGCAGATCCTGTCGCGTCTGTCGGGTGAATTCGCGCAGAGCATGGCGCGCTTTGAATCCGAGATTTACGAACTTGCCGGCGAGAAGTTCAATCTCGGGTCGCCCAAGCAACTGGGCGACATCCTGTTCGGCAAGATGGGCCTGCCGGGCGGCAAGAAGACCGCGACCGGGGCATGGTCGACCTCGGCCAGCGTGCTCGATGAACTCGCCGAGCAGGGCCACGATCTTCCCGCCCGGATTCTCGACTGGCGGCAATTGCAGAAACTCAAGTCCACCTACACAGATGCGCTGCCGAACTATGTGAATCCAAACACGAAGCGGGTGCACACGAGCTTTGCGCTGGCGGCGACCACGACCGGGCGGCTCTCGTCTTCGGAACCCAACCTGCAGAATATTCCGGTGCGCAACGAGGCGGGCCGCAAGATCCGCACGGCTTTCGTGGCGACGCCGGGCCACAAGCTTCTGTCGGCGGACTATTCGCAGATCGAACTTCGCATCCTTGCGCATATCGCGGACATTCCGCAATTGAAGAAGGCCTTTGCGGACGGGCTCGACATTCACGCCATGACGGCTTCTGAAATGTTCGGTGTGCCGATCGAAGGCATGCCGTCGGAAGTGCGCCGCCGCGCCAAGGCAATCAACTTCGGCATCATCTATGGCATTTCGGCGTTCGGCCTCGCGAACCAGCTCGGAATTCCGCGCGAGGAGGCGGGGGCTTATATCCGCAAATATTTCGAACGGTTTCCGGGAATTCGCGACTATATGGAAGCGACGAAGAAGACCGCGCGGCAGAACGGCTATGTGGAAACGGTCTTCGGCCGCAAGTGCCACTATCCACGCATCAACGCCTCCAATCCGTCCGAGCGGGCCTTCAATGAACGCGCGGCCATCAACGCGCCCATTCAGGGTTCGGCTGCCGACATCATTCGCCGCGCGATGGTCCGGATGGACGCTGCCCTTGAGAAGTCAAAGCTGTCCGCGCAGATGTTGTTGCAGGTGCATGACGAACTTGTCTTCGAAGTGCCGGAGAACGAAGTCGACGCGACGATCGCCGTGGTGCGCTCCGTGATGGTCGATGCGCCGCATCCGACCCTACAACTGTCGGTGCCGTTGCAAGTGGATGCGAAAGCGGCAAAGAATTGGGACGAGGCGCATTGATGTTTCAGCCCAGAAGCCTCGCGTCGTTTCATCCGTGATGCATCTGGACCGTGTCACGGCTGTTCCGACCTGTTCGGGATGACGGCAAGATTTGAAGAACAGAGACACCATGAATTCCATAATTGGCTTGGCGCTTGCGGCCATCTTCACACTCTCCGCAGACCTCGCACTCGCGGCCGAGGGACTCGAAGGCGCCAGCATGTCGATCTGGTGGAGCCTGCCGTTTGCGGGCATTTTGCTGTCGATCGCGCTCGGGCCGCTCGTGGCGCACGAATGGTGGCACCCGCATTACGGGAAGGTGGCGTTCTTCTGGGCTTTTCTGGCCGTGATTCCACTTGCCTATGCATACGGGACCGCGACCGTCGGGGCGGCTTTGTTTCACACGATGATGCTCGAATATGTTCCGTTCATCCTGATGCTGTTCGCGCTCTTCACAGCGGCGGGCGGGCTGGTGGTGCGCGGTTCCATCAGCGGTACGCCGCTTGTGAACACGGGGATTCTGGCGCTTGGCGCAAGCATCGCCAGCATCATTGGCACGACCGGCGCGTCGATGATCCTCATTCGTCCGCTGCTGCGCGCCAATGAAGGCCGCGCGACAAATGCGCATGTGGTGGTGTTCTTCATTTTCCTCGTGTCGAACATCGGCGGCGCACTGACGCCCCTTGGCGATCCGCCGCTGTTTCTGGGCTTTCTGCGCGGCGTTGATTTCTTCTGGACGACCACGCACCTGTTGCCACAGACGATCTTCGCGGTGGTGATCCTGCTCGCGGTATTTTTCGCAATGGACACATGGCTGGCGCGTCGCGATGAAACGCGAGTCGCAGGCGACGAACCCGTCCGGGTGACCGGGCTCGTCAATCTGGCGCTCATTGCGGTCGCGATCGGCGCCATCGTGATGAGCGGGGCGTGGAAGCCCGGGATCAGTTTCGAGGTGTTCGGCACGAAACTGGAATTGCAGAACCTGTTGCGCGAAGGCGTCATGATCGCCGTCGGTCTTGCGTCGCTGGCGCTCAGTTCAAGCAAGGACCGCGAGGAGAACGGCTTCAACTGGGAGCCGATCGTGGAGGTCGGCCTGCTATTCGCCGGCATCTTCACCTGCATCATTCCGGTGATGGTGATGCTGGCGGCCGGAAAGGAAGGGCCGTTCGGAGGCCTGGTGTCGCTGGTGTTCAGCCCGGACGGATCGCCCAACAACGCCGCCTTCTTCTGGCTCACCGGCATCCTGTCGTCGTTCCTCGACAATGCCCCGACCTATCTGGTGTTTTTCGAGATGGCGGGCGGCGATCCGGCGAAACTGATGGGCCAGCTTGCGGCGACCCTGACGGCAATCTCGCTCGGGGCGGTCTTCATGGGCGCCAATACCTACGTGGGGAACGCGCCGAATTTCATGGTCTATTCCATCGCGCGCAGCGCCGGCGTGAACATGCCCTCCTTCTTCGGCTACATGCTGTGGTCAGGGGCGATCCTAATCCCGCTGTTCGGGCTGGTCCACTGGATGTTCATTCGCTGACCGGCAAAGCAAAACCGCGCCCTGTTTCCAGAGCGCGGTTTCAAATTCTTCAGCCTTGAGACGCTGCTTATTCGGCTGCTATCTGCATCGCCGGGGCGGCTTCGCGCACCTTGGCGTCGACGTGCATTTCGTAGTTCACGAAGTTCTTGGCGAAGCGCTCCACCAGATCCTTGGCGGTCGCCGCGAACTCTTCCTTGTTGGCCCAGGTCTTGACCGGGTTCAGGATGTCCGGCTCCACGCCCGGCACGTCGGTGGGAACCGAGAGGCCGAAGTACGGGTCCGTGCGGAAGTTCACCTTCTTGAGCGAACCGTCGAGCGCGGCGGTGAGCAGCGCGCGGGTGACGCGGATCGGCATGCGGCGGCCGCCCTTGCCTTCCTTGCCGCCGGTCCAGCCGGTGTTGACCAGCCAGCAATCGACATTGTGCTTGGCGATCAGGTCGCGCAGCAGGTTGCCGTAAACCGACGCATGACGCGGCAGGAACGGATGGCCGAAGCAGGTCGAGAAGGTAGCCGTCGGTTCGGTGACGCCCTTGACGGTGCCGGCGACAGTCGCCGTGTAGCCCGACAGGAAGTGGTACATGGCCTGCGAGGAATCCAGCCGCGAGATCGGCGGCATGACGCCGAAAGCGTCGCAGGTCAGCATCACGATATTCTTCGGATGGCCGCCGCGGCCGGTGTCCGACGAATTCTTGATGAAGTAGAGCGGATAGGCGATGCGAGTGTTCTCGGTCTTCGCTTCGCTGTCGAAATCCGGGATGCGGGTGACCGGGTCGAGGACCACGTTCTCCATCACGGTGCCGAAGCGCTCGGTCGTCGAGTAGATTTCCGGCTCGGCTTCGCGCGACAGGCGGATCGCCTTGGCGTAGCAGCCGCCTTCGAAGTTGAACACGCCGTCCTTCGACCAGCCGTGTTCGTCGTCGCCGATGAGCGTGCGGTTCGGGTCCTGCGAAAGCGTGGTCTTGCCGGTGCCGGAGAGGCCGAAGAAGATGGCGGTGTCGCCGTCCTTGCCCTCGTTGGCCGAGCAGTGCATCGGCATGACGCCGACGGCGGGCAGCGTGTAGTTCAGCCAGGTGAAGACCGACTTCTTCATTTCGCCGGCGTAGCTGGTGCCGCCGATGAGGACGATGCGGCGCGAGAAATCGAGCGCGATGACGGTTTCGGTGCGGCAGCCGTGGCGCTTGGGATCAGCCCGGAAGGACGGCAGATCGACAATCGTCAGATCGGCCATGAAGTTCTTCACTTCTTCGCTCGACGGACGGATCAGCAGGTTGCGGATGAACAGCGAGTGCCAGGCGAATTCGGTGACGACGCGCGCCTTGACGCGGGTGGCCGGGTCAGCGCCGCCGTAAAGGTCCTGCACGAAAAGGTCCTTGCCCTCGGCGTGCTTGATGAAGTCGGCGAGGAGCACCTCGAAGTGCTCGGGCGACATGGCCTTGTTGTTTTCCCACCAGACCGAATTTTCGGTGAGCGAATCACGAACGGTGAACTTGTCGGCCGGGGAACGGCCCGTATGGACGCCCGTCTCGGCGTTGATGGCGCCGCCCGGCACCAGCATGGCCTCGCTGCGACGGATCGATTCCTCGTAAAGCTCCGGAGCCTGAAGGCTGTAAAAGACGTTGTTCAGGTTCTTGAAACCGAATTTCTCGATCCCGAAGGCCGGGTTGAACAGGCCGCTTTGTTTCATCTTGGTCTCCAGATGGTCCGATCAATCCGCCGCAGGCTCGGACAAGTTGGCAAAGGTCGACTGCTGCCGACCGGAGAATTGGCGCGGTGTTTAGTCTGTGGCCGCACTTCCCGCAAGCTTCTGGCACAGCCGAGGTTTTATTCCCTTAACGATGCGCGATTTCGCAGTGCAGCATCAAGGGTTTATGAAAGAAAAAAAGGGGATTTTCAGGCTGTTTCACGGGCTTTCTTGCCCAATTCAGCCAGAATTTTGCGCAATTCCGCGCCGGTTCTAATCCGATGGTCGAACGCGATGCGGCATGTCGAATCGCCGCAGGCGAGGTCCATTCCCTCCGGATCGACGCCCGTGGCGCGCCAGCGGCCCTCCTTTTCGCCCGCCAGCCGGGTGGCGTAGAGCCGCACGGCGTCCGCATGGTCGGCGTTCATATGCTCGATCGCGCTTTCCTCGATTGCGATCAGTTCGGCGGCGTCCGTGAGATCGGTCGTCATGGTCGGGCCGTCGAAGTCGGCCGCACGGGCGAAGCCGCCGTTCAGATGAGCGCTCGAAATCTCCAGCTTCCAGAAGGAAAAGTCCGGAAAATCGACGTAAAGCTCTGATTTCGGGTGTCGCGCCAGAAATCGCCTGCGCAGGCGGGCGCGCAGTTCGGGGTCGACGGTCTTTCGCGCCTGGCCCACCACGGTCAGCCGGGGATGGGCGAGCGGATCGCCCTTGCCGCCCTCCGAGAGCAGGATCGAGGCGCGGGTGTCGGCCGTCAGGTTTTTGGTATGCGCGGAGAGGCCAGACATGAGCAGGATCGGCCAGCCGTCGAGATCGGTCGCCACATTGACGAGGGTGGCGAAGGGAAAGCCGCCTTCACGGCTGAGGCTGCCCAGCGCCCCGGCACGGATCGACCGAAGCAGGCCCTTGGCGACCTTCACGCCGTCGTAGCCGGGCGGCAGACCCGGCATGGTTTTCGGCTCGGTCGGTTCCTTGGCGTCGCTCATGGGCTTTCCCGCAGATTTCCCGAACATTCATAGCGCCTCGGCGGGCTGATTTCGACTCCCGCGCAAGCCATCAAAATGTCTGCCGAGCACTTCTCACCATCCGGGATTCAGGCTAAGTCCGAGGCGACGGGTGCGGCATAGTGACTGCACCGGCATGAGCCATCGGGCGTCCTACCGGACGCCTCCGTCGGGAGAGAAGAAACGCAGCCAAGCGAGGGCGCACGCGCGGCCTCCATCCCGGCGAAGCCTGAACCGATTTTTCCAGAGGAGACCGCATGTATCTCGACAAGCCAGAAGGCCAGCCCGACGACAAGGTAGCCTGGGCGAGCGACGTCGCCGCGCAGATGCTGCGCCGCTTCGGGTTCAAATATGTGAGCCTGAATCCCGGCGCGTCCTATCGCGGCCTGCACGATTCCATCGTGAACCATCTGGGCAACGTCGATCCCGGCATGCTGCTCTGCCTGCATGAAGATCACGCGGTCGGCGTGGCGCACGGTTACACCAAGGCCACCGGCAAGCCGGCTGCGGCCATTGTCCATTCCAACGTCGGCCTCATGCACGGCATGATGGCGATCTACAACGCCTGGTGCGACCGCGCTCCAGTGTTCGTGCTGGGCGCGACCGGCCCGGTCGATTCGCACCAGCGTCGCCCGTGGATCGACTGGATTCACACCTCCGCCGACCAGGGCGGCATGGTCCGCGACATCGTGAAATTCGACAACCAGCCCTCCTCGCCGGAAGCCATCATCGACGCGATGCTGCGCGCCAATGTGATGATGCGGACGGCCCCGACCGGCCCGGTTTACATCTGCCTCGACGCGGGTCTTCAGGAATCCTCGCTCGAGAAGGTTCCGAATTTCCCCGACATGGCGCGCTTCCAGCCGCCGAAACCGCCGCGCCCCGCAAAGGCCGACCTTGAACAGGCCGCCGCCCTGCTGAAGGGCGCCAAGCGTCCGCTGATGCTGATCGGTCGCGGCAGCATGTCGGTGGAAGACTGGAATCGCCGCGTGCAGCTCGCCGAGCGCCTCGGCGCCTGCGTGCTGACGGACCTCAAGACCGGCGCTGTCTTCCCGACCGACCATCCGGCCCATGCGGATGCGCCGTTCAACCAGGTCAGCAAACACGCCAAGGAAGTGATCGAGGAAGCCGACGTTGTTCTGGCGCTCGAATGGGTCGACATCGGCGGCGCGCTGCATCCCCCGAAGGCTGGTCCGAAGTTCACCGGCAAGGTCATTTCGGCAAGCCTCGACTCGGCGCTGCATAATGGCGCCCACATGATCTTCCAGCAGATGGCGACCGTCGACATCTTCATGAACGCCGGTCCCGAAGAGACCGTTGCGGACCTTCTCGAAGCGCTCGGCCCCGGACCCAAGAAGGACCCGTGGAAGGCCCCGAACCGTCGCGCCGCCAAGCCGGCCAGCGTCGACCGCATCACGGTCGACATGATGGCCGCCGAACTGCGGGCCGCCTTCAAGAACCCGGACGAGGTGAGCTTTGCGAGCCTTTGCCGCGGCTGGCCTTGCGATGCTTGGCCGTTCCGCAACCCGTGGGCCTATCTGGGCAAGGACGGCGGCGGCGGCATCGGCTCGGGCGCCTCATTGTCGGTCGGCGCTGCGCTCGGCAACCTCGAAAACGGCAAGAAGACGGTGTCGATCCTTGGCGACGGCGACTTCATGATGGGCGGCCATGCGATCTGGACCGCCGCCAAGCACAAGATTCCGCTGCTCGTGCTGATCAACAACAACCAGTCCTATTTCAACGACGAGCTGCATCAGGAAGTCGTGGCCAAGCGCCGCAACCGCCCGGTCGGCAATCGCTGGATCGGACAGGCGATCAACAACCCTGCCATCGACATCGCCAAATTCTGCGAAGCGCAAGGCGCAGTCGGCATCGGCCCGGTGAAGACCCCGGACGAACTCAAGGCTGCGGTCGCCAGGGGCGTCGAGATCCTCAATTCGGGCGGCGTCTGCGTGATCGACGTGTTTGTGCCGCCGGGTCAGGACCGCCAGGACGCTTCCTCGACCGGCGTGCGCAACACCTGATCGAATTTCGATCTCCTGCGAAAGGCGCGGCTCCGGCCGCGCCTTTTTGTTTGGCTTTCGCACCCGCACAGCGATAATTTGTCGCCAACCTGACGCGGCGCGATGCAACGATTTTCATTTCTCCAGCTTCTTCGCCAGAGCTTTCGCAACCACGAAGGCTGGGAGCCGCAATGGCGCGCGGCGAGTCCGAAAGCTGCCTATGACGTCGTCATCGTGGGCGGCGGCGGACACGGGCTGGCGACCGCCTATTATCTGGCGAGCGAGCACGGCTTGCGAAACATTGCGGTGGTCGAAAAAGGCTGGATCGGCGGCGGCAATACAGGCCGCAACACCACCATCGTGCGGTCAAATTATCTGTTCGAGGAAAGCGAAGCGCTGTTCGAACATTCGATGAAATTGTGGGAAGGCCTGTCGCAGGCTCTCAACTACAACGTCATGTATTCCCCGCGCGGCGTTCTGGTTCTGGCGCATAACACGACAGATGCGCAGGTGATCCGCCGCCATGTGCACGCAAACCGGCTTGCCGGCATCGACAACGAGTGGATGACGCCAGAACAGGCGAAGGATTTCTGCCCTATCCTCGATATCAGCCGCAATGTGCGTTACCCGATAGTCGGCGCATCGCTGCAGAGGCGCGGCGGAACTGCGCGACACGACGCAGTCGCGTGGGGGTATGCGCGCGCGGCCAGCGCGCTCGGCGTCGACATCATCGAAAATTGCGAAGTGACTGCCATCCGGCGCGACGCCGGAGGCGGCGTGCAAGGGCTGGAGACGACGCGCGGAGAGATCGCAACGCGCAAGATCGGCCTTGTGACGGCGGGTCATACCAGCGTCGTCGCCGCCATGGCGGGGTTGCGGCTGCCGATGGAGAGCTATCCGTTGCAGGCGCTCGTTTCGGAGCCGGTGAAGCCAGTCATGCCCTGCGTGGTCATGTCGAATTCGATCCACGCCTACATGTCGCAATCCGACAAGGGCGAACTGGTGATCGGGGCAGGCACGGATGCCTATACATCCTACAGCCAGCGCGGCGCGCTGCATGTGGCGCAGCATACGCTCGACGCTCTTTGCGAACTTTTTCCGATCGTGCGCCGCCTGCGGATGCTGCGTAGCTGGGGCGGCATCGTGGATGTGACGCCCGATCGCTCGCCGATCATCGGCAAGAGCCCCGTGGAAGGGCTTTTCCTGAATTGTGGCTGGGGCACCGGCGGCTTCAAGGCGACGCCGGGCTCCGGCCATCTGTTTGCCCACACGCTCGCAAAGAACGAAGCACATCCGATTGTCGCGCCGTTCGGACTCGACCGCTTCCGGACAGGCGCACTCGTGGATGAATCCACGGCAGCGGCGGTCGCGCACTGATGCTGCTGATCCGCTGCCCCTATTGCGAAACCGAGCGGCCGGAGCTGGAATTCCGCTACGGCGGCGAGGCTTTGCTGGAACGGCCGAAAGACCCCGCGCTCGTGAGCGACGACGCGTGGACCGCCTATCTCTGGACGTGCAAGAACCCGAAAGGCCCCCACGCCGAGCGATGGCGGCATGTGCACGGCTGCGGGCGCTTCTTCAATGCTGCGCGCAACACGGTGAGCGACCTGATTGTGTCCACATGGCGGGTCGATGACTCTCCACCGGCGAATTTTGATGGGGGCGGTGCGTGACGCAACCCTTTCGCCTGCCCTCCGGCGGCCGCATCGACCGTGCTCGTGTGCTGCGTTTCTCGTTCGACGGGCGCGCCTTTGAGGGCCATCCCGGGGATAGTCTGGCTTCGGCGCTGCTGGCGAACGGGGTCCATCTGGTCGGTCGCTCCTTCAAATATCATCGCCCGCGCGGGATTGTTTCCGCCGGCTCTGAAGAACCGAACGCATTGGTGACGATTGATCGTGGGGCGGGACGCATGACTCCCAACCTGCGCGCCACGCAGATTGAACTTTACGACGGCCTCGTGGCGACAAGCCAGAATCGCTGGCCGTCGCTGGAGTTCGACATCGGGGCGATCGGCCAATTTGCATCGCGGCTGATCCCGGCGGGATTTTATTACAAGACTTTCCTGTGGCCGCCCCGCGCATGGAAACATCTCTACGAGCCGCTCATCCGCCGGGCGGCGGGCCTCGGCAAGGCTCCGGGCGAACCCGATCCGGACACTTACGCGCACCAGTTTGCACATTGCGATGTGCTGGTCGTGGGCGGCGGACCGGCCGGCCTGCAGGCGGCGCTCGCCGCGGCCGCGCAGGCAGAAAGCGTCATTCTGTGCGACGAACAGCCGGAGCCTGGCGGCAGCGCCTTGCACGACCCTGCGCGCGCGTCGGAGCTGTCAGACCTGCTGGCGAAACTGCGCGCGCTATCGCATGTACGAATCCTGCAGCGCACGACCGCATTCGGAATGTTCGCGCAAAATTTCGTCGCGCTGGCGCAGAGGCTGTCGGACCACATCGAACCTTCAGCCGCCTCGGGGCCCCGCGAGCGGCTCTGGCAGGTGCGGGCGAAACGTATTGTTCTGGCCACCGGCGCGATAGAGCGCCCGCTGGTGTTCCCCGGCAATGACTTGCCCGGCGTAATGCTGGCGGAGGCTGCGCGCATTTACGCCAACCGGTTCTGCGCATTGCCGGGCAAGCGTATCGTGATCGCCACATCGGCGGACAGCGCCTATGAGGCTGCGGGCGATCTGCGGCGCGCCGGTGCAGAGATCGTGGCGATTGTGGATGCGCGCGAAGGAAGACCAATCGCGGACGACTTCAACGTCATCGCAGGTGCGATCATCGACACGAAGGGCCGCGCGCGGATCGAAGGCTGCACGGTGCAACTGGCGGACGGATCGACGCTCCCGGTCGATTGCGACGTCCTGCTGATGAGCGGAGGCTGGACGCCGAACGCAAGCCTTTTGTCCCAGGCGCGCGGCGCGTTGCGGTTCGAGCCGATACTGCAGACCTTTGTGCCCGATGTTCTGCCGCCCGGCATTTCTTGTGTCGGCGCTTGCGCCGGCGATCTGCGACCGCAGGGGGATGCCTCGCGTCCAATTCACCCGAAGGCATTCGTGGACTTCCAGAACGACGTGACATCAGCCGATATCGCACTTGCGGTACGGGAAGGCTTTCGATCCATCGAGCACATCAAGCGCTACACCACAAACGGCATGGCGACCGATCAGGGCAAGACGTCGAACCTGAACGCCATGATGATTGCGGCTGCGGAGCGCAGCGTTGCGCCTCAGGATATCGGCGCCACCACGTTCCGGCCGCCCTATACGCCTGTCACGTTCGGGACATTCGCCGGCGCCTCACGAGGCGAACTGTTCGAGCCGGTCCGCCGGCTCCCCTCGCACCAATGGGCCAAGGCGCATGGAGGCGTCTTCGAGGATGCCGGTCAGTGGAAGCGCGTGAGCTGCTTTGCAAGGCCGGCCGAAACGATGCGCGATTGCGTCAATCGCGAAGTGCTGACGGTGCGAAAAAAGGTCGGGGTTTTTGACGCCTCGTCGCTGGGCAAGATCGAACTGGCAGGACCGGATGCGGTGGATTTTCTCAACCGGATCTACATCAACGATTTTTCCGCTCTGGCGATCGGGCGGTGCCGTTATGCATTGATGTTGCATGAGTCCGGCGTTGTTCTCGATGACGGCATCGTCGCGCGACTTGCAGAAGACAGATTTCATATCACCACCACATCAGGCGGCATCGGCCATGTTTTGCAGCACATGGAAGATTTTCTGCAAACCGAATATACGGACCTGCGCGTCTGGCTAACCGACGTCACCGAGCAATGGGCCACCTTTGCGATCCAGGGTCCGCTGGCCGGAAACATCGTCCAGTCGCTTCTTCCGGATGCAGGCCTGTCGCAAGCTTCGCTGCCGCACATGAGCTTGCGCGAGCTCGTTTGGAACGGTTCGGATTTGCGGCTGATGCGCGCAAGCTTCACCGGAGAAGCGGGCTTCGAGATCAACGTTCCTTCCGTGCAGGGCGCCGCTCTCTGGGACACGCTGGTCGATGCGGCCGAGCGCCTTGACGGCTGCGCCTACGGACTTGAAGCGCTCAACGTGCTGCGCGCCGAAAAGGGCTACATCATTGTCGGACAGGAGACAGACGGCTCCGTCACGGCCGACGATCTCGGCTATGGCAAGATGGTCGGGGCCCGAAAGGGAGACTTCGTCGGCAAGCGCTCCCTTTCGCTGCCGCATCTGGCCGCAAAGGGGCGCAAGCAACTCGTGGGACTTCTGCCGCTGCAGTTGGCGCAGACTTTCGAAGAAGGGGCGCAGATCACCCAGGCGCCGCATCCGGCTTCCGGAACGCACGCGCTCGGACATGTGACGACGGCCTTCTGGAGCGCCACGCTCGACAGGTTTATCGCGCTCGCATTGCTGGAAGACGGGCGGGCGCGCATCGGCCAGACGCTGCATGTTCCGATGCCTGCGGGGGCTATCGCGGTGCAGGTCACGTCGCCCGTCTTCTTTGATCCGGACGGGAGCAGGCTGCGTGGTTGAGATTTCGCGGGGACGCGCAGCAGTGCAGATGCAAGCCGCGTCCGGACGCTTCGTGTTTCGCGGCGGCCGGGACGCGGCTCTTGCATGCGGGCGCGGCTTTGGTCTCGCCTTGCCGGCGCCACCGCTGTGGTCTTCCGACATCGGTGATCGTGCAGCCCTCTGGCTCGGGCCGGACGAGTGGCTGTTAATCGCCAATGAGGCCGGAACGTTGCGCGTTTTGCGCGACGCGCTGGCGGGCATGGCCCACGCGCTTGTCGATGTATCGAGTCGCGACTGCCTGTTCGACATCTGCGGTCCCGACGCGGCCCTGCTGCTGAATGCCGCCATTCCGCTTGATCTCTCCGAGCAGGGTTTTCCGATCGGGGCCTGCACGCGAACGGTTTTTGCCAAGGCCGGCGCAACGCTCTGGCGGCGAGAGCGCGAGATCTTCCAGTTATCGGTTGCTCGCTCGCATGGCGATTATGCGCAGCGGCTTCTGGACGAAGCGCTACGCTCGATGCCGGAGCCGTAAGGGCGGTTTGCGCCGGGCTTGTCGCCTGCTAGGAATGGGCATTCCTCGAATGGGGCCGCCATGCAACGCCTGACCATCAGCCTCGACGACAATATGGCGGAAGCCATCGACGCCTATATGGCCAAACGCGGCTACAGCAACCGATCCGAGGCGATGCGCGATCTGGTGCGCGAGGCGCTGACCCGCACCGAAACCGGACCCGCGACGGATCAATGCGTGGCGGCGGTCTCGTATGTTTACGATTACGACGGTCGCGATCTCGCCATGCGGCTCGACCGTGCGCAGCACGAGCATCACGACATCACGATCTCCTCGATGCGGACGCGGCTGGATCATCGCCATTGCATGGAAGTGACGCTGTTCCGGGGCCGCACCGAGGCGGTGCGACGCATCGCGGAAGCCACGGTGGCGGAGCGCGGCGTGCGTTTCGGGCAGGTCAATCTGGTGCCGATCCGCAGCGACGGCGGCCGGCACAGGCATGGCGACCACGAACATGAGCACGACCACGGCTCGCCGGCGCTCTGAGCCGCATCAGCCCTTGCCGCCCAGCAACGTGTCCCGATCTCTCAAAGCGGGAAACAGATGGCCCCACAGGCCTGCGCAACAGATCGTCGCAACGCCGCCCAGCACGATGGCGGGACCGACGCCGAACAGGGCTGCGGTTGCGCCGGCTTCGAAGTCGCCCAGATCGTTCGACGTGCCGGTGAAGATGGAGTTCACCGCCGCCACGCGCCCGCGCATCTCGTCAGGCGTTTCGATCTGCACCATCGTGTGACGGATCACGACGCTGATCGAATTGGCGGCTCCCATGGCGGCCAGAAACGCCAGCGAAAGCCCGAAGGACGTCGACAGCCCGAAGGCGATCGTCGCAAGGCCATAGGCCGCAACGGTCAGCAGCAGCGTCTTGCCGACCTTGCGGCGCAGCGGAAAATAAGCAAGCGCGACCGCCATCCCGATAGCCCCGACAGCGGGCGCTGAACGCAGCAGGCCCATGCCGAAGGCGTCCACATGCAGGATGTCCTGCGCCACCATGGGCAGCAGCGCCGTTGCGCCGCCGAACAGGACCGCAACAAGATCGAGCGTCAACGCGCCGAAGACTTCGCTTTTAGACCAGATGAAGCGCAGCCCAGCGCTCAGGGACTCGAGGCTTACGGGGTCGCGCTTCTTTCCCTCCGGCCTCAGTTTGGTGCGGATCAGCAATTCGCTCAATGCACCCAGCAGAAAGCAGACTGCTGCCGTGCCGAACACCGCGACAGGGCCGAACACATAAAGAAGTCCGCCGATCGCCGGGCCCGAGATGGTGGCCAGCTGCATGGAGCTTGAATACCAGGTGACCGCATTGGCGAAATGCGCGCGCGGCACGAGCATGGGAGTTATGGCGTTCGCAGCCGGATTGCCGAACGAACGCCCCGCGCTCGTCAGCACCATGCAGAAATAGACCGGCCAGATGCTGCTGATTTCGACCGCCGTCATCACGGTCAGCAGGAGCGCCGAGACGCTGCAGGCCAGAAAGGCGATCGACACCACGATGCGGCGATTGAAATTGTCCGCCACATGGCCGGTGAATAGCGCGAAGACCAGCGAGGGGAAGAACGCCACGAGCCCCGCAAATCCCAGCACCCAGGCGCTTTTCGTCTCCGAATACAGATACCAGCCGACGCCGACGTTCTGGATCTGCATCGCGACGCCGGTGAAGAACCGAAAACCGGCGTGATAACGAAAGTCCCGATGGGTGAAGGCCGCATAGCCTGCGGTGGAAGGCTGTTCTGCTTGCGGCGCGGCGGCCATTGCGTCTCCTGCGCGCCCTGCGCCTCGCACAAAATTATTTGGCGGCCTTTGCCCGGATGGCGTCGCCCTTGCGATAGGCTTCTATCACGGCGGGACGGGTCTTGATGGAATCATACCAGCGCTTGAGATTATTGAATTCGCCGAACGGGTCGCCCTCGCGCGTTGCGGAGTGAACCCACGGATAGGACATCATGTCGGCGATCGAATAGTCGCCAGCCAGATATTCGACGAGCGCCAGCCTGCGGTCGAGCACGCCGAGCAGACGCTGCGTTTCGTCCGAATAGCGCTTGATCGCATAGGGAATTTTCTCGGGCGCATGCATGGTGAAATGGTTGCGCTGCCCTGCCATGGGCCCGAGCCCGCCGACCTGCCAGAACATCCATTCTGTCACCGCGACGCGGCTGCGCAAATCCGCCGGCAGGAACTTGCCGGTCTTCTCCGCCAGATAGAGCAGGATTGCGCCGGACTCGAACACCGAAACGGGAGCACCGCCGTCGACAGGCGCGCGGTCCACGATGGCCGGGATGCGGTTGTTCGGCGAAATCTTGAGAAAGTCCGGATGGAACTGCTCGCGCTTGCCGATATTGACCGGATGTTCCGTGTAGGGGATTTGCGCCTCTTCCAGAAAGATCGAGATTTTCAGTCCGTTCGAGGTCGGCCACAGATGGAGTTCGATCATTCGGGAAACTCCGGAAAGGTTCAGACGCCGCGGCCGGCCATCTTGCGCGGCGCGCCGTCAAAAAGATCCAGCATGCGCTCGCGCCAGGCATAGACCGGATCGCCGTGATCCAGCAGCCGAACGGGTGAAACAGCGCGCGCCCACATGAAGGCGCCAAACAAGAGATAATCCGCAAAGGCCGGAGCGGGGCCGCTCAGGAACGGCTGGTATTGCAGGGCTTCGCGGGCGGGCGTCAGCGCCGCTTTCAGTTCCTGCACGCCTTCGGCGGTCGCCACGCGAAACTGTTCGAGCGGCATTCCCAGACGCGCCTCGCGCGTCGAGCGGAAGTAAGCCTTGTCGCGCTGGTCGAGCGCGTTGAAAATATCGACGATGATCAGGCGCTGAATGGCGCGATGGACGCTGCCCTGCACCCAGAAACGCAGCACATTGCACAAGGCCATCGCCTGGGAACCGTTGAAAAGACGCGGCTTCTCCGCATAGGCGCCGTCGAGGTAAACGGCGATGTCCCAGGAATCATGCACCGAGCGATTGCCGTCGCGGATCACCGGCAGAAGTTTCTGCCCCGAAAACGCGATGGGCTCCTTGTCGGTGAACCGCAGCGGAATATCGTCGAAGTCCAGTCCCTTGTGCCAGAGCGCCATGCGGATGCGCCAGCAGTTCGGACTGAAGCGCACATTGAGGTCGCCACCGGCCAAATCGTAGAATTGAATCGTCAAGTGCCTGCCCCCGTTCACGATTCACCGGGACAGAACACACCAGCGCGGCCTCGCTGGCAATCATTATTCCGGGCGAACTACTCGGGATCGAATTGTTTCGGATCGAACTCGCGATGCACCGAGCAGAATTCGCAGGTGACGCCGATGCGGCCATTGTCGCCCACCATGTCGCGGCGCTCCTGCGTGGTGAAGTTCCGCAGCATGGTTTCCACCCGCTCGCTGGAGCAGCGGCACTGGTGGCGCACCGACTGGGCCTCGAAAACCTTCACGCCCCGCTCATGGAACAGGCGGTAAAGCAGCCTTTCGGCTGACAGCGTCGGGTCGACCAGCTCGTGATCCTCGACGGTCGCCGCAAGCGCCTTGGCCTCGCTCCAGGCGTCGTCTTCCGCATGGGGGCTTTGCGTCGCTGCGCCGCCAGGCGCATCGCCGGGTGCAATGTCCGGCAGGCGACGCCGCTCGGGCGAGTCCGGCAGGAATTGCACCAGCAGGCCGCCGGCGCGCCAGTTCTGGCGTCCGCCCGCAAAGACCTGCGCAACAGCCAGCCGCACCACCGTGGGAATCTGCTCCGACTGGCGGAAATACTGGTGCGCGGCTTCCTCCAATCCCTGTCCTTCAAGGGCCACCACGCCCTGATAGCGGGACATGTCGGGGCCCTGATCGATCGTCATGGCCAGATGCCCGCGCCCCAGCAGTGCTGCGCTGTCCTGCCGGGCTTCGGCGGACAATTCCTCCAGCCGGGCGGCGTCAAACCGCGCCAGCGCCCGCATCCTGTCGGGCGCTTCGAAATCCACCACGAGCATTTCGACAATGCCATCGCTGCGCGTCTGCAACTGGAAGCGTCCTTCGAACTTCAGCGCCGAGCCCAGCAGAACCGCCAGCGCGGATGCTTCGCCGAGGAGGCGCGCGACCGGTTCGGGATAGCCGTGCTGCGACAGGACGATGTCGAGCGACGAGCCAAGCCGCACTACGCGCCCGCGCACATCCAGCGGCTCGACCGCGAAGGGCAAGATCGTGTCGTCGTAGCCTTCATCTGAAACCGGGCGGGTCACCGAAGCATCGGCCATCAGTTCTGGCCCACCCCAAGGCACCAGGCCAGAACGCCCTTCTGGGCATGCAGCCGGTTCTCGGCTTCATCGAAAACGACCGACTGCGGCCCGTCAATCACCGCGTCGGTGACCTCCTCGCCGCGATGGGCGGGCAGGCAATGCATGAAGATCGCGCCCTTGTTGGCGGCGGACATCAGCTTGTCGTTGACCTGATAGGGAGACAGCAGATTGTGCCGGTGGCGGGCTTCTTCCTCGTCGCCCATCGAGACCCAGCAATCGGAGATGATCGCATCCGCGCCCTTCACGGCCGCAAAAGGATCGTCCGTGAGGTTCACGCGCGCGCCGCTCTGCTTCACCCAGTCCATGATGGTCCTGGCCGGAGCAAGTTCGGGGGGAGTGGCCACATTGATCGTGAAGTCAAAGCGCTGCGCGGCATGGATCCAGCTGGCCAGCACATTGTTGGCGTCGCCCGACCAGGCGACCGTGCGGCCCTTGATAGGTCCCTTGTGTTCTTCAAAGGTGAGAACGTCCGCCATCACCTGACAGGGATGCGACTTTTTCGTGAGCCCGTTGATGACCGGCACCGTGGCATATTTGGCCAGTTCGTAGAGATCGCCGTGATCCAGAATGCGGATCATGATGGCGTCCACGTAGCGCGACAGGACGCGCGCGGTGTCCGCAATCGTCTCGCCGCGGCCGAGCTGCATCTCGGCGCCGGTTAACATGATGGTTTCCCCGCCCAGTTCGCGCATCGCGACATCGAACGACACGCGCGTGCGCGTCGAGGGGCGATCGAAGATCATCGCCAGCACCTTGCCGGCCAGCGGCTTGCGGCCGGACGCCTTGGCTTCCTGGCGGCCGGCCTTCAGGGTAGCGGAAAGATCGAGTACGCGGCGCAGTTCCTCGCCGGACATTTCCGTCAGGTCTAGGAAGTGCCGGGGGGCGGCGTTCACGGGAGCGTGCCTGTTCATCACTGCACCTTGGCGGGCGCGTCGAGCGCCTTTTCGGTCGCCACGCAGGCGGCCTCGATACGTTTGACGGCTTCGGCGACTTCGGCCTCGCCGATGATCAGGGGCGGCAGCATGCGCACCACATTGTCGCCCGCCGGAATGAGCAGGACGCCCTGATCGCGCAGCGCAGCCGCGAAATCGGTGTTGAGCACCTTCTCGCTGATGCGCAGGCCCTGCATGAGGCCCTCGCCGCGAACCTCGGCGATGACCCTCGGATGACGGTCGCGCAGTTCGGCCAGACGCTGCTTCAGCAGAAGCCCCGTGCGGGCCACATGGTCGAGAAAGCCATCGGACAGAACCACATCCAGCACCGCATTGCCGACCGCCATCGCGAGCGGGTTGCCGCCGAACGTGGTGCCGTGGGTGCCGTACACCATGCCCTTTGCGGCTTCGGCGGTGGCGAGGCAAGCGCCGAGCGGGAAGCCGCCGCCGATGCCCTTGGCGATGGACATGATGTCGGGCGCGACGCCGGACAGCTCATAGGCGAAGAGCCTGCCGGTGCGCCCGACGCCGGTCTGCACCTCGTCGAACATCAGCAACAGGCCGTGCTCGTCGCACAATTCGCGCAGGGCGCGCAGGAACGCGGGTTCAAACACCCGGATGCCGCCCTCGCCCTGAATGGGCTCGATCAGGATGGCGGCGGTCTGCGGGCCGATGGCGGCCTTCACGGCGTCGAGATCGTTGATCGGAACCTGATCAAAGCCCTGCACGGCGGGACCGAAACCTTCGAGATATTTCTTGTTGCCGCCAGCCGCGATGGTGGACAGCGTGCGTCCGTGAAACGCGCCCTCGAAGGTGATGATGTGAAAGCGCTCAGGCTTGCCGCACGCATACTGGTACTTGCGGGCCATCTTGATCGCGCATTCCATCGCTTCGGCGCCGGAATTCGTGAAGAAGACGAAATCCGCAAAGCTGTTGTCCACGAGGCGCTGGGCGAGCTTCTCGCCTTCGGGAATCCTGAACAGGTTGGAGGTATGCCAGATCTTCTGGCCCTGCTCGACGAGCGCCTTCACAAGTGCGGGATGATTATAGCCGAGCGAGGCGACCGCGATGCCGCCGCCGAAGTCGAGAAATCGCTTCCCGCCCGAAGCCTCCAGCCACGCGCCCTCGCCCTTTTCAAAGGCGAGATCAATCCGTGCATAGGTCGGCAACAGGGCGGATGTCACGTTCGGCTCCATCGGAAGCGCCGGAATGGCCTTCAAAATCAAAGCGCCGCCCCAAAGGAGCGGCTGCTGATCACCAGCATAATGTAGATTCTAACCGGCTCCGGGTCAACGAACTGCGTGAATACCGCCCTGCTGCGCCGGTTGCGGCGGCGTGAGGCTGCAAAAGAGCCGTGGATCAACTGGGGAAAACGCCAGTGTTGCATTTCGGACTCTTGCGCCCGATTCAACCCGTAGTGTAGTTTTCGGCCCGTCGATTACGACATTTCGTGCGCGGCGGACCTATCTGAAAGCGTAACGCGTTGAACGACGTCGGAATTTCCGGCGCTGCGGTGCGGTTTGGATTCTCGGCGGAACCCATCTGGAGGACTCGATGTCCTGGAACGACGAACGCGTTGAACTGCTCAAAAAAATGTGGCTGGACGGCATGAGCGCCAGTCAGATCGCCGGCGAACTCGCCAATGGCATCACCCGCAACGCCGTCATCGGCAAGGTTCACCGCCTCGGCCTGTCGGGCCGCGTCAAGGCTCCGGCCCAGGCGCAGCCCCGTCCGCGTCCGCAGGCGCGCAGTCACCGCAATTCCACCCCGCGGGCCTCGGCCCCCATCGTGCGCGGCAATACCGCGCTCGCCTTCGCGCCGCGCATCCATGATGCGGTTCCGATCCAGAAGCCGATCGAGGAAGTCCTGCTTCCGATGTCGGAACGGGTCACGATCATGGAACTCAAGGAAGCCATGTGCCGCTGGCCTCTGGGCGATCCGGCGACGTCGGAATTCCGCTATTGCGGCGGCAAGTCGACCATCGGCGAGTCCTACTGCACCTATCATTCCCGCCTCGCCTACCAGCCAGCGCAGGACCGCCGTCGCGAACGCGAGCGGGAACGCCGGATGCAGCGCACCGCCTGAGTTCAGAGCGCCGGAAACGATACTTCAAACAACGCGCCTTCGCCCGGTCTGCTCTCAATCCGCAGCCTGCCCCGGTGGCGCATCACGATATGCTTGACGATCGCCAGACCCAGCCCGGTGCCGCCGCGCGCCCGGCTCTGGCCTGCATCCACCCGGTAAAATCGCTCGGTCAGGCGCGGGAGATGCTCCTGGGCGATGCCGCGACCATAATCGCGCACCGACAGCACAATATCCGGCCCTGACCCGACCACCTTCACGTCGACGCGCTTGCGTTCAGCGTCCGCCCCGTATTTCAGGGCGTTCTCGACGAGATTCTCTGCGACTCTAATCAATTCGTCGCGGTCGCCCCGCAGCATAGCCGGAGCAGGGGCGTCGATCGCCAGTTCTATGCCCTCGTCGCGCGCGGACGGTCCAAGCGTATCGTTCACGCCGCGCACGATGGCGGCCAGATCAACCGGCGTTTCGGGCCGAACATGCTGGTTCTGCTCGATCCGGGAGAGCGACAGCAGATCGTCCACCAGCCGCGCCATGCGCCGCGCCTGTTCGCGCATGATGTCGAGGAAGCGCCCGCGCGCCTTCTCGTCGTCGCGCGCCGGACCCTGCAGGGTTTCGACAAAACCCAGAAGCGAGGCGAGCGGGGTGCGCAATTCGTGGCTGGCGTTGGCGACGAAATCGACGCGCATCTGCTCGACGCGGCGCGCCTCTGTCAGATCGTGCAGCGTGAGAGCGACGAACAGCCTGACGCCGTCGCGGATCGGGCCGGCGTGGACGTCGAACAGCCGTTCGACCGGCAGGCGTTCCAGCAGCGACACGTTCTGCGCCTGACCGGAAGCCCGAACCGCCGCAACGGCGTCCAGCACGACCGGCGAGCGGATGATGCGGACGAGCGCCTCGCCGCGCGCCAGCGCAGGATAGATGGACCGGGCAGGACTGTTGAAAGCGACCACGCGGTCGGCGTCGTCGAGCACCACCACCGGGTCCAGCATCGCCCCAATGACAAGGGAGACCATATCGGGATCGATTTCCATCGGGCTCCAAGGGTTTTGAATCGCGCCGCCGGCTTCCTAGCGCATCTTGCCGATGACGTCGAAAAAGCCCATTCTGGCTCATAAACGGATGACAGACCGATGACAAAAGCGCCCAGGCCGCCGAAGGAAAAGACACCGGAGACGCAGGAGCCGCCGCAACCGGTCTTCGACATTCACGCCAAGGAACTGCCCGAGTGGATCGACCAGAAGGCGTTCCGGTCCGGCGGCTATCCGCACAAGCGCAAGCTCAAACGCAAGCCCTACGACAAGGAACTGCACCGGCTTCAGATCGAACTGCTGAAGATGCTCGACTGGGTGAAGCGCGAAGGACAGCGCGTCGCCATCGTGTTCGAGGGACGCGACGCAGCCGGCAAGGGCGGCGCCATCCAGCGGCTGACCGAACATCTCAATCCGCGCAATGCCCGCATCGTGGCGCTGCCGAAGCCCACCGATGTGGAAGCGCGCCAATGGTATTATCAGCGCTATGTGGCGCACATGCCGCCGCGCGGCGAAATCGCGGTGTTCGACCGCTCCTGGTACAATCGCGCCGGCGTCGAGCGCGTGTTCGGCTTCTGCACCCCCGAACAGACGGACACTTTCCTGAACGAAACGCCCGGCATCGAGGCCATGCTGGCGCGCGATGGCATCCGGATCATCAAGATCTTCCTGTCCATCGGGCCTGAAATGCAGATGAAGCGCCTGCATGCGCGCTGGCACGATCCGCTGAAGCGCTGGAAGCTGTCCGATCTCGACTTCAAGGCCATCGAGAAATGGAACGACTATTCGCTCGCCTACGAGAAGATGCTCGCGATGACGGACGGATCGGAAGCGCCCTGGTCCATCATCAAGGCCAATGACAAGCGCCGCACGCGCATCGAGGCGATCCGGCACATCCTGCGTCAATTGCCATATGGAGAAAAGAATTCTTCGATCGGCGAGAGCGACAAGGGGATCGTGATTTCTGCGCCGGCCTTTCTGGCCGAAGGCGGGGAAAGCTGATCAGAGCCCGGGCTGGCTTTCATCGCCGATGTCCGCCTTGCGCATCGCCGAGCGCAAGGCCTTCCAGTGGCGCAACGCCTCGTGCGCGCCCACCAGCGCCAGGCCGAGCAGGAACGGGATCAGATAATAGACGACCCGAAACAGCAGCAGGGAGGCCAGCAAGGCTTCCGCCGCCACGCCGGGAATCGCCTGCAGCATCGTCGCCTCAAACGGCCCGAAACCGCCCGGCACATTGCTGGCGATGCCGAGCAGGCTCGCCGCCTGATAGATGGCCGCATAGGTGAAGAACTGAAGGCCATGACCTTCAGGCAAAAGCGCATAAAGCACCGCAGAGGCGCACAATATGTCGATCGTCCCGACCGCAAGCTGCGCCAGCGTGATCTTCAGTCCGGGCAATTCCAGGGTTACGCCCTGTATGGTCATGCGCCGGTGGGCGGTCGAAACCCAGACAACATAGGCGACCAGAGACAGGAGCATGCCGACGCCGATCAGCAGGCTGACGGAGGCGTGCAGATGCGCGATGGAAGCAAGTTCACGCGACCGCAGCACCATGGCCGCGCCCAGAACGAAGGTCGAGCCGAGCCAGTAATTGGCGCTGGCGATCACGATCAGGCTCGCGACCCGGCGGGGCGGCACATGGTTCTGCGTGTAGATCCAGAACCGCACGGTGCCGCCGGTTGCAAGCGCAAAGCCCAGCGTATTGGCGATCGAATAGCAGGCAAACGCCGCCAGCGCGGCGATGCGGTAGCGCACATTCAGTCCGAGCTGCCGCACGGCCAGATAATCATAGCCGGTCCACGCAAGGAACGAGAGCAGTGCGAAAACCGACGCAATCGCGAATTGCTCCATGCTGGTCTTCTGGATGGCGATGCGCAGGTCCGCCCAGTTGATCGAAGCGAGCGTTTTGGCGACCACATAGGCCGAGATGCCGAGGATCAGCAGACTGACAAGCCCGGCGAGCAGCTTGACCCAGCGCCTTGAAGGATTTGCGGCGGGCTGTTCGGGAGCAGGCTCGCCCGCAGGCTTGCCGGGAATGTGCTGGTTCATGCGGCTATGTCGATTGAGCTGCAGGCCTTATGAAGGTCCTGCGCCGGAACCGCAACCCGGCCTAGAGGGTGCAGACCACAGGCAGGATGGAAGCGCGGGCCGCTGCGGCGATCTCGCCTGCTGATTTCTCGCCCGTGCCGGCCACAACGGGAGCCGGGGCGACGCCCGCCGCCTGCAGGAACGCCCGGAGAGCTTCCGGACCCACCATGGACCTTGAGGCGGCCGGAACCACCCCGGCCACCAGACGCGGCGCCGACCCCGGCGCAGCCGTCAGGCCCACAAGCGCCCCGCTGCGGGAAAACACCGGCGCGCCGTTCGAGCCACCCTGAAGCGGCGCAAAGACGCGCGGCGAGCCTGCATCGCCCGCCAGATCGCCGGGCGCGACCAGAAGTTCGCTGGGCGGATTTCCGCTGCGGGCGGCCTGTTGCAGAACGACCGCCGCGCCGACAGCATGGGCGGCGGGCGACAGGGCTGGAGCGCTGAGTCCGGGAACGTCGAAGAGAGCCAGGCCGTCGGGTCCTGCTTGCGGCGAGAGCGTCGCCTTGCGGCCGCCGACCTGCGGATCGGCGCAGGCGCGGGACGCCAGCACGCTCACGGCCTTGCCAGGCGCAACTGCAATGGCGGTTGCGACGAGCGTCGGCTTCGCCTGCACGACCGGCGGGGCGGAGGGCGCCGGACCGGCAGGGCGGTTCGATTGCGCGCCGCCGGCTGCAGGCGCGGCCGCGACCTGCACGGGTCCGAACGGGTTGAACGAATTGGCGATCGCGATGTTGATCGTGTCGAACGTCGCGCGCTGCTGCGCCGGATAGGCGAGCGTATAGCCGCGCAGCACGGGCGCATCCCTGGCGACGCCTTTTGCGACGCGTGTGGAGAACGTCTTTCCGCCCGCATCGCCGCTGACGACAAAAAAGTCCGGGCGCTGGACGCGATAGGTGACCTTGCGGCCGGGGCTGTCGGCCTTCAGCTTGTCGAACATGGCGGCAAGGTCGTTGCCGCTGTCGGGCGCGGCGAAGACGTCCAGCGTGGCGGCTCCGTCCGCCGTTGCGTAGCGAGCGCCGGCCTGTCCGGGCGTAACTTTCGGGAAAAGCTTCTGCGGAATGCCGATGGTGACGCCAGATTTCGCTTCCGTGACGGGTTTGAATTGCGCAGCCTCGCGCGCCTTCAGGCCTGATGCGACGAGGGCTGCTCGGCCCTTCTGGTCGAGCGTGCCGTCGGCGGGAAGTTTGGCGCGCCTGGCGTAAGCGATGATGGCCTCGCGGGTCATGCGGCCGAAGCCGCCATCGACGGTGCCCTTGTAGTCGCCTGTCCACACGAGCGCCTCCTGAACGGCGCGGCGCTCCGCCTCGGAAAGCGCGTCAAAGGCGGCCTTTGATGCCTCGAAAGCTGGGTCCGCTGCAGGCACGGGGGCCTGAGCAGGCGCAGGGGCCTGAGCAGGCGCTTGCGCCACGGCGGCGCCAGGTGCGAGAGGAGCCAGCGCCACGGACGCTACGGTCAGCCAGAGATGCAGGCGCATGAGTTCCCCCGTCGGTCAGTCCGGCATCATTGCGAAAATCCGCCCCGCCCGAAAGAGGCATTATGGATCAAATTGCAGCGGTATCGCCCTGTTGACCGGAAGACGTGTTCTCGACTCCTGCGGAATATGGCAGTCTGCCTGAATTCAGGGGCAATAATATCCCTCAAAGACTGGAGGCGCTTATGCGCAACTTCGCCCGTTCCCTTTTCGCCGGCGCGATGCTTCTGGCGGCCACATCCGCCTACGCGCAGAAGTCCTATGTGCGAGAGGATCTGACGAGCGACGTCATCCGGCTTGAAGAGCAGTTGCGCAAGGATACGGCGACAGTTTTCTCGACCCGCAGCGTCGATGACTGGAAACGCGACGCCGCGCAGGCGCTGCAACGCTCCTCGCCCCGCAATGCGCTGCGTCCGGCATCGGCCGCCGTCACGGCTGCCCCGCGCGATCCGGCCGCCTGGCTGCTGTATGCACGCGCGGCTTTCGGGACAGCCCAACTCGGCGCCAACGATTCCTACATTATGTATGAGCTGGCCTCTGCGGCGGCCTTCACGTCCTACAACCGCGCCACGGCCCGCAATGACGAGGCGGCGGCGCTTTCTTTCCTTGGCGAAATCTATTCGCGCCGCTCGATGTGGCGGCTGGCGCTGAACGCCTACAAGGCGAGCCTTGAGCGAAACGACAACGTGACGCTGCGTCGGACTTACGAAAACCTTCGCGCCGAATACGGTTTCCGTCTTCTCGACTACAAGGTGGACAGCGATTCCGCCTCGCCGCGCGTCTGCTACCAGTTCTCCGAACCGCTGCAGCGCGGCAAGGTGGATTTCGCGCCCTTCGTGGCGGTCTCGGGCGCGGCGAACGCCGCCATCACGGCGGAAGACCAGCAGCTTTGCGTCGAAGGGCTGAAGCACGGCGAGCGCTACGCCATCGTGGTGCGCGCAGGCCTGCCATCATCGGTCGGTGAAAGCCTGTTGAAGTCCGCCGACTATGAAATCTATGTGCGGGACCGCTCGCCGCAGGTGCGTTTTACCGGCAAGAATTATGTCCTGCCGCGCGTCGGACAGGAAGGTGTCCCGGTCGTATCGGTCAACACAGACAAGATCGCGGTCGATGTGCTGCGCATCGGCGACCGCAATCTGGTTCCCACCGTCCGGTCGGAGGATTTCCTCGCCCAGATGGGCACGTACCGCCTGCGCGAGTTCATCACCGAGAAGGGCGTGAAGGTCTGGTCGGGGGTCCTCGACGTCAAGAGCGAACTCAACAAGGACGTGACGACCGCATTCCCGGTTCTTGACGCCGTGAAGACGCTGGAGCCCGGCGTCTATGTGATGGCCGCGAAGTCCGGCGAGAAGCCGATCAGCGCCGGGATCGACAACAACGACGATGATTTTTACGGCAACAACGCCACGCAATGGTTCGTTGTTTCCGACCTCGGGCTGACGGCTTTTTCAGGCGATGACGGCGTGCATGTGCTGGTGCGTTCGCTCGCCAGCGCCGCGCCGCTTTCCAACATCGAAGTGCGGCTGATCGCGCGGAACAATGAAGTGCTGGCCACGCGGACGACGGATGCCGCAGGCCATGTGAAATTCGACCCCGGCCTGTCGCGCGGCGCCGCCGGCATGGCGCCGGGCCTCGTGGTCGCCAACAACAAGAACGAGGATTACAATTTCCTTGACGTCGCACAGACGCCGTTCGACCTCACCGATCGCGGCGTGAAGGGACGCACGACCGCGAAGGCGCTGGACGCGTTCGTCTATGCCGAGCGTGGCGTCTACCGCTCGGGAGAGACCGTGAACGTCACCGCGCAATTGCGTGACGCCCGCGGAGCGTCGGTGTCGAGCCTGCCGCTGACCCTCGTGGTGAAGCGCCCGGACGGCGTCGATTACAAGCGCGCGCTGGTCGAGGATCAGGGCCTCGGCGGTCGCGCATGGTCGGTCAATCTGCTGCCGAACGTGGCGACCGGCACATGGCGGGTCCTGGCCTATGCGGATCCGAAGAGCCCGTCGGTGGGAGAAACAAGCTTTCTGGTCGAAGACTACATTCCCGAACGTCTCGATTTCACCATCAAGGCGGTCGAGGAGGCAGCGCGTTCGGGCCAGACCGTCACCATTCAGGCTGATGCGCGTTATCTGTACGGCGCGCCCGGCTCCAACCTCGAAATCACCGGCGACGTGACGATCCGCACGACGGACGAGGACGTGGTGCCGGGACTCTCGGGCTACAGCGTCGGACTTGAAGACGAAGCTTTCGAGTCCGTGAAGAACGAACTTGAGGAGCCCGCCACCACGGATGCGCGCGGGCGCGCGACGATCACGGTGCAGATTCCGGAATTCACCGCGCCGCGTCCCGTCGAGGCGCATATCGTGCTGCGCGTCGGCGAGCCGGGCGGGCGCGCCGTTGAGCGCACGCTGACCATTCCGGTGCGTCCCAATACCGGCGTCATCGCGGTCAAGAAGAATTTCGACGAATTGTCTGACGGCGCGACAGCGACGTTCGACGTGGCGGCTGTCAACAGCAACGGTCAGCGCGGTGCGCGCAAGGGCGTTCAATGGACGCTCTACCGCATGAGCACAAATTACCAGTGGTACAATTCCGATGGCCGCTGGGGCTACGAGCGCATCAAGTCCTCGCGCCGGATCGCGGATGGCCGCATCGACATCGACGCCGCGCAACCTGCGAAGATTGCGGCAGCCGTGGGCTGGGGCGCGCATCGGCTCGAACTGCGCTCCGACGACGGCAATGACCAGCCGACCGCGATCACGTTCGACGTGGGCTGGTCGGGCGACTCGACGGCCGAAACTCCGGACCTTCTGGAAGTCTCGCTCGACAAGCAGGATTACCGCGCGGGCGAAACCATGAAGCTGCGCATCGCGTCGCGCTTCGACGGCAAGGCGTCGGTGGCGATCATAGGCGACAAGCTGAGCGAACTCGTCGTGCAGGACGTGAAGACCGGCGACAACGAAGTCTCGGTTCCGGTGAAGGCCGACTGGGGCGCGGGCGCCTATGCGGTTGCGATTGCGCATCGTCCGCTCGATCAGGCGGCGCGGCGCATGCCTGGCCGGGCGCTCGGCCTTGCATGGTTCGGCATTGATCAGGATGCGCGAAAACTCACAGTGTCGATCAATACACCGGACAAGATCGAGCCGCGCCGACCCTTCGCGATTCCCGTGACGCTCGCCGGACTGACGCCGGGCGAAGAGGCCTATGTGACGGTCGCGGCAGTCGATATCGGCATTCTCAATCTCACCGGATACGAGACGCCAAACCCGAGCGAATTCTTCTTCGGCCAGCGTCAGCTCTCGACCGAAATTCGCGATCTTTACGGATTGCTGATCGACGGCATGCAGGGCGCGCGCGGGGCGATCCGCTCCGGCGGCGACGCAGCAGGCGCGGGCCTTGAAGGAAACCTTCCCACACAGGAGCCATTGTCGCGTTATTCGGGCGTCGTGAAGGTGGGGGCGGACGGAACCGCGCAGGTGACGTTCGAAATTCCGGCCTTCAACGGCAGCGTGCGGGTGATGGCGGAAGCCTGGTCGAAGACTCGCGTCGGACACGCCGCGAAGGACGTGATCATCCGCGACCCGGTGGTGGTGCAGGCGACGCTGCCGCGCTTCCTTTCGCTGGGCGACCAGTCTCGCTTCCACATGCAGATCGACAATGTGGAAGGCCAGTCGGGCGACTATGTGGTCGACCTCGACGTGCGCGGGCCGGTGACGATTCCGGTCGACGCCCTGCGCCGCTCCTTCAAGCTCGACGCCAATGGCCGCACGGCTCTCACCGTGCCGGTGACGGCGGCGGGCGTCGGCACGGCTGTGATCGATCTCAAGCTGACGGGACCGAACATAACCGCGACGCAGAGTTTCGCGCTCAACGTGAAGCCCGGCACGACGGATCTCTATCGCCGCACCGTGCGGGCCGTTCAGCCCGGCACGAATGTGACGCTCTCGGGCGATCTGGTGGCGGACTTCCTGCCGAACACGGGAGCCGTGTCGGTCGCGGTGTCGCCCATGGGGTCCATCGACGTTGCGGCGCTGCTGCAGGCGCTTGACCGTTATCCCTATGGCTGTTCGGAGCAGATCGTCAGCCGCGCCATGCCGCTGCTTTATGTGAACCGACTCGCCTCGACAGAGGCGCTGGCGCTCGACAGCGCACTGGACCAGCGTGTGCGCGATGCCATTGAGCGTGTGCTGACGCGGCAGGACTCGTCGGGCGCCTTCGGACTGTGGAGCGCCGGCAGCGCCGACGATCTGTGGCTGGATGCGTTCGTCAGCGACTTCCTGACGCGGGCGCGCGAAAACAAGTTCGAAGTGCCGCAACGCAGCTTCGATCAGGCGCTCGACCGTCTGCGCAATCAGGTCGCCAACACGACCGATGTGAAAGAGGGTTCGGGCGAGGCAATCGCCTATGCGATCTATGTGCTGGCGCGCAACGGCCGCCCGGTGATGGGCGACCTTCGCTATCTGGCCGACACGAAGATCGCCTCGTTCACGACGGCGCTGTCGCGGGCGCAAATTGCGGCGGCGCTGGCGCTGCTGGGCGACCGGGGTCGCGCGCAAGCTGTGTTTGCGTCGGCGAACGACCTGCTCGGCTCATTCAGGCAGGGACGTTTCTCGCGCTCCGATTATGGATCGCGGCTCCGCGATGCGGCAGGTTTTCTGGCGCTGGCTGCTGAATCGGGGATCGACCGCGCGCAAATCATCCGTGCAAGCGAAACCCTGTCGAGCGAGCGCAACACTTCGACCTACACCAGCACACAGGAGAACGCCTGGATGGTGCTGGCGGCGGAAGCCATGTCGCGCGATGCGCAGTCGCTGGCGCTGACGGTCGACGGCTCGGCCCATCAGGGCGGGCTTTATCGCACCTGGCGCAACTACAATACCGATAGCCGCAGCATCACAATCGGCAATGCGGGCAATGCGGTCGCGCAGCTTGTGCTGACGACGTCGGGCAATCCGGTCGTGCCGGAACCGGCTGCGCAGCAGGGCTATCAGGTGGAGCGCACGCTCTACAAACTGGACGGCAAGCAGGTCGATCCGGCAGGCATCAAGCAGAACGACCGCATGGTGGTGGTGCTGAAAGTCACCGAACTTGAAGCCGCCTATGCGCGCCTGCTGCTTGTCGACAAGCTGCCTGCGGGCCTCGAAATCGACAATCCGAACATGTTCGATGGAGGTTCGATTGACGGGCTTTCGTGGCTGAAGCGCGATGTCGAACCCGCCAACGCCGAATATCGCGACGATCGTTTCGTGGCGGCCTTCGACCGCGCCGGCAAGGACAAGGCGACATTCACGGTCGCCTATATCGTGCGGGCAGTGACGCCCGGACGCTATGTGCATCCGCCCGCCGCCATCGAGGACATGTACCGCCCCGAACGCTTCGGCCGTACGGCGTTCGGAACGGTCGAGATCAGCGAAACACGCTGATGAGCCGCCGGGCGTTTGCACTTGCGGGGATTCTGATCGCGGCGCTGGGACTGGGAGTCCCGGCGTCGTGGGAAGCCGCGAAGCGATCGCTCGGCCCACTCGACCTGTCATTCGTCGATCAGGGCTCGACCATTGCGGTGGACCGCGAAGGACGGCTGCTGCGCGCCTTCACCACGCAGGATGGCCGCTGGCGTCTGCCGCTGACATCGAGCGACGTCGATCCGCGCTTTCTCGACATGCTGGTCGCCTATGAGGACCGGCGCTTCCGGGAGCACACGGGCGTCGATGTGCGCGCCATGTTGCGCGCATCGTCGCAACTGGCCCGCAACGGGCGCGTGGTGTCGGGCGGCTCCACGATCACCATGCAGGTCGCGCGGCTGCTGGAGCCGCGCGACCAGCGCACCGGCGCGGCGAAGCTGCGGCAGATCATCCGCGCGTTAGAACTGGAACAGCGTTTCACCAAGACGCAGATTCTCGATTTGTATTTCGCCCTTGCGCCCTATGGGGGAAACCTTGAAGGCGTGCGGGCCGCGAGCCTTGCGTATTTCGGCAAGGAGCCGAAGCGGCTTTCGTATGCGGAGGCGGCGCTGCTGGTCGCGCTGCCGCAATCGCCCGAGACGCGGCGACCGGATCGTGCGCCGGAAATCGCACGCGTCGCGCGTAATCGCGTGCTTGACCGCATGGCGCGCGCAGGCGTCCTGACGCGCGCAGAAGCCGATCAGGCAAAGGCAGAATCCGTGCCGCGCGACCGCAAGGCCTTTCCGGCTCTGGCGGCTCATGTGACGGAAGCGGCGCATCAGGCCGAGCCGCAAAAGCGCATCCTGCACTTCGCGCTTGATGCACGCTTGCAGGCTTCGCTCGAAACACTGGCGCGCGAAAACGCCGAAAAGCTCGGTCCGAAGATTTCCGCAGCGATCATCGCCATAGACAATGCGACGGGCCAAATTCGCGCGCAGGTCGGATCAGCAGATTATTTCTCGACCGAGCGCGCCGGCTCCATCGACATGACGCAGGCCCTGCGCTCGCCGGGATCGGCGCTGAAGCCTTTCATCTATGCGCTCGCGTTTGAAAACGGCATCGCGCATCCCGAGACCATTCTGGATGACCGGCCCGCGCGCTACGGACTTTATGCGCCCGAGAACTTCGACATGAAGTTTCAGGGGCAGGTGACGGCCCGCAAGGCGCTGCAATTGTCGCTGAACGTTCCGGCCATCGAATTGCTGTCAGAAGTCGGACCCGCGCGGTTGCTGGCGCGGCTGCGCAATGCAGGCGCGGAGATTGTCATCGGCGGCGACGCCGCGCCCGGCCTCGCCATCGGGCTCGGTGGACTGGGTATAAAACTGAAAGATCTTGCGCGCCTGTATTCCGGGCTTGCGCGAGCCGGCGATGTGCCGGAGCTGGTGGGTCGGCTCGATCTGCCGAAGCCCGCTGCGGGACAGAGGCAAATCTCGGAGCCTGTGGCGAGCTGGTATGTGGCGGATGTGTTGCGCGGCGCGCCGCCGCCCGCCAACGCCACCAACGGCCGCCTCGCGTTCAAGACAGGCACGTCCTACGGCTACCGCGACGCGGTCGCGGTGGGGTTCGACAAGCGGATGACCATTGCGGTCTGGTTCGGGCGCGCCGACAACGGAGCCGTATCGGGCCTCGTGGCCCGACAGGTGGCCGCGCCGGTTCTGTTCGATGCGTTCAGCCGCGTGCCGGGCGAGCCGGAAGCCATTCCGCGCCCGCCCAATGTGCTGATTTCAACAACAGCAGGCCTTCCGCCGCCCTTGCGGCATCTGCGCAAGGATGCGCCCAAGACCGTAGCGGCCACCGCGGTTGCGCCCCTGCGGATCGCCTACCCGCCCGATGGTGCGCGCGTCGATCTCGGCATCATACAGGGGCAGATTTCCGAGCTCGCCCTGAAGGCCCAGGGCGGCGCGCTGCCGCTCACATGGATGATCAATGGCGCGCCTCTGGGCGCGCCCGATGCGCGCCGCCAGACGACCTGGACTCCCGATGGCGCGGGCTTTGCGCGCGTGTCGGTGATGGATGCAAAAGGCGCGATCGACAGCGTCGTCGTGCGGCTGGAATAGGCCTACAGACGCTCGCGCATCTGCCGCCATAGTCCGCTGAGCGGCCGAAAGCGGAACTCCACCTTGTGCCGTCCGGGCGGCACGGCCACGGCGCGGAACAGGACGTTCGCCTTCAGGATCTCGGCCGGTTCTCCATCCACGGTTGCGACCCACCACGGGTGCCAGACGTCGCTCAACACCACATAGCCGCCTTCCGGGGAATCGGCGTCCACCACGATGCGGGTGTTCTGGTAGCTCTCGAACTGCGCGGTTCCAGGCGCGCGTTGCGGTTCCGCCGCAGGCGGATTCTCAAGCAACACGGTGCGACGATAATCGACTTCGGGCCAGACGCCGCTTGCGATCATCTCGTCGAAATTCGCCTTGCGGGACTCGTTCGCCAGCCAGACGCGCGGCATGGCTCGCGGGTTTTCATACACATAGGCGTCGGCCGTCCGGGCGATCTGGGTCAGGTCGCCGGGCTTGAATGTCTTGTCGAGCTGTTCGGCCGGAACGCCGGTCGCCACCCAGCGCAGGCCGAGCAGATCGGCCATGGTGGACCGATAGCCCGGAAACAACGGCGCGAACTTGCGCTGCTCGGGAATCGCGATGTGATCGATGGCCCCGGTGGCGCGCTGGAAGTCGCGGCCCACAATCGGATTGTAGCCGAGCCAATGGTCGATGCGATGCACCATCCCGGCATTCGGCCATTCGAAACCAACCGCGCCCAGTTCGACGCGGTCGCGACGATCCGGGCCGGCATTGTCGCTGATGCGTTGATGCAGCAGCGCAATCGTTTCGTTCTTCGTGTCGGGCTTGAGAACGTCATAGGCCTGCGGCGGCAAGGCGGTCGATTCATTTGGGCCGTTGCTGACGCCCAGATCAATGATGAGCACAATCGCCACGACGAACATCAGCACAGCAGGATTGTGTCGGGACAAACGCGCCCCGAAGCCCATCACGAGTCCGGCGGCGACGAACAGGATGGCCGCCAGTTGCAGGGCCGACATGGCCTGTTCGAGCCGTCCCTTGTCGTAGGCGACGAGAGCGCACAAGCCTATAAGCAGGATGACGGCGGCCGCGCCGATCGCCGAACGGGTGCGATGAAAACCGCCCTCCTGCGAAATTACCCGGTGAACGCAATATCCGCCCACGATGGCGAAGAGAGCGCCGATCGGAAAGGTCGCATCGGCCGGACGCCGGAACAGGTCCATTCCCGGCAGGCGCCAGGCCAGCTTGAAGAAGGGCGTGAAATCGCCGAGCGCATAGAGCGTCATCGCCACCAGCGCGATGGTGAAGAAGCGAATTTCGCGCGCCAGCAAATGCCCCCGAAGGACCCCGTAGGTCACGACAGCCGCGAAGGGGAGCGCGCCTGCATAGACATCCGCCATGTTGCGTGCGAGCGCGATCTGGTTCGGGCCCCAGATCTGCGAGGAAGGCGGGCCCCAGTAATCCTTCATCGGACCATCGGTGCCGAACAGGTTCGCGACGATGAAGGTCAGGAAGGACGGCGGCGGCAGCGATCCGTTCGCCGCGCCCTCGTAGCCGATTTCGGTTCGGTTCGACTGTTCGGCCAGCGCAATTGTGAGGGCGAGCGGGACCGCGATGAGCGCCAGGCCCACAAGCGATGCAACCGCAAGCGGCCCGGTCGCGCTGCGCAAGCGCGCCCAGCGCTCGGCGCCGGAAAAAATCCACCAGATTCCGTAGCCCGCCAAAATCAGCGCGCACAGATAGGCGATCTGGTCACGGCCCAGCACCATGCAGGCGGCCGTGACGCCCGCGGCGATGGCGTAAAGATAGGAGCGGCGATCCAGTGCGCGCGCCAGCAGGAACAGCGTGATGCCGAACCACGCATAGCTGACGACCTCGCCTGTATGCTGCACGCGCCATGCAGCCGAGCCGCCATTGGCGAAGGCGAACGCCGCCACGATGGCGCCCGCCGGATGCCATCCCCGATCCAGACAGAACATGGCGACAGCCACGCCTCCGACCCAGAGCATTGCGAACGTCACCGCGTCGACCGCCACGAAGCTCGGCGCAGGGTCGAGCCAGGCGAGCAACAGGTAGGGCGGGGAAAAGATCTGCGATTGCGGATCGGCGATCTGGGGCGATCCGGCGAAGATGTAGGGGTTCCAGAACGGGCTTTCGCCGGCGTGGAGCGATTTCGCCAGAAATTCGATCTGGGGATAGAAATGAGCCTTGGCGTCCCACGGAATCGTCACGACGCCGCTGAGCCATGGAAGGGCCAGTGCGATCGATCCGATGGTGAACAGGAAAATGGTCAGCCCGGGCCCTTCGGGCCTTCCTTCAACGTCGGTCGGTCGCACCAGCGGGTCACTCCTTGGCGGACCCCTTCTGGCTGGCGATGTCCATGTCGATCATGTGCCCGGCCCGGTCGCGCTTGGCCGCTAGATACATCACGTTCTGATCTGTCTTGCGACCCAAAATTCGCTGATGCGCGTCGACTTCAAGCCCGGCGGTCTCGAGAGCGGCGATCTTGTAGGGATTATTGGTCATCACCCGGACCCGCCTGACGCCCAGCAGCTTGAGCATTCCGGCGGCAAAATCGAAGCCGCGCTGGTCGTGATCGAAACCCAGAACCTCGTCGGCGTCGTAGGTGTCGAAGCCCTGCGTCTGCAGCTTGTAGGCCCGGATCTTGTTGGACAGGCCATTGCCGCGCCCTTCCTGATCCAGATAGAGCAGCACACCGCCGCCGTTTTCGGCCATGAATTTCGCCGTATGGCGAAGCTGGTCGCCGCAGTCGCATTTCAGGCTGCCGAACAGGTCGCCCGTCAGACAGGCCGAATGCAGGCGAACCGTGACGGTGTCGTTCAGGTCCGGCTTGCCGACCACGACCGCCACCTGATCGCGCAGGCCCTCGCCGCCGCGGTAGACGACAAATTCAGTGTCCGGAGCGCCTTCCAGCGGCACCGGCGCGCGGGAAATGATCTTCAGGCTGGCCACGTTGGCGGCGCGGAACTGTTCGATGGAGGCGGCCTCGACTTCCAGCATGCCGGTCTGGGCCACGGCGGGGCCGGCCACATTCGCCACCACGACGGCGGGCAGGACCAGCGCAATCCGGGCCAGTTCCAGAGCGGCGGCGTCAAGACGGGTGAGGGCCGCGACAGGCGCATCGAACCGCGCCCCGACCTGAAGGGCAAGGGTCTCGATCCGGGCAAGGTCGAGGCGCGGCAGGGCGATGGCGCCCGGCGACTGGCGCTCGAGGCCCAGACGGCGCAACCGGGGCGCGGGCAGAAGGAGCCGCGAGCGATGACGCGCCAAAGGCTGCAGCCAGTCGGCGAGTTCGGGCGTCAAAGCCTCCACGCAGATCGCCACGATCCGCGATCGACCGGCGCGAATCAGCAACGGCCGGCCGGCTCGCACTTCCGCAAGGGCCCGTTCAACCTGAATCTGACCCATGCCGGAAGCGGGAGGCAAATTGGACATTACTCGTTACCTTACGTCTGGACGAAGCGGACGGAACATCATCGGTCGGTCTTGTGGCCGTTCAATGACAGCTCGATCCTGCATCCGTTGTTATTGCACACCAAGTGTATATGGATTCTGAGCAAGCGCGGATCACGCCTCCGGGAGGGAAATGTGGGTTCGGGACTGAATGCGGAACAGGCGCAGATTCTGACCCCCCTGCTGGAGGCTGATCCCGGCCGGCCTTTCGTGGTGGCTCAACTGGGGCAATCGCTCGATGGGCGCATCGCGACGATCAGCGGCGAATCCCGCTATATCAATGGTGAAGCGGCGCTCGACCATCTTCATCTGCTGCGCGCCCATGTGGACGCCGTAGTCGTCGGGGCCGGAACCATCGAGGCGGACGACCCGCAACTCAATGTAAGGCGCGGCCCGGTTCGGCATCTGCCGGCGCGCGTGGTGATCGATCCACGCGGACGTCTGCACAAAAATTACAAATGGCTTCAGGAGGACGGCGCGCGCTGCCTGCTGATGACGTCAGCCGACATATCCTGCGGCAGGGCCGAGGTCGTGCGGATCGCCAGTCACGACGGGGCGATGCCGCCTGCCGACATCGTCAGGGCGCTGTTCGCTCGCGGCCTGCGCAGGGTGCTGGTGGAGGGTGGCGCCAGGACGATCTCGGGCTTCATAGACGCCCGATGCGTGGACCGCTTGCATCTGATGGTCGCGCCGCTCATCATCGGCTCCGGCAAGGCGGGACTCGATCTCGCGCCGGTTCCGCAATTGTCCCGCGCATTGCGGCCGCCGACGCGGGTGTTTCCGCTGCAGGGCGGCGACGTGCTGTTCGACTGCGAATTGTCGGGACAATGAAGGAACGCCACATGCAGGAAAGACCGGCCGGATATTCGGGTGCGGCCAAATGGCTGCACTGGATCATGGCGATCATCGTGCTGGGCCTCATCCCGATGGGCATTGCGCTCGACAAGCTCCCGGAAGGCCCGATCCAGGACCGCGCCTATAACCTGCACCGCTCTTTCGGGATTCTGGTCCTCGCGCTGGCGATTGCGCGGGTGATCTTCCGGCGCGCCTACGGCGCGCCCGCTCCCTATGCGGGCCTGACGAAATTCGAGCGCATCGCCTCCACGGCCGTGCACCACTCGCTTTATGTGCTGATTTTTCTTGTGCCGATCGCCGGATGGCTCTGGATGTCCACCTATCGGGCGGAAGTGTCGATTTTCGGCCTGTTCATCCTGCCGAACCTGCTTCCCCAGAACGAAACGCTGTCGGGCTTTTTCGGCGGCGCGCACAAGGCGCTTGCCTTGCTGATGGCGGCGCTGCTGATCGCTCATGCGGGCGGAGCGCTGATGCACGCCTTCGTCAAACGCGATGGCGTCTTGCACCGGATGTTGCCTGACGCATGGGGACCGGCGCTCGACCGGCTTCAATCCGCGCTCGGCAGACCCAACAGATCGTAGTGGCCGACTTCGCAAGACACCGCATCGCGGCGCGCCACGCGCCATGACTCGACAATATCCGCCGGAACCATTCGGGTTTCGGCGACCGCGCCGGCGAAACCATCCGAAAGCGCATTCATCAAGGCCCGCTGCGTCTGTCCGAGCTTCCACGGACTCGGCTCCATGACGACCCGGTAACGGTGCCGGGTAAGCGCCTGCTGCAGAATGTGCGAGGCTTGCGGCCCGGCCGCCATTCCGAAGCCCTTGTCGGTTGCCTGATGGGCATGAAAGGCGCGCACCATCGCCTCATCTGCCGGATGCGGCGGCAGCCAGCGGTCCAGCCCGTCATAGGTCAGGACGGTGAAGAACGTCAGTCTATGCGCGGCGAGAGCATCGCAGAAGCGCGCGATCCATTCTGGCGAAACAAGATCGAAGAACGCGGCCGCAGTCACCAGATCAGGCTTGCGGGCCAGCAGCTTTTCAAGATCGGCCGCTAGATCGACGCGATCGAAGACGACCGTGATGGTCTTGCGATCCTTCTGCAGTACCAGCCCGCTGTCGGCGTCGCTCGCCGAATCCGCCCAATCGCGCAATGTCCGGCGCGCGGCATCGAGAAGCGTCTGGTCGTAATCAACCAGACGCCATGACTGGCGTGGAGGCAGATGCGGCGCGAGCGCGCGAAGATTCGAGCCTGTCCCGCATCCCAGATCAATGATGTCAACGTCGTCCCGGTTGGCGAGGTGCGCCTGCAAATGGTTGCGCAGGATGATGCTGCGCGCCTCGTGATCGGCGGGTTCGCGCAAGGCGAGCCATTCTGCTGAAAAGCTCATGCGCGGCCTCCAACCTGTTTGACGACATCGGCGACGATGCGCGCCGCATCTTCCCAGCGCGGCAGGCCGCCGGCCGCGCGCCAGGCATTGTCCGACAAGCGATGACGCAGGTCCGCATCGGTCATGAGACGGCGCAAGGCATCCGCGAAGGCTTGCGGATCGCCGGGCGCAACCTTGAGGGCGGCGTCATCGGGCGCGGTATCGGCCGCCGCGCCGCCCGTCGTGGTGACAATGGCCAAGCCGCGCGCCAGAGCTTCCGCCAGCGCCATGCCGTAGCCTTCGTAATGTGACGACATGGCGTAGATGTCGGAGGATTGATACAGCGGTTCAAGCTGAGCAGCGTTGCATTCACCAACGAGTTCGATGCGTGACCCCAGGCCGGACGCCTCGATTTGTGACTGCAGCGCAGCCGCAAATGCTGCATCGCGCCGGGTGCTTCCCACGATGCGCAGGCGCCAGTCGAGATCGCGCAGGCGCTCCACCGCCGCCACCAGCATGTCATATCCCTTGCGGGGAACGACGGCGCCGACGGTGATGATGTTGAATGTGGTGGAGCCGGAGCCTCGCGCGCGTCCTGCCCGGTCGGTCCCGGGTTCGGCGACCGAAATGCGGTCCGGCGCAACCCCGAAATCCGCCAGAAGCGTTGCGCGCGTTGCGGAACTGGTGACCACCACATGATCGGCAAGGGCAAGGGCGGCGCGTTCGGTGGCGACAAGGCGCTCTGCATCCTGCCGGCTTAGACCGGCCTCAAGTCCAACCGGATGATGGACCAGCGCCACGAGCGGCGCGCCGATGCCGCGCACCACCTCGGCGCTCATCGCCCCGAAAGCCAGTCCGTCGATCATGACGACATCGCCGCGACGGTCGCGGGCGATACTGGCGACGGACTGCTGTTGATCTGCTGCGGTCGGAAACGGATAGGAGGCGGCCAGTTCACAATGAACGGGTTCGATTCCGCAGGCCGGAAGATGCTCGATGATGCGGCGGTCATACCCATAACCGCCGGTCAGCGTTGATAGATCGCCGGGAATTGCGAAGATCACGCGGCGCATCAGCGCTTGACCGGTCCTTCGAACCAGCCACGCGCCACATGGGATTCATGCAGCGTGACGCGAATCTGCTCGATGCCGTCGCTGCCGGGACCAAGCTCGCCCGTGCGGGCCGCATTCGCCATGCCGTCAAAAATGTAGCGGCTGAGAAATTCAGTCGTCGTCTGGATGCCCTTGAACTGCGGCAATTCGTCGAGATTGGCGTAGTTGACCGGCTTGAGAACGGCTTTCAGGGCGTCCAGCGCGCGACCGATATCGACCACCACGTTATGCTCGTCGAGTTCGGGGCGAAAGAACGCCACATCGACCGTGAAGGTCGCGCCGTGCATGTTCTGCGCGGGCCCGAAGAATTCGCCCTTGAATGAATGGGCGATCATGATGTGGTCCCGCACTTCCAACGCGTACATGTTTGACTCCGTTTGTGTTCAGTACCGCACGGCTGTCGCAAGGCCCGAAGCGCCGGGCGCGAGCAGGTCCGGCAGCTTTTCGGGGAGTTCCTCGAAGGCGATCTCGTGCGAGACAAGAAGGTCGAGCTTGTCGTCGGCCAGAAGCTCCAGCGCCTTGCGGATCCGGCGGGCGTGGGTCCAGCGGGTGCGGCGGGATTCAGCCACGAGCCCGACCTGGGACGAGACGAGCTTCAGCCGCCGGCTGTGAAAGGCCTGGCCGAGAGGAGCAGCTACAAACTGGTCGCCGTACCAGCTCAGCTCCACCACGCGCGCCTCAAGTCCCGCCAGCGACAATGCTGTCGTCAGCCCTGCTGCGGTCGTGCTGGCGTGAAACACCACATCGGCCTCGCCGATCCCGGCACCGCTGGCTTCTCCCACCGGCACGAAGCGGGCGCCGAAGGCCTTCGCAATGGGCGCGCGCGTGACGTCAATGTCCACCACTGCCACATCGGCGCCGGGCATGCCCGCAGCGAGATAGGTGATCAGCAGGCCCAGCAATCCGCCGCCCACAACCACGATACGGTCTCCGGGACCCGCACCGGAGTCCCAGAGCGCGTTGAGGGCCGTCTCCATATTGGCCGCCAGAGTGGCGCGGCGGGCGGAGACGTTGGCGGGCACTTCCGTCAAGCGAAACAGCGGCGCGGCGAAGCGCGTCTGGTGCGGGTGCAGGCAAAAGACATTGAGGCCCATCCATTCAGGCGGGCCCTCCTCGACCAGGCCGACGGCCGCATAGCCGTATTTCACCGGAAAAGGGAAATCGCCTTCCTGCATCGGGGCGCGCATGCGCTCGTATTCCGTGGCCGGAATGCGGCCGCGGAACACCAGACGCTCCGTGCCTCGGCTCAAGCCAGACCATAGCGTGCGGATCACCGCCATGCCGGGTTCGGGCTGCGGCAAGCGCGCAGACCTCAGGGCCGCGCGGCCCGGTCCTTCGTACCAAAGCGCGGCCGCAGGCATATCCTCCGCCTCATCCGCGCCTTGCTTTTTCTGCTGCCCCGCCATAGGTCCGCCTTCGTGTTTCTTTCCGGTTAGGCCAAACTGGGTCTGAGCGCCAGCCTCGGACGGCGCGAATGGGAGGTTTGCGTTCGCATGTCGTCCGTGTCCACGCCTGAACGAACGGATGCGCTCGCGTCCTTGAGTCAAACGTCGATTTCGCCCGCCCGGATCACCCGGCGGCGACTGGCGGTGATCTCGGTTAACATTGCAACCTATCTGGGGCTGCTGTTCTGGCTGTCCAGCATTCTGGGCCAACAGGGCTGGAGCGCGGTGGATGTGGCGATCTTCGTCTGCTTCGCCATAGCCGCGCCGTGGAGCGTGCTGGGCGTCTGGAATGCGATCATCGGAGTCTGGCTGTTGCAGTTCCGGCGCGGCGGTCTCGATCTCGTGGCCCCCTATGCGGCCGATGTGCGCAACGACGAGCCGATCGCCCTGCACACCGCCATCGTGATGACGCTCCGCAACGAAGACCCCGAGCGCGCGCTGCGGCGGTTCGATATCGTGAAGGCGTCCGTCGATCTCACCGGCTATGGGGACATGTTCGGCTGGTTTGTGCTGAGCGACACGACCGATCCGGATGTCGCCATTCTGGAAGAGAAGGCCTTTGCGGCGTGGCGCGACGCCAATCCGGCGCATGCGCGTATTCATTACCGCCGCCGCAGCGAGAATACCGGCTTCAAGGCCGGCAACGTGCGCGACTTCTGCGCCCGCTGGGGGGCGGAGTACGAATTCATGCTGCCGCTTGATGCGGACAGCCTGATGACGGGCGAAACGATTTTGCGTCTCGTCCGCATCGCACAGGCCTCGCCGAAACTGGGCATCCTGCAAAGCCTCGTGGTGGGAGCGCCTTCCACCAGCGCCTTCGCGCGCATCTTTCAGTTCGGAATGCGGCACGGCATGAGGCCCTACACGATGGGCAGCGCCTATTGGGCGGCCGATTGCGGTCCTTTCTGGGGACATAATGCGCTGGTGCGGATCGCGCCCTTCATGCAGCATTGCGATCTGCCGATGCTGCCCGGCAAACCGCCGTTCGGGGGCGCGATCATGTCTCACGATCAGGTGGAGGCGGTGCTGATGCGCCGCGCCGGGTATGACGTGCGGGTTCTGCCGGAAGAATGCGGGAGCTACGAGGACAATCCGCCGACGCTGCTCGAATTCACCCGGCGCGACCTGCGCTGGTGTCAGGGCAACATGCAATATTTCAAGCTGCTGGGCCTCGAAAACATACAGCCGATGAGCCGCTTCCAGCTTGTCTGGGCGATTGCGATGTTCGTGGGCCTGCCGGCATGGACGGCGATCATCGCGCTGAGCGCGCTCAAGCCACTCGACGGCGAGAATCCGGCCCTGTTTCCGGCGGCTTCGGCGGCGGGGCTCTATTGCGTTTTCCTGTTCATGTATCTGGCGCCGAAACTCGCCGGCTTTCTCGACATTGCGCTGACGCCCGGGGCGCTGAAGCGCTACGGCGGCGCAGGAAAATTCTTCGGCGGCGCGCTGCTCGAAGTGTCCTTTTCGTTCCTGCTGGGCGCGGTGACGACATTCCGCACAACCCTTTTCATGATCGGCCTTCTGTTCGGCCGTTCGGTGATCTGGAACGGGCAGGCGCGCGATGCACATGCGCTGTCGGTTGCGACGGCCTTGCGTGGATTGTGGCCGCAACTTGTGTTCGGCCTCGTGGTGAACGGCCTGTTCCTGCATTGGTCGCCCGTTCTGCTGGCGTGGGCGCTGCCGTTGACGCTGGGCTACCTGACCGCCATTCCCTTCGCGGTCGCGACCGCGCGCCCCGACCTCGGAATGAAGCTCGCGGCGGCGCGCATCTGCGGCCTGCCGGAAGAATTCGACCCGCCGAAGGAAATTGTCGCGCTTGAAAAGGCGAGCGGGGTGAGGGCATGAGCGGCCTGCTGGCGAGGCTGCGCGAGTGGAAGGCGCTGCTGCGCTCGATCCGCATCTATCACGGCAGCAAGAAACATCAAGTGGCGCTCGACCGCATGTACGGGCAGTTCCTAAAGCCCGGCGATCTGGCGTTCGATATCGGCGCGCATGTGGGCGACCGGATCGGCTCGTTCCGCAGGCTGGGGGCGCGCGTCGTGGCGCTTGAGCCGCAACCGGGCCCGGCGAAAGTGGCGCGCTGGTTTCACCGCAAGGATCCTGAGGTCACGATTCTGGAAATGGCGGCGGCCGGCGAAAAAGGCTCGCTGACGCTCCGGGTCAATTCACGCAATCCGACTGTTTCGACAGCCTCGTCCCAATTCATCGCCGCCGCAGAACATGCGCTCGGCTGGGACGATCAGGTTTGGGATTCGGAAATCACCGTTCCGACCACGACGCTGAATGCGCTCATCTCCGAACACGGGCAGCCGGCCTTCATCAAGATCGACGTCGAAGGCTTCGAGGACGTGGTGCTCGAAGGACTCGGGTGGCAGGTTCCGGCCCTGTCGTTCGAGTTCACCACGATCGGGCGCGACGTGGCGCAGCGCTGTCTCGATCGCTGCGCGATTCTGGGTTACTCCAAGTTCAATGTGGCGCTTGGCGAGACGCAGCAGATGGTCTTCCGGCGGCCGGTCGATCTGACCCGCATCAGCGCCTGGCTAGCCACAGTTCCCGACAGGGCGAATTCCGGCGACATCTATGCTATAATGTAGGTTGTGTCCGACAATCCCAGCGAAGGTTTGCGATGAAATCATTTCTGGCTTCTTCAGTGATGGCGTTGACTCTGTTCGCGGGCCTTGCTGCGCCGCGTGCGCAGACGTTCGATCCCAACGAGATCGCAGTGCAGATCGGAAACAAGAGCGAGCCGGAACTCTGCGCCGAACGCGACAATGTGGAAATCAACTTTACCTCGCCGCTGGTGCGCAAGTTTCGCATTCAGGCCGTCCATCCGGCCTATATCGGCACAATAGCGACCGACCGCTGGGCGCCGGATTTCACGGCTTGCGACATGACGAAGGATCCGGTCTTTCACGCCGACAATTCCCGCCGCGTGACGATTTATGAAACGCCCGATCTGTGGATCACCGGCTTCACCTTTCCGTCCTTCTGGCGGCCGGGCACGGTGCCGGTGAAGGTTGGGGCCCGCACCGAGCAGGGCCTGCATCTGCTTCAGGTTTGGGTGCGTCATCGCGAGCGCGCGGAAGAAGTGCTGGTGGTGTATCCGCCGGACGGCTACTGGCGCGCGCGCCCGCTGCCCTTCAAGGACATGCGCTGGACCGCCTACGGATCTTCCTTCCTGATCGGTCCGGTGGAAGTGCAGGAGCGCCCGATCGTGGCTTTGAAGGAAATCGCTTTCGATCCGGATACGCGCACCTTCACGCTCCAGTTCGTGCGCGGCGGCGAAGCGAAGCTGAAAATCGAGATTCTCGACGACAACCGGCAAGTGCTCGACATCACCTATTCGGGCGCGATGCCGGAAGGCCGGCCCTTCGCGTCCATGCGTTCCATGTACACGACCGAATACAATGCGGACGTCGCGCATGTGGCGTGGCGCACGAAGGGTGGCGTCGGCTGGGGCGAATCGCCGATCATGCAGTTCAAGGGCGGCGAGGCCACGGAGTTCTGGGCGGGCCGCAAGGTCCCGTCGATCCACAACACCAGCGCGCCCGACATGGTGTTCAGCAAGTTTGCCGGAGAGGCTGCAAAGTAGCCGACGTGAACAATCGCGCGCCGGTTTCTGTTCTGTATGAAGCGGAGCCGCCGCGAATTCCGGCGCTGGACGCGCTGCGCGGTCTCGCGCTCGCGGCCATGTTTGCTTACCATCTGACATGGGACCTCGGCTATTTCGGCCTGATCGACCGGGCGATTCCGACGAGCCGCGAATTTCATCTGTTTGGCCACGGCATCGCCGTAGCCTTTCTGGCGCTGGTCGGGGCAGGCCTTGTGCTGGCGGCCCGCCGTTCCTTTTCGTGGACCCGTTGGGGACAGCGGCTCGGCGTGATTGCGGCGGCGGCGGCGCTCATCACGGCGGCCACTTACTATGCGTTTCCGAACAGCTTCATCTTCTTCGGCATCCTGCATTGCATCGCGGCAGGGACTATCGTGGCGACGCCGTTCCTGCGAAAGCCCGCCTGGATGGCGGCTGTCCTGGCAGCCCTGATTCTTGTAACGCCATTCTTCGTGCAGGCTCCCTTCTTCGATCAGCCGGTCTGGTGGTGGACGGGGCTCGGCACATACGATCCTCCGAGCAATGACTGGAGGCCGTTCTTTCCATGGGTGGCTTTCACGCTGTTCGGACTTGCGGCCATGCAAGCCTCGCTGGCGCATGGTCTGCCGCATTGGTTGACGCAGTGGCGCGCCGGCCATCCGCTTTCACGGCTTCTGGTTTTCGGCGGGCGTCACAGTCTGGCTGTCTATCTCATCCACCAACCGGTTTTTCTGGCTGTTCTTTTCGTCGGCGTTCAGCTCCTTGCGCCAGCCAGGGATCCCGAAGAAACGCCCTTCCGTCAGCAATGCGAAGCGCAATGCGTGGCGAGCGGCGCGGATGCTCTGATGTGCTCGCGATTCTGCGGTTGCGTGATTTCAGAGACGCGCAGCGCCGACCTGTGGCGCAAGGTTCTGACGAACGCCATGACTCCCATGGAGCGTGAACGCCTCGACGCCATCACGCGCCAATGTTCGCGCAGCGCCGCGGAGCCTGCCGGGCGCTAGTCCGGCTTCAACATGGCTTCGGGGCGCACGATGGAATCGAAGTCCTGCGCTGTCACGAAGCCCGAGTTGATCGCTTCCTCGCGCAACGTGGTGCCATTGCGATGCGCGGCCTTGGCGATCAGCGCCGCGCGGTCGTAGCCGATTTTCGGAGCGAGCGCTGTCACCAGCATCAGGGAGCGCGACAGCAATTCCGCAATGCGGGCGTGATCGGGTTCGACGCCCTCGACGCAATGTTCGCGAAAACTTCTCGCCGCATCGCCGAGCAGACGGACCGATTGCAGAAAGGCGTGCGCGATGACGGGCTTGAACACGTTCAGTTCCAGATGACCCTGCGAGGCTGCGAACTGAATGGTCGTCTGGTTGCCGGCGATCTGTGCGGCTGCCATCGTCAGGGCCTCGACCTGCGTGGGATTCACCTTGCCGGGCATGATGGAGGAGCCGGGCTCGTTTTCAGGAATGCGGATTTCCGCCAGACCCGAACGCGGGCCGCTCGCCATCAACCTTATGTCGCTTGCGACCTTGAACAGACCCATGGCGGCGGACACAATGGCGCCGTGCGCAAAGCTCAGCGCATCATGGGCGCCGAGCGCCTCGAACTTGTTGGGCGCGGTGACGAACGGCAGGCCGGTTTCCTCCGCCATGCGGTGCGCGAAACCTTCCGCGAATTCAGCGCCCGTATTCAGTCCGGTGCCGACCGCCGTGCCGCCCTGCGCGAGTTCGAACAATCCCTGCGCGGCTAGCCGGATGCGGGATGCGCCGTTGCGCGCCTGTGTCGCGTAGGCTGAAAACTCCTGTCCCAATGTGACGGGCGTTGCGTCCTGCAAATGCGTGCGGCCGATCTTGATCACGTCCACGAATTCGCGCGCCTTTTGATCGAGCGCCGCCGCCAGCGCCTCAAGCGACGGCAGAAGATGCGCGTGGATTTCCAGCGCAGCCGCGACATGCATCGCGGTCGGAAAGCAATCGTTCGACGATTGCCCCATGTTGACGTGATCGTTGGGGTGAACGGGCGATTTCTGTCCGCGCGCGCCGCCCAGCATTTCATTGGCCCGGTTGGCGATGACCTCATTGAGGTTCATGTTCGTCTGCGTGCCCGAACCCGTCTGCCAGACGACCAGCGGAAAGTGGTCATCGAGCGCGCCGCTTCGTACTTCATCGGACGCCGCAACAATTGCGTCCGCAATGGCTCCATCAAGGCGGCCTGCGGCCTGATTGGTCAGGGCCGCCACCCGTTTGACCCGGGCCAGCGCGTGAATCAGCGGCAACGGCATGCGCTCGTCGCCGATGCGAAAGTTCATGCGCGAACGTTCGGTCTGCGCGCCCCATAGCCGATCGGCCGGAACCTCGATGGGACCGAATGTGTCTGTTTCCGTACGAAACCCGTTTGCTTCTTGCCGTATGGCCATCGTGTGCGCCTGCAAAGACCGTGTTTTTCGTGACATGGAGCTCTCCATGCCGGTTTGCGACTTTTTTTTCGACGTGAGCGGAACCTTTGGGCAGCGGCCGCGTTTTCGTGAGGCGTCCGGTGTTCAAAGGTGGATCAGATGGAAGAGCAGGGTAAAAAGAAGTCGACGCGGGGATTCGCATCCATGGATCCCGAACGGCAGAAGGCTATCGCCCGCAAGGGCGGGCAAAGCGTTCCGAAGGACAAACGCAGCTTCGCCATGAACCGTTCCCTGGCGGCCGAAGCCGGGCGGAAGGGCGGACAGAGCGTCAAGCCCTCGCAACGCAGCTTCGCGCAGGATCACAATCTTGCGAGTGCGGCAGGCCGCAAGGGCGGTCACGCATCCCATAGCGGGAATTGAAGCTGCTAACGTGAATTCCGGGCACCCCGGCGCTCCGCGCCGGGGTATTTATTTTGCGCGTCGTTGGGCTAGACTGCCGCATCGCAACGATTGGCGGGAGCGGACGATGATTTCCAACCGTGTTGTTTTGCGGCTTGCCGCAGCTGCCTTCGGACTGGGACTGGCCGCGGGTCCGGCCTTTGCGGATGCGATTGACGGCGACTGGTGCAGCCCCGACGGAAAGCATCTCACCATTAAGGGCCCGTCCCTGAAAACGCCGGGCGGCGCGCAAATGACCGGGAACTATACCCGGCATTCATTTTCCTATGTGACGCCGGCCGCCGAGCCCAACCCGGGTTCCACCATCTACATGTCCCTGCTGAACGAAACGACCGTGCAGGTTCGCGAGGGCACGCCGGTTGCGCAGCCGGTGATCTGGAAGCGTTGCGAACACATCATGTGATCAGTCGCACGGCGGGTCTCTTTGGAGAACCGCGCCGATAATGACCAGAGCAGGGGCGCCGACGCCGGCGTCTGTCGCCACCCGCGGAAGAGCGCCCAGCGTCGTCATGATGGCCCGCTCTCCGGGCCAGCTCGCCCGTTCGACGATTGCGGCGGGCGTGTCGGCAGCCATTCCCTCGCGCATCAGGCGCTCGACGAGCGCCGGCAGGGTGCGGACGCCCATATAGACGACGCTCGTCGCCTTGGGGTCCGAGAGGGCGCGCCAGTCGAGATCCTCCGGAAGTTGACCGTTGCGCGCGTGGGCCGTCACAAACTGCAACCGGCGCGATCGCACCCGCTCGGTGAGCGAACGCCGCAGGAGCGAGGATGCGGCGGATGCGGCGGTTACGCCGGGTATCACCTCTACCGGAATGCCAGCGTCTTCCAGCGGCTCCAGCTCTTCGGCGGCGCGGCCGAAAACCATCGGATCGCCCCCCTTCAGACGCACGACCCGCTTCCCGGCCCGCGCATATTCGACCAGCATGGCCGTAATGTCCTCCTGCGTGCAGGAGGGTTTGAACCCGCGCTTGCCGACCGACAGCTTGGTCGACTCACGCCGCGCCATGGCGACCACGGCAGGCGATACGAGATCGTCATAAAGCACTACATCTGCGGATTGCAGCGCCCGGACGGCTTTCAGCGTCAGAAGCTCGGGATCGCCCGGCCCCGCGCCAACGAGAGCGACGCTGCCGATAGAAGAAAGCGCTTCGGACCCAGCCACATCCAGCATGGCCCGCAGGTCCTCGTCGGCCGGCGCACGTTCGGGATTGCCGAGAGCCTTGCGGGCGAACAATTCCCAGACACGACGGCGCATATGAAGATCGAGGTTGAATTCCGCGATCCTGCCGCGCCAGCTTTTTGCGGCGGCGGCCCAGCGGCGGATGCCGTCCGGAAGCAGCGTTTCGATGCGGGTCCTGATCGCCTGTCCGAAGACCGGCGCGCCGCCGTCGGTGGAAATGCCGATCACCAGCGGCGAACGCTCCACGATGGCGCCGAACTGAAAGTCGCTCTGGGCCGGTTTGTCGATGATGTTGACCGGCGCCGACGCGGAGCGCGCCGCAGCGCGAAACTCGGCAATTTCTGCGCTGGACTCCAGATCCCCTATGGCGATCGCAGCTCCCGCCAGATCTGCGGCCTGCCAGGCCCGCCGCACGATTTCAACGCCTGCTGCGGCCGCCACGGTTTGCAGCTTTTCGCCGGGAGTCTCGGCAAAGACATGCACCCGGGCGCCGCAGGCCGCGAGCAGTTCGGCTTTCCATGCCGCTCCATCCGAGCCGCCGGCCACGATCGCCTTCTTGCCGTCCAGCTTGAAGAAAACCGGCAGGACCGACAGCGGATTCAGGCCTTGTTGGACTTCGTCGGGGGTCCGGCGGATTTGGCTCATTCCACCGACATGTGCCAGTTCGCCGGTGCGCGCAAGAGTCTAGGGATCACGGACGATATAGGCAAAGCGCGGATCGCCCGGCGTGCCTTCGAGCGCGTCCGCCCCGGCAGGCCGCCAGAGGACGAATTCCTCGATCTTTGCAGCAAGTTCGAAATCGCGGGCCGAAACGCCGCCCGCGTCGTGGGTCGTCAGCCGGACGACCACCTTGTCCCATGAAACGAACAGGTCCGGGTGGTGCCACGCGACCTCGGCCAGGTGCCCTACGGCATTGACGAGCATCAAGGACGCTTTCCATCCGCTCGTGCGAAAGGAGCGTTGCAGGGCTCCGTCCTGCATGGTCCAGCGCGGCAGGGTTACCAGCCGCGCTGCGATGTCATTTGCGGAGAGCGCCTCGATTTTCGACATGAGGCCCTGCTCTGCGGAGAAGCCGTCAAGCTTACTTCTTCTTGCCGTCCGCGCCCCACTGGGCGAGATACGCGAAAAGATTGTTGATCTCGTTCTCGCTGTTGATGCCCGCGAAAGCCATCTTGGTGCCGGGGATCTTGGCCTTCGGGTTCTTGATGTATTCCTTGAAGGTCGCCTCGTCCCAGGTCAGTCCCGAGTTCTTGTTGGCGTCGGAATAGTTGTAGCCTTCATACGTGCCCGAATGACGGCCGATGATGCCGTTCAGCACCGGACCGACGGTGTTCTTGGCAGTCTCGCCGACCTGATGGCAGGGCTTGCATTTCAGGAACGAACGCTCGCCGGCCGCCAGATCCTGGGCGGAAGCCTGCCCGGACACACCGAGCGCGATCGCCAGCGAGGCGAGCAGCACAAACTTCGATTTCATTCGTTTTTCCTTCCAAATGGGCTTCGACGCGTTCACCCTCGCCGGGCTTTTGTTCCTGCGGTCCGGCGCGCGTCGAATTGCCGGATTGCTCCCAGATATACGAGATTTCCATGGGGCTGAACAAGCCTGCCCCTGTGGCAGAGGATCGCATCCCGAGGGCGAAGGATAACAGTCTGTCACGCCGCCCGTTCCTGCGCAGGCTCTGCGGGAGCATGGGGGGCGTCGACCGGATCGTCGAGATATTGCAGCAGAAAGCGCGTTGCTTCCTCGAACTGCTCGTGAAGGTCGCGCAGATAGGCGTGGCCGTTGGCCGCCAGATCATCGCTTTCGATTTCACGCCATGCCAGACAGGTCGTGTAGATGCCACGCGCGCCCACATTCGCGGCGCTGCTGCGCAGGGCGTGCGCCTGATCGCGAAACAGGGACGCATCGCCTTTCTGCATTGAATGCGCGAGGCTTCGGAGCGCCGCAGCCCCGTCAGCCACGAACTGGTTGGCGATGTCGCGCACAAAGTCGCGGCCGCCCAGATTTTCCAGATCCCGCAGGGCCCGCAGGTCGAGCGCCTGCGCGAGCTTTTCGGTCGCAGCCTCGTCGGACTGCGGCGCGGCGTTCTCCCCAAGCGGGACGGGCTGCGATTGCGGCAGCAAGTTCTCGAGGCGCTCCAGAAGCTTGCCCGGATGAACCGGGCGGCTGAGGCACTCGTCCAGGCCGAACTCGTCCGGGTGGACGACGCTGGCAGCCTTCGCGGATCCGTCGAGCCCAATGATCAGGAGACCGGTTGCGTCAGGCCGCGTGGCCCGCACAAGCCGGGCCAGCGCGCTGCCGCCGGGTCCCGGAAGATCAAGATCGAGGATCAGCGCCGCATATTCCCGATCGCCCTGCGCGGCGTCCAGAGCCGCGATGACGGCGCCCGAATCCGCCGCTGGCGTCACGTCATACCCGGCTCGTTCGAGGCATTTTGTCAGCAGGATTCGGCCCGTTCGGTCGCCCTGGGCGACCAGCATCCTGACTCGCCGGAGGAGAACGGTTTCGGGTTGAGGAACCGGTGCATTGAAAGCTCGCTCGACGCTTGGCCGGGGGACCTTGGCGGATTGGTCGCCGGCAACAACAAGTGCAGGCGGTTTCGAGAGACGTCCGTAACCCGGGGCGACCAGCATCCAGAATCCCGTCATCAGCGTCGCAAGGGCCAGCGGATGGCCGCTCCATTCGGGGGCGTCCTTGAGGGCGGCGAAAAACACAAGGCTCATGGCCAGAGCCACCATGCGACCGAAAAAGAGGCCGAACCGGTCACGACCCGACTGAACGGCCAGCAAGGCGGGCGCATAGATGACGATGCCGTGCTCTCCCTCTCCGGCAAGGACAGCCGCGGCAAAAAGCGCGTCGGCCGCCAGCATGAGGTAGCGCAGCCGGACAGCATCGACGCGGCGCGTGGCGATCAGGAGCCAGAAAGCCAGACCTGCGGCCCCGTAGCAAAGCGCCGCCAGCAACAGCCAGCGCAGCGCCAGCGGACCCTCGCCGATCCCAGAGGCCTCGAAGGACGAGAAAAGAATCGCTGCCGCCAGCGCGACCGCCAGTCGCATGGCGGCCAGAGCGGCGTCGCCCGAACGCTGGGCATTGGCATTCACAGCAGATGAGGCGGGCATGAAAAACCCCGGCGATCAGGCTGTCCGGGCGAGCGGCTGTTCCTCCAGCACGCGCGCGATGAAATCTTTCGACGGCATTGGCCGTCCAAAATAATAGCCCTGCACGCCATCGCAGCCTTCGGCACGCAGGAATGCCAGCTGATCGGATGTCTCCACGCCCTCGGCGATGATTTCGAGATCGAGGCTGTGGCCCAGCGTCACGATGGCGCGCACGATGGCCGCATCGTTCATGTCGCTGATGACATTGCGGACAAAGCTCTGGTCGATCTTGAGGCGGCTCACCGGGAAACGCTTCACATAGCCGAACGACGAATAACCTGTGCCGAAGTCATCAATGGAGATCTTCACGCCGAGTTCGATAAGTTGCTGCAGCTCGCTCGCAACTGCTTCGGGCTCCTGCATGACGATGGTTTCGGTGAGTTCGAGATCGAGACGGCGAGGATCGAGGCCGGTCTCGCTCAGGACGCGGGCGACCAGCAAAGGCACGTTGCGCTTGCGGAACTGCACCGGGGACATGTTGACGCTGACCGTCAGCGGCGGCAGCCCCGAGGTCTGCCACGCGCGGGCTTCCCGGCATGCTTCGCGCAGAACCCATTCGTTGATCGGCACGATCATGCCGTTTTCTTCGGCGCGCGGCAGGAAAACGCCCGGACTCACGATGCCTTCGCCGCGACGGTTCCAGCGCAGCAGCGCTTCGGCCCCCACGATGCGTCCCGTCATCAGGTCGATCTGCGGCTGATAGTAGAGAATGAATTCCTCGTTTGCGAGCGCCAGCCGGAGTTCGGCGTCGAGCAGCGCGTCGTTGCGGGCGCGCGCCTGCATGTCGGCGGCGAAGAAGCAGAAGGCGTTTCCGTGCTCGGCCTTCGAACGGTACATGGCAAGGTCGGCGTTTTTCAGCAGGTCTTCGGCGTCTGCTCCGTCCGTTGGATGCATGGCGATGCCGACGCTGGCGGAGGAGCGCAGCGCAACTCCGTCAAAGGTCGTGATGTCGGCGACTTCCGTCAGAATCCGGTGCGCAAAATCGGCCGCATCGGTGGTGGCGGCCACATTCGATTGCAGGATCGCGAATTCATCGCCGCCGAGACGAGCCAGCGTATCGGAATCGCGAATGATTCCGCGCAGCCGTCGCGAAACTTCAATGATGAAACGGTCGCCGGCCGAATGACCAAGCAGATCATTGACGGCCTTGAAGCCGTCAAGGTCGAGCAGATGCAGGGCGAACAACTGATCGCCGCGCCGGGCCCGCATGATGTGCTGACGCATCTTCTCGCGCAGCAATGTGCGGTTCGGCAGATCGGTCAGCGAATCATGGTGCGCCAGATGATGCAGATGCGCTTCGGTCTTCTTGCGATCGCTGATGTCGAGCGAGCTGGTGAGCACGCCGGTGACTTTCTGAAGCGGATCCTTCAGCGGCGATTTGGTGGTGAGAAAGACGTGCTTCACGCTGTCGGCGTCGAGCAATTCTTCTTCATACGAGGGCAATGCGCGGCCGGTCTCGAACACCATGCGGTCGAGCGCATGGGAGCGCGCGCCGTGTTCCTCGCCGAACAGGCGCGTGGCTGGCTGGCCGACGACGCTTGCCGGATCAAGTCCCGCGAAGGTCGTGTGATAGGCGTTGACGAACAGGACGCGGCTGTCGGGCCCCGTGGCGCTGATCAGGACAGGCAGCGTGTCGATGACCTGCGCGAGGCGCTCGGTCGAATCCCGCACGAGACGCTGGCGCGAACGCTCGGCCAGTTCGAGTTCGCGTTCCAGATTCGTGGCGCGGCTGGCGAGAAGCTGCTGGTGACGGTGCAGCTTGAGCAGGTTGCGGGCTCGGGTGACGAATTCATGATGATCGACGGGCGAATTCAGAAAATCCGTCGCGCCGGCTTCGAGCGCGCGCAGCCGGAAGGTGCGGTCCTCGTAGACGGTGATGACCACGACCGGGACTTCTTCGGCCCCCGGAATGGCGCGCAGGTTGCGGATGAATTCCGCCCCGTCCATCTGGGGCATCTTGTAGTCGGTGAGGACGAGATCGGGCGAATTGTGCTTCAGCCATTCGAGCGCCTCGTTCGGGTCAGCGAAGGATTTCGCCACCACGCCGGCCTCAATGGTGGCCGCCAGCCGCGTATAAATATTGCGGTTGGTCACCTGATCGTCGACGATCACAATCTGCGACATTCAGCCCACTCATTCTTTCAAGACGCGGCAATCCGGTCCTCAGCCGGTTCCATTATGGGTGAACGACCTTCCAGACCGGTCTGTAACCGAAATTCCGACGATCAAAATGTCTCAACAACGTTAACCAATTGCCTATGGGGGCGCTGATCAGGCAGGCATAAAGGCGGCGGCAGGAGATGGCTCGCGGCCAGAATCAACCCACGCCGGTTAACCACGGCGGTTGATCAGGACGCCGCGTCCGCGAGAATCATCGCCGCGGCCTTCTCGGCGATCGCCATGGTGGGCGAGTTGGTGTTGCCGGAGGTGATGCGCGGCATGGCGGAGGCGTCCGCCACCCGCAGGCCCTGTACGCCCCGCACACGCAGACGGGCGTCGAGCACAGCCAGATCGTCGCCGTCCGGCCCCATCCGGGCAGTGCCGACCGGATGGAAGATCGTGGTGCCGAGATCGCCTGCCGCGCGAACGAGATCCTCTTCGGACGACACATGCACGCCGGGCCGCCATTCTTCGGGAACGAATGGCGTCAGCGACCGGGCGGCGCAGATGCGCCGCGCGAGCCGCAGCGCCTCGACAGCGACGCGCCTGTCTTCCGGCGTCGCCAGGTAATTGGGACGGATCGCGGGCGCGCGGTCTGGATCGGGGTCTTCGATATGAACGCTGCCCCGGCTCTCGGGCCGCAGGTTGCAGACGCTCATGGTGATGGCCGGAAAATCGTGCAGGGGGTCGCCGAACTTGTCGAGCGACAGGGGCTGCACATGAAATTCGAGGTTGGGCGTCTGATAGCGCTCTGAAGACCGCGCGAAAATGCCGAGCTGCGAAGGCGCCATGGTCAGTGGGCCTCGCCGGAACAGGGCATATTCGGCCCCCATCCGCAGACGCTTCAGGAGCGACTGGTAATCGACGTTGAGAGTGCGGGCGTTGCGGATCTTGTAGACGGGCCGCAACTGGAGATGATCCTGCAGGTTTTCCCCCACTCCGGGAAGGTGGCGCTGGACCTGAATATCCAGGCCGTGCAGGCGTTCGCCATCGCCAATTCCGGAACTTTCGAGAATGCGCGGCGTGCCGACCGCGCCTGCCGCCAGAATGATCTCGCCTCGCGCACGCGCCACCGCAGGCTCTCCGCCGCGACGGAAGGCGACGCCCGCCGCGCGACCATTCTCCATGAGGAGACGGTCGACATGGACGCCGGTCATCAATGCCAGATTGGCGCGCTTCATCACCGGGCGCAGAAAGCCGCGCGCCGCGCTCCACCGGCGGCCGCGCCGCTGGTTGACGTGAAAATAGGACGAACCGAAATTGTCGCCCGTGTTGAAGTCCGCGATTTTCGGAATGCCCGCTTCGGCGGCCGCTTCCTGAACGGCTTCGAGAATCGGCCAGCGCATGCGCGGTTCTTCCACGCGCCATTCTCCGCCTGCGCCATGCAGGTCGCTTGCGCCCGCGAAATGATCTTCGTGGCTCTTGAACACCGGCAGCATATCGTCCCAGCCCCAGCCTTCAAGGCCGAGTTGCCGCCACCCGTCGTAATCGGCCGCCTGCCCGCGCATGTAGATCATGGCGTTGATGGCCGAACATCCGCCGACGACGCGCCCGCGCGGATAGTTCAGCGCACGGCCGTTCAGTCCCGGCTCGCGCTTGGTCTGGAACATCCAGTCGGCGCGCGGATTGCCGATGGCGAAGAGATAGCCGATCGGAACGTGAAACCAGATCCAGTTGTCGAGGCCGCCCGCTTCCAGCAGCAGGACGCGATTACGCGGGTCAGCCGACAGACGGTTCGCCAGAACGCAGCCGGCAGAACCCGCCCCGATCACGATGTAGTCGAAATTCACCTTGTCCGCCGCCCCTCCCTGCTACGGCTCCATCGTAGCCGGTGAGGGGCGCGGCGGAAAGTCTTACTGGCGCTGGACGAACCAGGCGGTCTGGTTCGGACCACAAATGGCGCTGCCGCTGATCTTGCCGGGCTGATTCATGTCGCCGCGATAGACGCAGTTCGCTCCATTGCTGGGGCTCACGCGCTGAAGTGCATACTGGCTGCCCTTGATGGTGCCCGTCAGCTTGAAGGTGACGCGCCTGCCCTGATCGTCGGTCATCTCGGCCGTTCCGTTCAGTTCGCTGCCGATGGCGTTCACCGTCCACGTGCCGCGCGACGCCTTCTGGGTGCCTTCGGTCACCTGCCAGACCTCGGCGACCGCCGGCTTGGCGGCGACGAGAAGCAGGATCAGCGGGATGCTGTAGAACTTGCGCATATTGAACTCCATTCCAGTCAAATTCGGGTCCGTTCGGACCGTTCTTAATTGGTCAGCCGCACGGCGGTGAGCGATGCGCCGATGCTGGCAAATGCGGCCTGCATCTCGGCAATTGAATTCGCATCGTAGTAGCGCGGCGGCCCGGAAGCACAGGACTGAAGGATGTTCTTGATCGTCGCGTCCGTGACCTGAAAGGCGATCGTGAACACCGTGATGCCTGTCGCTTTCACCTTGTTACAGGTCTCAATGGTGCGCTGGTTCGCCACCGCCGTATCAGTGCCTTCATGGTTGGGATAGAGCGGCGAATGAGTGTTGAAGCCGTCCGTCAGGACCACCATGAATTTCTTGGTCTGGCTATCGTAGGCTGCGCCGTCCCCGAAGGGCTTGCCGGGCGACAATGTACGCCAGCCCCACATGATGCCCGGCGCAATATAGGTATCCTGTTGCGGCACGAGAGCATCAATCGTCAGGTCGAGCGATTCTTTCGCATTGGTGAGCCGCATCAACGGAGAGGCGCAGGACGTGTTGAGCAGCGCCGGGATCGGGTTCGTCAGATTGAGCGCGACATTCGTGTCGAGCGGGTAATTGCGCGAGCCCACACAACCATACCATGTGTACGTATAGGTTTGGTTGCCGCATTTCTTGACCGGCGCTCCGTAGTTGGCTGTGTACGATGTGTAGCTGCAATCGTACGGAACGCCGTCGTTGTAGCACGTCGCCGTCACCAGAACGGGGTTGGTGTAGGTGGCGTTGGGGTATTCATCCCAGCATTCGTATTTGGTTTCCGACCAGTCCTGCGCGCCCGTGATCCACGATTCGTTGCGGTAGCCGAGACCGACGTTGACATAATAGGAGAACGGGACGAGCGAGACCTTCACACGAGTCCTTGCAGCCGAGTCAGAATAAAGCGTGGAGATGAGCGCCTTTGCGGCGACCTTCGCGGCGTCGAGTTTCGCGCCGACCATCGAATAGGTCGTGTCGAACACCAGCGCCATCTCGATCTTGCCGGCTCCGTAGGCAGCCTGAGACGTCGTGTTGATCGTCATGATGTTGATGCCCAGCACAGGCATCAGTTTCATCGGGACATCGAGCGTGACGTTCGCCTTGACGACACCGGTTTTCGTATCTGCCGTCACAGTCGTGGCCGGGTTCAGATGCTGCGTACCGGCGAAATTCGCCTGTATGTGCGCATTGACCGCCGCAGTCACTTCCTGCTGGGTCTTGCCCTGCGCGAGCGCAGCCGCGCCTGCCAGCACTGCGCCGTCGAGAGATTCCTGCAGGATCGTGCGGGTGCGCGTGGCGTTCGTATAGTCGACCGCCGCGCCGATCATGGCCAGCAGGGGCAACATGGCTCCTGCAAACATCAGGGTCGTAGTGCCGCGTATGTGCTTTCTGAAGGCCGCAAGTTTCGCGGCCAATGAACCGAACGAGCAAAATCGAAAATCGCGCATTGTCGAAACATTCCCTCCGCACCGAAAACCCGATGCGACAGGCCCTTTATGTAAGGTGCGTGATTACGAAACGTAAATTGCGCGAGAATGTTGTCGGATAGCGTTTCGACAGTCCTAAAGATCACGTCATAACTGATTAACGAACGTTAAATGTATCGGCAAGGAATTGAACGTGTGGCTGGTCACGGGCCGGGCCGCCGGGCGTTTTCGCCCGACGGAGCAGCGACTTGCCTCAAATCGTCCGATCAGCCGCGCAGAACGGCGCCGGTCTTCTTGCTCACCTCGGCGACGATCTTGCCGGCCACGGATTCAATCTCCGCATCGGTCAGGGTCTTGTCCTTCGGCTGCAGGGTCACGGCGATGCCGACAGACTTCTTGCCTTCGGGGATGCCGACGCCTTCGTAAATGTCGAAGACATTGATGTTCGCCACCAGCGTCCGGTCTGCGCCCTGCGCGGCCTTGACGATGTCGCCTGCCTTCACGTCGCGGCCGACCACGAAGGCAAAGTCGCGCTCCAGCGGCATGAGTTCGGACAGTTCCAGTTTCGGCTTCACCTTGGTGGGCTTTGCCTTCGGGGCCGGGACATCGTCGAGGGTGATCTCGAAGGCCACAAGCGGGCCTTCGACGTCGAGCGCTTCCAGCACGCGCGGATGCAGCTCGCCGAAATAGCCGATGATGTTCTTGGGTCCGAATTGCAGCGTGCCGGAGCGGCCCGGATGGAACCAGGACGGCGCACCCGCCACAAGCTGCAGGCCGCCCGACGGAACGCCCAGCGCGGCCATGAGCGACATGGCGTCGGCCTTGGCGTCGAAAGCGTCGACATTAGTTGCCTTGCCGGACCAGTGGCGGCCCGCGCCCTGCGGCTTTGCGGTTCCGCGCCGGATCGCGGCGGCGCTCATGCGTTGATCGGATTCGCCATCGCCCCGGAAGATCTGGCCGACTTCAAACAGCGCGACGTCTCCATATCCACGGTCGGCATTGCGCTGCGCGGCGGCCAGCAGGCCCGGCAGCAGGCTGGGGCGCATATCGGAGAGTTCAGCCGCAATCGGATTGGCGAGCGACAAAGCGGGCGAGCCCCCGCCAAAAGCCTCCGCCCGATCCTTCGACACGAAGGACCAGGTGACGGCTTCCACCAGACCGCGCGAGGCGAGCGCGCGCCGCGCCTGCCGGACACGCTTTTGCAAGAGCGTCAGGATTGCTTTCGGCACGCTCGCCTCAAGGCGCAGCAGCGGCGTTGACGCAACGTTATCGACGCCCGCGATGCGAACGACTTCCTCGACCAGATCCGCCTTGCCTTCGACATCGGGACGCCAGGACGGAACGCGCACCATGGCGCGACCGGAATCGGCAGCATCGGACGCAACCACGAAGCCGAGCTTTTCCAGCGTGGCGGCCATTTGCGAGGTCGGAACTTCAAGGCCGGTCAGACGCCGCGTTTCGCTCCACGGGAATTCGATGATCTTCTGCGGCTCCGGAACCTTTCCGGCGACGATGAGTTGCGAGGGCTCGCCGCCGCAAAGCTCCATCACAAGATGAGTCGCGAGTTCCGCGCCCGGCACGCAGAAGGCCGGGTCGATGCCGCGCTCGAAGCGATAGCGTGCATCCGTATTGATGCCGAGCGCACGGCCCGTGCGGGCAATATTCATCGGGTCCCAAAGGGCCGATTCAATCAGCACATCGGTGGTGTTTTCATCGCAGCCCGAATGTTCGCCGCCCATGATGCCGGCGATGGATTCGACGCCGTTGTCGTCTGCGATGACGACGTTGGAGGCATCGAGCTTGTAGGTCTTGCCATCGAGCGCCAGCACGTCTTCGCCGTCGCGGGCGCGACGCACGACCAGATTGCCGTGCACCTTCTTCGCATCGAACACATGCAGCGGGCGCGCGCGATCGAACGTCACATAATTGGTGATGTCGACCAGCGCGTTGATGGGCCGCAACCCGATGGCCTTGAGGCGCTTCTGCATCCACTCGGGCGAAGGACCATTCCTGACGCCGCGCACGAGGCGCAGCGCAAAGGCAGGCGCGAGATGCGCATCTTCGGCAGAGAAATCGAGCTTCACGGCGACCGGGCACGCAAAGGCTCCGCCGACCGGCTTGATCGACCGGTCCTTTAGCTTGCCGAGGCCAGCAGCCGCCAGATCGCGCGCGATGCCGTGAACGCCCGTGGCGTCTGGACGGTTCGGGGTGAGGTTGATCTCGATGACCGGCTCGTTGAGCCCGGCATAATCCACATAGGGCGTGCCGATCGGCGCATCGTCGGGAAGCTCGATGATGCCCTCGTGATCGTTCGACAGTTCAAGCTCGAAAGCCGAACACAACATGCCGTTCGATTCGACGCCGCGAATGACGCCCTTGCCGAGGGTGATGTTTTTCGCCGGAATGTATGTACCAGGCGGCGAGAAGACCGACTTCAGGCCCGTGCGGGCATTGGGGGCTCCACACACGACCTGCACGGGCGCGCCGCTGCCGTCATCCACCATGCAGACGCGCAGGCGATCCGCGTTCGGATGCTGCTTGGCCTCGATCACATAGGCGACCACGAAGGGCGCGAGCTTTTCAGCCGGATTGTTGACGTGCTCGACCTCAAGACCGATGCGCGTCAGGGCTTCGACGATCTCGTCGAGCGACGCATTGGTGTCGAGGTGATCCTTGAGCCAGGAGAGGGTGAATTTCATGCGCCCGTGCCTTCAGTCAGCCAGCACTTCAACGAAGCGCTTGTGGACCCAGCCATGTTTGCAGGGGCCCGTGTAAACCTGTTTCACCGGAAACGAATCCGGCGGAGGATTTGGAAGATTGCAGATCTTCTCGACAACCTCGCCATCGAGGTCGGCATCCGCATAAATGACGGCGACGAAACTTGCGCCTTTCGCCACCGGCATCGACCAGACCGAACGATCCCCGGTGAGGCGGTCGCGTTCCGCTGCCTTCACGGACGGCGCGGCGCGCACGGAGACGAAGCCGTCGCCGCCTTTCTTCAACCCGACGATGCGCGCAAAAGCGCCTTCAAGGTAAGACGGCTTGCCATCGAAAATCATGCGCTTGAGCACGACGGGCTGCGTGGTCGGCGCTTGCGCGAACGCAACGGTCGCGATGCCGCAGAACAGCGCCGCAATGGGAAGGCGGGCTTTCACGAACTCAACCCGCCCGCCAAAGTCGGCAGGTCGAGCGGACGGAATCCATAGTGGCTCAGCCAGCGCACGTCGGCCTCGAAGAAGGGGCGCAGGTCCGGCATGCCGTATTTCAGCATTGCGATACGGTCGATCCCCATGCCCCACGCGAAGCCCTGATATTCATCCGGGTCCACGCCGCAATTGCGCAGCACGTTGGGATGCACCATTCCGCAGCCGAGAATTTCGAGCCAGTCCGTGCCTTCGCCGAAGCGGATTTCGCCGCCCTTGCGTGAGCACTGGATGTCGACTTCCATCGACGGTTCGGTGAACGGAAAGAAGCTCGGCCGGAAGCGCATCTTGACGCTCGGCACTTCGAAGAAGGCCTTGCAGAATTCTTCCAGAATCCACTTCAGGTGGCCTAGGTGCGCGGTCTTGTCGATCACCAGACCTTCGACCTGATGGAACATCGGCGTGTGGGTCTGGTCCGAGTCGCAGCGGTAGGTGCGGCCCGGGCAGATGACCCGGATCGGCGGCTTGTTGGCCAGCATGGTGCGGACCTGCACGGGGCTCGTGTGGGTGCGCAGCAGCTTGCGGGTTCCGTCCGGCCCCGGATTGAAAAAAAACGTGTCGTGCATTTCGCGCGCCGGGTGGCCGGCGGGGAAATTCAGCTTGGTGAAATTGTAGTCGTCGCTCTCGACGTCCGGGCCTTCGGCGATCGAAAAGCCCATGTCGGCGAAAATGGCGGTGAGTTCGTCCATCACCTGCGAAATCGGATGAATGCGGCCTGTCTCGAAGGCGGCGGCGCGCACCGGCAGGGTGACGTCGACGGTTTCGGCCCTGAGCCGGGCGTCGAGGGCGGCTTCCTTCAGAACAGTGCGGCGCTCCGCGAGGGCGGCAGTGGCCTTGTCCTTCAGGGCGTTGATGGCTGCGCCGGCGGTCTTGCGCTCGTCGGGCGACATCTTGCCCAGCGTGGCCAGCAGGGCCGAGATCGAGCCCTTCTTGCCCAGCGCCGCAACCCGGACGGATTCCAGCTCCGTTTCATCTGAGGCCGCCGCTATGGCGGACAGCGTTTGCGATTCGAGGGTCGAAAGATCGGTCATCGGACAAGCTCGCACGGGGTTCGGGCGGCTTTTGCCACGCGAACCCCGTCTTGTCGAGGATTTGGGGTCTAGTGATCGTGCTTGTCGGCCCCCAGATGGGCAGGCACGGCGGCGACCCCCGGCCGGTCGGCGGCCGGCGAATCCACCACCACGGCTGCGGCTCCGGCGACCTTCTGGCCGGTGACAACCACTTCGCCGATCATGAACGGATGCGGCGTGCAGGTGTAGGTGTAGGAGCCCGGCTCGTTGAAGGTGACGGTTGCGGCCTCGCCTCCGTCCAGCATGCCGGTGTCCCAGCCGCCGCCTTTCGACGAGGTGGCGTTATGCGGCGTCTTTCCAGTATTGGCGAAAGTGACTTTCGTACCGGCCGCGACCGTGATGCGGGCCGGCGTGAAGGTGAAATCGACCAGATTCACCCGTGTCGCCCGCTCCACCGGCCCTGTGAGGCCGATTTTCGTCTGCGGCTTCCGGGGCGCGGGCATTTCGGCCAGCGCATTGCCCGGATTGCCCTTCAGGGAAAACACCCAGATCATGTCGCCGTTCTGCGACGAGGTCTGGATCGAGACGCCGCCCGACGCGATGGCCACATATTGCGTGCCGTCGATCTCGTAGGTCATGGCCGGAGCATCTGCGCCCGCGCCGGTCTGGAACTGCCAGAGCAGGTCGCCTGTCTTGTCATCGTAAGCCTGAAAGTTTCCGTCCGGCTCGCCGTGGAAAACGAGGCCGCCCGCCGTCGCCAGAGCCCCGGAGCCCTGACCGATGGAGTAAGGCATCTTCTTCTGCCAGGCGATCTTGTTGGTGCGGGAATCAACCGCCGTGAACGTGCCGGCGTTGACGGCCCCGATGGGCGGCCCCACGGTCTTGCCGGTGCCGCGCAGGATGCGGCTTTGCGGACGGTCGGCGGCGGTGACGTAGAAATATCCCGTGCGGGCGCTATAGGCCATCGGGGCCCAGTTCGGTCCGCCATTGCCGCCCGGCGACATGAGAATCGGCTGATCGTAGATCACCCCGAAGATGCATTTGGTTTCCCAGCCCTCAAGGGGGCTCGGACACTGCGGCATCACGGCGTCGCCGCGCGGAACGGGCTGCGTCGGCGAGGAGGCCACGCGCGCATCGACTTCCACGGGCTTTTCGTCGATGCCGATCAGCGGCTTTCCGGTTTCGCGGTCCAGCATGTAGAGCCAGCCGGTCTTGCAGGCCTCCACGATGCCCTTGCGCTTCTTCCCCTCATAGACCTGGTCGAACAGGATCACCGGGCTTGCGCAATCGAAGTCCCAGAGGTCGTGATGGACCATCTGATAGTGCCATTTGTATTTTCCATCGAGCGTCAGGGCGACCATTGAGGAACTGAACAGATTGTCGCCGGGCCGGTCGATGCCCATGCCGCCCGCTTCCGGACCCGGATTGCCGGTCGAGAAATAGATGAGGCCGAGTTCCGGATCGATTGCGGGCGTGTTCCAGATATTCGCGCCGCCGACTTTCCACGCATTGGCGCGCTTCGGGTTCGGATCGTCCCCGCGCGGCCAGGTCTCGCTGCCGAATTCGCCGGGCGCCGGAACGGTGAACCAGGTCCAGTTGATCTTTCCGGTTCGGGCGTCCAGCGCGACGATCTTGCCGCGCGCTTCGCGATCGCCGCCCGCAATGCCGGTGTAGATCACGCCGTTGTGGTAAAGCGGCGCTGGCGTGATCGTATAGCCCTCGCGCCATTTGCCGACTTCGGTCTTCCAGATTTGCTTGCCGGTCTTCGCGTCGAGCGCCACCATGAAGCCGTCGAGCTGGCCCATGAAGACCTTGCCGTCGCCGATGGCGAGACCGCGATTCAACCAGCCGCAGCAAACCGTTGTGATGTTCTGGTCGATGCCGGAACGATATTCCCACTTCAGCGCGCCGGTCTTCGCGTCGAACGCAAAGGCGTCGTTGTTGCCGGACGAGATATACATCACGCCGCCCACCACGATGGGCGTGCCTTCCAGCGAATATTTCTGGCCGATGCCGGAGCCCAGATGCGCCGCCCATGCGGGCTTCAGCGTCTTGACGTTTTTCGTGTCGATCTGTTTCAGGGTCGAATAACGCGAGGCGTTCCAGTCGCCCCCGACGGTCGCCCATTCCTTGCCGGCCGGCTTGCGGAGATCAGGCCCCTTCTGGGCAATCGCGGCGCCTGCGCCCGATATCAGCAATGCGGCGGCGAGCGCGCGTGTCCACGCGGCGATGCGAGTCATGGGTTTCCTCCATTATTTCCGCGATTGCGGCTTGGACATGGAGTATAGCCCGAAATGTGCGCCGGGCCGCAAGCGTCAACGTCCTGCGCTGACATGCTCCCCTGCATTGCGAGGCAGCGCGAAGTAACCGAACATCGCCAGGAGCGCGAGAAGCGCGCAGGCCATGAAGGCGATGCGGAAATCGACTAGTTCCGGTCCTTCGGCGCCGCGCCCCAGCGCCGAAAAATTGATCAGCAAGGCTGCGAGCCCCACCCCGATGGCGCGCGTCACATGCTGGTTGATGCTCGCATATGTCGACGCGCCGGTCATTTGCGGGCGCGGAACGTCGGCAAATTGCAGCACTGTGACGGCAGTCAGTTGCAGCGACCGGATCGTCCCGGACACAAAAAGCAGCCCGATGACCAGCCAGATGGGCGAGGATTTGTCGAGCAGACCAATGGCGGCAAACAGCAACGCAAATGCGCCCGAACTCGCAATCAGCATCGTGCGGAACCCGAGCTTCTTCAGAATCGGCGTTGTGACGGCCTTGATGGCCAGGTCGCCTCCCGTATGGGCAAGGATCAGCATTCCTGCCGTGAAGGCTGCATTTTCAAGTCCCACTTGCAGGAACAGCGGCAGGACAAAGATCGGCGCCGCCATTGCGAGCCTGAACAACGTGCCCGCCCCGAGCGTCGCAATGCGGAACGTGGGGATCTTCAAGGCGGAGAGTTCGACCAGCGGATGCGGATGACGTCTGTAATGCTGCACCGCCAGCCAACCAGCAACCAGTCCGCAGGCCGCGATCAGTCCGCCGAGCCAACGAAGGTCCGCCACATGACCGGCGAGATCGAGACCGAACAGGAGGCACGCGAGGCCGATGCCATTCAGCAGAAAGCCTTTCAGGTCGAACGGTTTTGGAGGCTCCCCCGGGATGGCCGGGATGAACCGCAGCACGAACAGGACCCCGACGAGGCCAATCGGCAAATTGAGAAAGAATATCCAGCGCCAGTCAGCATAAGTGACGATAAAGCCCCCGATGGGCGGTCCCAGCACCGGACCGAACAACATCGGAGCGGTGACGAAATTGATGGCGCGCACGAGATCTTTCTTCTCGGTCGAGCGCAGGATCACCAGCCGTCCCACCGGGGACATCAGCGCCCCCGCCGCACCCTGCAGGGCGCGGGCCGCGGCGAATTGCGGCAGCGACTGGGTGAACCCGCACAACATCGACGCGAAGGTGAACACAATGATTGCGAAGACGAACACATTGCGCGGCCCGTAACGATCAGCGATCCAGCCGCTCGCCGGAAGCACAACGGCCAGCGCCAGGATGTAGAACGTCACCCCCAGACTGAGCGCAACCGGCGTCGTGCCGAACGATTCCGCCATCACCGGCATGGCGGTGAGAATGACCGTCAGGTCAAAATTCTCCATGAAGGCCGCCGTCGCCACGATGCCGGAGACGAGCAGCGGGTGAACGGCAGGACGGGTTGCGGGAGGCGCTTCCGGTTCGCTTGATGTCATGACGATGCGGTTAGCATGATCCGGGCCGCGCGCGCCGAATCTTCATGAAATCGCCCGCAGCGCTGGCCCTCACCGCTCTGTCAGCTTCAGTTCAATACGCCTGTTGCGCCGCAGCGCCTCTGCATCTTCGCCCTTGTCTATGGGCTGGAACTCTCCAAAGCCCGCCGCCACAAGACGATCCGGCGAGACGCCCTTGGTGATGAGATATTGCACCACCGCAATGGAACGCGAGGCGGACAATTCCCAATTTGACGTGAAGCGCCCGCCACGGATCGGGCTTTTGTCGGTATGGCCGTCGATGCGCATCACCCACGGGATCTCGGGTGGAATTTCACGCTCAAGGTCGCTGATGGCCGAGGCGAGCTTGTCCATTTCGGCGCGTCCGGGCGCGCTGATGGCGGCCTGCCCGACATCGAACAGAACTTCGGATTCGAACACGAAGCGGTCGCCCACCACCCTTATGCCCGGACGATTGCCGAGAATTTCGCGCAGACGACCAAAGAAGTCCGACCGGTAGCGCGCCAGTTCCTGCACCTTTTGTGCGAGCGCGACATTCAGCCGCGAGCCGAGATCGGCGATGCGCGTCTGCGATTCACGGTCGCGCGATTCCGAAGCATTCAGGGCGTCTTCAAGCGCAGCGATCTGGCGACGCAATGCGGAGATTTGCTGGTTGAGAATCTCGACCTGCGCGGCGGCCCGTGCGGACAATTGCTTTTCGGCGTCGAGAGCTTGCTGGGCGGCAGCGGCGGCTCCACCAGTGGCGCTGGCCCCGGCGCGGCTTTCGTCAAGCAGCCCCTGCAGGCGGTTCTTGTCATCCTGCGTCTGCGCCAGCGATGCAGACAGCATGTTGAGACTCGCCTGCGAATCCGCGCCGCGCGCGCGCTCAAGCGCGAGCAGAGACGTCAGTTCCTCGATCTGGCGATTGAGCTTGATAAGTGCGTTGTCTTTGCCGCTGATGTCGCGCGACAGAAAGAATTGCGCGAGCATGAAGACCGACAAAAGAAAGATCATCACCAGCAGCATCGTGGAAAGCGCGTCCACAAAACCCGGCCAGTAGTCGAAACCGCGCCCGCCGCGTCGTCCGCGCGCCAGAGCCATCAGGCTCCCTCCCGCTCACGTGCGAGGCGTTCCAGCACTTTCTTGAGTTCGGCCTGCTGCGCCGCCTGCGCTTCGACCCAGTCGCGAATCAATTGTTGCTCATTGCGCATGTGCTGCACGAGGCCCTGAATGCCTTCGGCGAGATTCGCCATGGCGGCCATGGCGGCGCGCGAGTTGGTCGGATCGGCCGCCGGCGCGCCGCCAGCTGCGGCGATTTTTTCGAGCGCCGCGCGCAGGGCGGGCGGCATGGCGTTGTTCGCGCCGGATGTATCAAGTGCGGCGTCGGTGGCGTTGGCCGACAGCGCATCTTCGAGCTGATTGTAAAAACGGTTCTGCGCCTGGCCTGCCTGCAGATCCAGAAAGCCCAGCACCAGCGAGCCTGCAAGACCGAACAACGACGACGTGAACGAAATGGACATGCCGGCGATGGGGGCGGCGAGGCCATTTTTCAGATCGTCGAACATCACGGCTGCATCCGCGCCCGTCTGCATCGACTTGATGACATTGCCGATGGAGCCGACCGTCTCAAGCAAGCCCCAGAACGTGCCCAGCAGACCCAGGAACACCAGCAGGCCGACGAGGTAGCGCAATATCTCGCGAGATTCATCGAGGCGCGTACCGATCGAGTCGAGAATCGCGCGCAGCGTGACTGTGGAAATGGCGCGCAATGCAGCGCCCTCGCCCAGAATCGTCGCCATCGGAGCGAGCAAGACGGGCGCGGGGGCTTCGCCGGCAGTCCCGTTGCGAAGGGCGTTCACCCAGCGCACTTCACGGAACAAACGCCATACCTGACGAATCGCCAGCAGGATGCCGATGAACAGAACGCCGAAGATCAGGCCGTTCAGCCCGGGATTCGCCATGAACGCGATGGCGATCTGGCGATAGAGAATCAGCGCCACGAAGCCGGCGAGAATCAAAAACACCAGCATGCGCAAAAGAAAGATGCGCGGCGACGAAAGCCGGTATGGATCGCGGTCTGACGCCATTGTGTCGGGCAACCTCAGGGAGGGCGACGGTAAGCCGTCTGATGAATTTTGGCGAATCGTACCAGATTCCTCCGCCGGGCCCAAAGAGGGGCGACCATAAGGCCGATTTCGATTCATTTCGTGACGCAGGCGTGACGGTAACGATGAGCGATTGGCCTTGCGCGGCTGCAATCAGGATGGCTAACTGGCGAAAATGGCGGCGTTCCAGAAAGCCGACTCGAAGGGAGAAACCATGCGGCAGATGCTGAAAATCGGAGCGGCGGTTCTTGCACTACTGGGGGCTGCCCCCGCGCTGGCGCAAAAATCCGCCGATACGGTGCGGGTAGGCTTTTTCGATCCGGTTGCTTCGGCGCTGCTATATGACGATTCCCAGCCGGAAATCGGGCTTTTATCCCGTGCGGTCTTCGATCCGCTGATCTGCTTCGACGCGCGCGCGGGCGGCTTCAAACCCTTGCTGGCGACGTCGTGGACGACTCCCGATAGCCGCACCATCGACTTCGAGCTGCGCCGTGACGTGAAGTTTCACGACGGTTCGGGGTTCAGCGCCGACGATGTGGTTTACACGCTTCGCTATGTGACTGCGGCAGATACGAATTTCCGCTTCAAGGAAAATTTCGACTGGCTTGCCTCCATTGAGAAGCTGGACGATTACCGGGTGCGGATGAAGCTCAAGCGGCCGGTCAGCAATGCGCTGATGCGCCTGGCTATCTCCTTCGCGGTGCTGCCCGCAGCCAAACACGGGCCGCTGGCCGACAAGGCCGAGTTCGGTCGCCGGATCGCCATCGGGACGGGCCCGTTCCGGCTCGAATCGCTCGACGCTTCGAAGGGCGTCGTTCTGGTGCGAAACCCTGCCTATCCGCAGGGAAGCGACTGCAAGCCCGCCGCAAAGGTGGGCCGCATCCACGCGATCCCGATGCCTGAATTGCAGACTCAGGTTGCGCAGCTTGCGACCGGCGGGCTCGATCTTCTGCACGTGGCCAGCAAGGACGTGGTGGATTTCGTCGGCGCCGATCCGCGCTTTGCGGTGACGGCCAGCCAGTCGATCACCTATCACTACATGGCGATCGACTCGGTCGGTCGCTCCGGGCATCCGGCCCTTAAAGACATCCGGGTCCGGCAGGCCCTCATGCAGTCCATCGACCGGGCGCTCATCATCCGCAACGTCGTGCCGGGCGGAGAGGCGGTGACCCCGCATGACGCGCTCTGCTTCCGGATTCAGCTCGGCTGCGACTTTTCCACGAAGCCTCCCGCGTATGACCGCGAGGCCGCCAAGGCGCTGATGACGCAAGCAGGTTACGCGGATGGATTCGACATCGAGATCACTGCAACGCCGGGCTCGCACGATCTTGGCGTCGCGATCGCGGGCGAATTGCGCAAGATCAACGTGCGGGCGAAGGTCGACAAGGTGACGTTCGTCGCCTATCGGCAGAAGCAACGCGACAGCAAACTGCAATTGCTGATCGGTCAGTGGACCTCGGGCGGCGTTCCGGATGCATCGAGCCCGGCCGAGTTCTTCTTCGACCGCGGCGCGCGCGACTACTGGCGCGATCCGCAGATCGACGCATGGGTGCAGGAAGGTCTTGCGGCCGATGACGAGGCGGTCCGCAAGCAGGCTTTCGGGCGCGTCTTCGACCGCGCCAACGAGCAGCGCTACATCCTGCCGATCTCAACCAAGCCCGACGTGTTCGTGCACACGAAGGACCTGACTGTCGCGCGAGGCTCGATGAGCGTCTACGGGGCGGACGCGAACGAACTGGCCTGGAAATAGACCGGACGTTCAGCCGGTCTTTGCGCCCTTCAGCAGCGTCAGCAACTGGCGGTGCATGAATTCATTGCCGGCGCAGACCGAGCCGCCGTCCAGCATGGTCTCGCCGCCGTCCGCGTCGGTGACATAGCCGCCGGCCTCGCGAATCAGGATGATGCCTGCCGGGGTGTCCCAGGGGCCCAGGCCGCGCTCCCAGAACGCGTCGAGCTTGCCGGCCGCCACAAGCGCCAGATCGAGCGACACCGCCCCCATGCGGCGGATGTTGGCGACGCGCGTCAGCACGGCGGACAGTTCCGCCTTGAAACGCGGGTGCATATGCGCCTTGCCGAGCGGCGAGACGCCGGTGCCGACCAGCGCATCTGCCATGTCGCGGCGCGCCGCGACGCGCAGGCGGCGGTTGTTGTGCCAGGCGCCCTGGCCCTTTTCGGCGACAAACATATCGTCCGTGGCCGGATTGTAGATGACGCCCGCGACGATCTGGCCTTCGCGCTCGAGGGCGATGGAAACGGCGAAAAACGGCAGTCCGTGCAGGAAGTTGGTGGTGCCGTCGAGCGGATCGACAAACCACCGGTGGGTCGTGTCGGAGCCCTCGACCACGCCGGTCTCCTCCATCACGAAGCCGTAGCCGGGGCGCGCCCGCGAGAGTTCGTCAAAAACCGTCTTTTCGGCCTTGCGATCGGCGGCGGAGACAAAATCTCCCGGCCCCTTGAGGGAAACCTGCAGGTTCTCGACCTCGCCGAAATCGCGCTTCAGGCTCCGGCCTGCCTTGATGGCGGCGGAGGTCATGACATTCATCAGGGCGGAGCGGATCATGGCGGGCTTTCGGTAACGGGATCGAGCAGGCTTTTAGCCCGGTGGCGCGCGGGTGTCACGAACCCGCCCCGTATCGCCCCCGTCGACGAAATACTTGCATCCCTGTGGTGCTGCCTCACTGGCGCTCGGTCCTCTTTCGCCCTACATAGGTCCTGCGGGGCTGCGGGGTGCGTGTTGGATCTGTATTCCCGGGGCCTTATCGATCTCTAGGGAGCTGTCCCTGGCCTTGTCCGTGGACTTGGTTATATGGCGCCCACCTACTTTGTAGGTTCCCGGGGTCGATGTCCCACGGCCACTGTGGCCCCGCACTGATTCCCTGCTATAGTGGCCCGATGAGCGGCGAATTATCCAAGGCCGAGCTGCGCAAACAAGCGTTGGCCCGGCGCGCACTGGTAACCCCCGAGCAGAGGCGGACCTATGCGGAACATCTGGCGGCGGAAGGGCTTCGGCTCGCGCGCGCACGTCCCGGCGTCAAATGCGTGGCGGCCTATTGGCCCCTGCGGGACGAGGCCGACACATTTCCCCTTCTGCGCGCCCTGAGCGACGCCGGATTCGTGACCGCCCTGCCGGTCGTGCGGGCCGGGAAGGCCCTGCAGTTCCGCCGCTGGGCGCCGGGCGACAGTCTGGTGAAGGCGACGTTCGGGCTCAGCGAACCGGAGCCGACCCAGGAGGTCATGGAGCCGGACGTGATGTTCGTGCCGCTGGCGGCCTTCGACCGGCGCGGCCACCGGATCGGCTTCGGCCATGGGCATTTCGACGCGACGCTTGAAAAGGCGCGCGGCTCGCGCCCGATCCTGGCCGTCGGCGTCGCTTTTTCCTGTCAGGAAATTCCGCTGGTTCCGGACGAAGAGCACGACCAGCTCCTCGATTTCGTGATAACCGAAGACGAATTGCTCGAATTCGGCTGACCGGGTCTTTTCATGCGTCTTCTGTTCATCGGCGACATCGTAGGCCGCGCCGGGCGTTCGGTTCTGCTGGAACGGTTGCCGGGGCTGCGGCGCGACTGGAAGCTCGATTTCGTCGTCGTCAACGCCGAGAATGCCGCCGGAGGCTTCGGGATCACCGAAGGGATCGCGCAGGAGTTCCTTGACGCGGGCGCTGACTGCCTGACGCTCGGCAACCATTCCTGGGACCAGAAGGAAGCGCTCGTCTTCATCGACCGGCAGCCGCGCCTGCTGCGCCCGCTCAACTATCCGCCCGGCACGCCGGGGCGCGGGGCCAACCTGTTCGAGGCGCAAAACGGCGCGCGCGTTCTGGTGATGAACGTGCTGGGCCGGGTCTTCATGGAGCCGCTGGACGATCCCTTTGCGGGGGTCGAGCGCGAACTGGCGGCCTGCCCGCTGGGCCTAGCGGCCGATGCGGTTTTGATCGACGCTCATTGCGAGACCACCAGCGAAAAATACGCCATGGGGCATTTCTGCGACGGGCGCGCGTCTCTTGTCGTCGGCACCCACACCCATGTACCGACCGCGGATGCCCAGATCCTCCCCCACGGCACCGCCTACCAGACCGATGCGGGCATGACGGGCGATTATGATTCCGTCATCGGCATGGACAAGGAAGAGCCATTGCGGCGCTTCACCCGCCGCATCCCGTCCGGCCGTTTCGAACCGGCGCTCGGCCCGGCGACGCTCTGCGGCGTGGCGGTGGAGACCGACGACAGCACCGGATTGGCGACCAGGATCGCCCCCGTGCGATTGGGAGGACGGCTGCCGCAGGCGCGGGCGGGGTTTTGGGAGTAGACGCGGGAGTAGGAAATGGCCGGCTCTTTGTCTGGATTGCTACCCTCAGGTGCTGTTTTGGGCTTGGACGTAGGTTACTCGCCTACGAGTCGGACCAGCGCGGCGTGTTGTCTCGAATGGTCGGAAAATAAAGCGGCCATTAGGATCGAACGGTTCGCGTATTCGGAAAGCGAACGCCAGCGTGCAATCCTCAATGTTGTAAAAGGCAAACCGCTCATGGCAGCGGCCTTTGACGGTCCTCTGAACTCCGGGTTGGAGGAAATCGGCGTGTACCGCTTGTCAGAGGCAATGCTCACTTCTGGGCTGCAAGCATTTGTAGGCAAACCGGGTCAATCCAGTTCTCCGAATGGCAAACGCCTCAACGCTGCGGCAAACGAGGCGGCACGAACCGCTTTAGCGCTATGCGACGTTGGTCCAGCCCAGCATGCTGTGGCTATCCATCAAAAATGCATCGCGGAAGCTTTTCCTACAACGTTTCTGGGCGTCCTGTTCCGCGATCGCCCCTCGGGGGCGTGGCCGAAACGCCAGAAGTCAGACATTTTTTTCGAATTACACGGAGTGTCCGGCGTACTGTCCCACTTTCTGGATTTTTATCTTCCCGGGCGGAGGGTTGTTCCTGAACCAGCCAAACTCACCAATCATGATGACCGAGCCGGATATGTTTGCGCGTTAACGGCTTTGGCAGTTGCCGCTGGAAAAATCACAGCAGTCGGCTGTCATGACCACGGCTGGATTATCCTTCCGCCCCGAGAACTCATGGGCGCGTGGGCTTGGGATTTGCTGGAGCAGGCGGCTAAACGCCGGGGAGCGGCATGCTTGGTTGAGGTCGGATAGGCGCTTCCTTTATTTCCCGAAACCGCCAGCGTATAACGCGGCCCGGATTTGGCGGGCGGCCTCACGGACCTGACCCGCGTTCAATCGCCACGGGGAATGGAATGGCCGGCCATAGTCAGTTCAAGAACATCATGCACAAGAAGGGCAAGCAGGACGCCCTTCGCTCCAAGGTTTTCGGCAAGCTGGCGCGCGAAATCACCGTGGCGGCCAAGATGGGCATGCCGGACCCGGCCATGAACCCGCGCCTGCGCCTCGCGGTGCTGGCGGCGCGCGCGGAAAATATGCCCAAGGACAATATCGAGCGCGCCATCAAGAAGGCCTCCGGGGCCGATGGCGAGAACTATGACGAAGTGCGCTACGAGGGCCGCGCGCCGGGCGGCGTCGCGGTCATCATCGAGGCGCTGACCGACAACCGCAACCGCACTGCCAGCGAAGTGCGTTCGTTCTTCACCAAGGCGGGCGGCGAAATGACCGCCACCGGCGCGGTGTCGTTCATGTTCGATCATATCGGGTCCATCGAATACGACCGGAAGGTCGCCACCGACGACCAGATGATGGAAGCCGCCATTGAGGCGGGCGCGGACGATGTGGTTTCCAACGAAGACGGCCACGAAATCATCACCAGCATGGAAGGCTTTGCGGAAGTCTCCAAGGCGCTCGACGCCAAATTCGGCGAGGCCCGCAAGGCAAAGCTCATCTGGCGCGCGCAGACCACCGCCATGCTGGATGACGAAGCCGGCGAAAAGGCCATGCGGCTGATGAGCGCGCTTGAAGACAACGACGACGTGCAGAACGTCTATGCAAACTTCGAGATTTCGGACGCGCTGGCGCAGAAGCTGGGCGGGTAAGCGGTCGAAGTTCGCGCGCTGGACAGAGGCGGTCCAACTTACCTGATCAGACCGTCAAACAACGGCAGACTGATCACCGCCGAAATCGCCACGAGCGCATAGGCGACGCGCCGGAACGTCTGCTCCGACGCCTTGCCGAACAGGCGCGCGCCGATGGCCAGACCCGCTGCGTAACAGGGCCAGACCATCAGCGCGTAGAACACGATCTGCACCGTGAAGATGCCCTTCAGGAAATAAATGACGTCAATCGCCATCGACGAGAAGGCGTAATAGACCATGATGTTGGCCCGCGTCGTCACCGCATCCGTGCGACCGCCGAGCCAGTAGGCGATGACGGGCGGGCCGGAGATTCCCGTGGCGCCCCCGAGTCCGCCGGCGAAAAGTCCCACCAGAAACGTCAGCCATGCCTTCGGCTCGCCGCGAAACCGCCAGCCGGTGAGCAGCAGAGCCAGCATCGCAAAGACCATCGCCGCCATGCCCCAGCGCAACAGGCCGGGGTTCATGGTCTCCAGCAACATGGCCCCGAACGGCTGGGCGATCCATGTGCCGATAAGCATCGGCAGCACCATGAACCAGTTGCATTTGCGGACGGACGCGACGCCATAAGGCGTCGCAGATCCAAGGTCGGACAGATAGAAGGTCGGCACAGCGATTTTCGGCCCGAGCGCAGCCGATATGACCGGAATGAAAATCAGCGCGCCCCCGAAGCCCGAGAAGCCCCGCACGACGCCGCTCACCAGCGTGGTGGCGACGATAAACCAGGTGATCGGATGTGTGAGCGCATCTCCAAAGGCGGCGACGCTGAGTTCCTGCATTCGGGCGACCAGCTTTTGCCCGAACCGCGTGCGACCGGGTAGAAGACCATATGAGCACGGCCCCGATTCGCATTCTTGGGATTGATCCCGGCCTCCGCCATACGGGCTGGGGGATCGTCGAATGCACGGGCTCGCGCCTCGCCTTCCTAGCGTGCGGGTCGGTTCATTCCAACGACAAACTGGAAATGGCTGACCGGTTGCGGCAATTGCACGAGGGCCTGGGCGAAGTCATCCACCTGCACCGGCCCGACGAGGCGGCGGTGGAAGAGACCTTCGTGAACCGCGATCCACAATCGGCTCTGAAACTCGGACAGGCGCGCGGCATCGCCTTGCTGGCCCCGTCGCTGGCAGGAATCCGCGTCGCCGAATATGCGGCAAATCTGATCAAGAAGACTGTCGTGGGCTCGGGCCACGCCGACAAACAGCAGATCGCCATGATGGTGAAAGTGCTGCTGCCGCGCTCGGACGCAGGCTCCGCCGACGCCGCCGATGCGCTGGCGGTGGCGATCTGCCACGCGCAGCATCGAGGCGCGCGCGACATGCGCGAGAAGATCGCGGCTGCGGCGCGATAGCAGGTTGCGGCCCGCGACTTTTTGGCAGAGGATTTGTGCCGAAAGATGCAGGGCAAGCTGCACGAAAGCCGGGAGGACACCATGAAAAAAGCCACGCTTCGGGGCGCGTTTGCATCTGCCGCACTGCTCGGCGGCATCGCCATCGTGAAGGCCCAGACTCTGGCGGATCTCGATCCGCCGCAAGCGCTGATCGACGCCGCGAAAAAGGAAGGCGTCGTGATGCTCTACACGTCGATGAACGACGTGAATTCGAAGCAATTGCTCACCGCCTTCGAAAAGCGCTACGGCGTGAAGGGCGAAACTTTCCGGGCGCCGACCGCGCCGCTGGTGCAGCGGTTTGCAACGGAATTCGACGGCAGCGGCACGCAGGCGGATATTTTCTCAGTCGCTTCGCCGCTGCCGTTCAAGAAGAACCCCGAATGGTTCGCGCCGCTCGACAGGAGTTTTGCGCCGAACCTTGCCAACTGGCCGGCGTCCGGCGTGCATGAACGTCATTACACCTGGACGAATGAAATTCTGGCTCTCGCGTACAATACCGAACACATCAAACCTGAAGATGCGCCCAAGACATGGGCGCAGATCATCGATCCGAAGTGGAAGGGCCGCATCGTTCTGTCCGATCCGCGTGCGGCCGATAATTACATGGGTTGGCTGGACGCGATCGAGGCCAGTTTCGGCATCGAGTTCTTGCGCAAGCTTGGAACTCAGGATTTCAAGCTGACGCCGAGCGGCGCGTCGGGCGTACAGCTCGTGGCGGCAGGCTCGTCGCTGATGAATTTTCCGACCATCGCGACTTTCGCAACGCCGCTGATCGACAAGAAAGCCCCCATCGCAGTGCTTTATCCGTCAGAGCCGCAGCTTGCTTCGGCGCGCGACATTGCGGTGGTGGCGAAGGCCCCGCACCCCAATGCGGCGCGGCTGTTCCTCAACTGGACGCTGTCGCTGGAAGCCACGAAACTTTACTGCAGCGTCAATGCGGTCGCGGTGGTGGGCGATCCGGACGGCAAGGCCGGCTGCATTCCCCTGAAAGGCGCGAAGGAAGTGAATTTCGAAGTCAGCGAGGAACGCGCCCGTATGCTGGCGCGCGAACTGGGCCTGCAGAAATAATCCCGAATCAAAGGACTATTTCAATCCGCGCAACCTGTTGCGGATGATCGCCCGCGCGTTGGTCTTGAACGCGAAAGGCGCGCCCAGAATGGACTGGGCGCGGACACATTCGTAGAGATTGGCCGGCCTGGCGCCGAAGTCGCGCTTGTAGAGTTCGTCGCCGATGGTGAAGTCGAAATGATCTTCGCCTTCACCGATCATCGCGGAAATCATTTCGTCGATGGCGACATTGCCGGGCGAACTGCTTTTCCACTTGCCGCCCTGCATGGTGGACATGAGCAGATGGAACGCCCCGCGACTGCGCAGGCCGAACAGGGTGGCGACGATTTCGTCCCCGCAGCGCAGCGCCGCCAGAGAGGCAAAGCCGGTCCGCAGCGATGACAGGATAACGGTCTCGTAGAAATCGCGGAAGACGGCGTCATCGAGAACATTCTCGCGGCCGAGTTCGGTGAATCGTCTGCGACGCTGATCGACGAGCGCGCCGAAGATCTCGACCACTTCGCGCTCGGAACCGGCAAGCTGAAGCCGGACCTCGCCCTTGCCGGCGAGGCGGCGATGCTTGCGGCCAAGCTCCTTCAAGAAACCGGGCGACAGACCGGCTTCGAACCCGGCGCGCGTCGCCGGCAAGCCGACACCCCAGGACTGGAAGCGCATGCGGTGGAACATTTCGTGCCCGGCGAGCGGATTGGGCGCATCGCCCAGCGTATCGGGCGTCTTGTCGAACCGCAGCAGATCGGCGGAGGGCAGGGCGCTGAAAAATTCGCGCATGAGACGGCGAAGCTGCCGCTCGTCGGGCGCGAAGCCGGGCGCTACCAGCGGCGCGTTGTAATCGCTCACGCCCAGATCGGCGAATTCGATCCAGCGGTAGGTATCGTCGCGGCGCGTGACGAGCGGAAAGAAAAGCAGAGGTTCGTGGCTGACCGCGTCGGAGACGGTGACCAGCAGGGGCTTTGCGCCGCGATGATGCGCGATGATCCTGTACCATGGCAAAAGCCAGGCCTGTGTCTGGAAAGCCGTGTGGTGACCCGTGGCTTCGAGGCGGCCCCAGGCAGCCGGCAAGGGATCGAGATTCGTCTGCACCTGGACGCGAAACCTGCGGCGCGCCGCGCCCTCGCGGAGGGGGATTGCCCCGCCACGGAGTTCGGCGTCTGGGGGCGCGGGGGCCCGGAGTGCGGTTTCGGTCATGCAGCCATGTCCCGGGGGCAGTTCGGATTGGATGAAGTGTGTTAGGACTTTAGCAACCATTCCGGCCCCACGCCTGCGCTTTCCCCGAACTTGGTGAATGCCAGCGGGCCGGATCGTCCAAGCATTTCCAGCAAGGCCGGGTCAGCGCCCGGAACGGATGAATGTCGCAAACAGGCCAACCCCAGATTCTTTTCCCCTACGAGGCTCCCCCCGCTGCAGGCGAAACTTACGAGATGGCGCCCGGTGTCTGGTGGGTGCGCCTGCCGCTCCCGCTGGCGCTGGACCATGTGAACATCTGGGTGCTGGACGACGGCGATGGCTGGACGATCGTCGATTGCGGACTGGCAACAGAAGACTCCATCGCCATCTGGGCGGCCCTCGCGTCAGGGCCCTTCGCGGGCAAGCGCTTTCGACGCCTGATCGCCACCCATGGACATCCCGACCACATCGGGGCGGCGCGCCATCTGGCGCAGACCTTCGATCTGTCGCTCGCGGCGACCATGGTGGAGTGGCAAACCGCCGTGATGCGGCACGGCGAAATGTCCGGAGACGCGCTTCCGGGTCAGACCCGGTTCCTGATCGAACACGGCTATCCGGCAGAGAAGGCCGCGCGACGAAGCGCCTTCGGCAAGTCGATCACCGCCATGATGAGTGCGCCGCCCGAACTGGACAGTTCGTTCTCGCATGGCGACGTCGTGCGATTTGGCCAGCGCAACTGGCGCATCATCATCGCGGGCGGACATGCCGAAGCGCATGCGTCCTTCTATTGCGAGGAAGATCATATCCTGATCGCGGGCGACCAGATCCTGCCGCGCATCACGCCTTTCGTGGGCGTCGACTGGCGCACGCCCGAGGATGATCCGCTCAAGACCTATCTGGATTCAATGGCGATCTTCGGAGAACTTCCGGTCGACACGCTGGTTCTGCCCGGCCACGGCCTGCCGTTCCGGGGCCTGCCGGTAAGACTCGGCCAGATGCACAAGCATCACGATGTGCGGCTCGATTCGGTCATCGCCGGACTGGATCGCCCGCGTCATGCGTTCGACATTGCAGGGCTGCTGTTTCCGCGCGCTGTCGGCACCGGCCACGAGCGGATGGCCCTGTCGGAAAGCATCGCGCATTTGCACTACCTGCTCAGTCACGGGCGCGTGGGACGCACCCGTGACGGTGAGGGCGTTCTGCTGTTCGAGCGCGGCTGATCATTTCTTCATGATGAAGCGCTCGGTGAGCGCGGACCACTTTTCATAGTCCTGCAGGTAGGTCGGGCGATTGGTCAGATAATATTTTTCGAGCTTGATGTCCTTCGGCTCCAGACCCTTCCGGGCGGAAGAATAGCCGAGCTTCTGGTAGAGCTCCTGACCTTCCTGCGACAGCAGATAGTCGATGAACAGCATGGCCGCGTGTGGATGCGGGGCCTTGGAGGCCAGCGCGACCGATGTGTCGGTGACCGCCACCGGGCCCGGGGCGAACCAGGCGATCGGCGCCTTCTGCTCCTGACTGGCTTTCACATGCGAGTCGTAGGTCGTCCAGGACAGCGGCACTTCGCCCGAAATCGTCAAATTGGCGAGGGCGCGGCCGAGCAACGGATAGACGCGATTGTCCTGCGCGCCGAGCTTGCGCACATAGTCCTCGCCCTTCGCGAGCACCATCGCCCCGACCGCATTGGCGGTTGTTGAAAGCGAATTGGAGATCGCCATCTTGCCCTTCCATTTCGGGTCGAGCAGATCGTCGTATGTTTTCGGCGCTTCGGCGGTCGGAATGATGTTCGGATTGTACCCAATCCCCACATAGGATTCGCGAACGCTGATCCAGTAGCGATTTCCTTCGATCGCCGAGGAGGGATATTCGGCGGACTGCGGCGAATTGAAGGCCTGCAGAATGCCGACCTCGCGCGGCGCAATCAAACCGTAGGACGAGAGTTCGAACACGTCCGGCTCGAAGACGCCCGCGTTATATTCCTCGATCACCTTGCGCGAGACATCCTGCGAAGAGGCGCGCGGCATGTTCACGTCGAGATACGGATATTTCTTCTTGAACGCGTCGATGAGCGGCTGGATCTGCGTTCCGGTCGTGTAGATCATCAGGCCCTTTTCCTTGCGGGCCCCTTCTTCGAGAATCTTCTGCCGGTCGGCGCCGTTGTAATTGGCGATCTCCGCAACCGTCGCGGGCGCCGCGTGTGCGCACGTCGCAAGCAGCAATCCGGAGAGGCCTGTGACGGCAGACAGCAAGGACCGTTGTCCTGACGATTTCATGCGTTCCTCCAGATTGTCTTTTCCTGACGTGCAAACCTATCGCAGGCGCGTCGAATTTTCCAGTTCGCTGCAAATGCTGAACCGCTCAGCTCTCATCCAGCGCGGCGGCGCCGGCCTTCGCGACGATTTCGTCAAATTCGGCGATGCCCGAGATTCCGATGCCGCCGACATATTCGTTCTTCCAAACCAGCGGCACGCCGCCACGGGCCGCAATCATGCCTGGCATGGTGAGAAATCCGGGCCGTTCCTTGACGCGCTCTTCCAGCGCCGAACTTGGCCGCTCCCGAAAGGCCGCCGTGCGCGCCTTGCCGGTAGACATGTCGATCGCGAGTGGCGTGTGCGTATCTGGCCGCTCCAGATAAAGCAGAACTCCCGCGTGATCGACAATCGCTATCGTTGGCGAAAGGCCATAACGGCTGGCCTCGTTCTTGGCCGCAGCCACAATCTTCTGAATGTCGTCGAAAGTCAGGCTGGGTCGCAGACGCATGGTTTCCTTCGCTTTTGCAACCAGCATAGGCGCTGAAAGGTTCTCTTGCCAAGGCGCGCAAAACCACGTTTCATCCACAAAACATTCGGGGGGATGCATGGTGCGGGTCGCATTTGTCGTCGGGGATTATCCTCCCGACCAGCGCAAACTTCGTGAAGACGCTGCGAAGAGCTACGCATCGGCGGATGTCGAGGTCGGCATCATTCCGGTTGCGGCGCGTCCCTTCGACGGATTGGGGCCTGCTGAAATCCAGGCAGCCGCAGGGCTTTTCCACGATGCCTTCCGGCAGGCGGAACGCGAGGGTTATGATGCGGTCGTGCCGCTCGGCATGCTGGATCTGGGCGTTGACGGCGGCCGGTCGGCAGTCGACATTCCGGTCATCGGCCCGTTGCATGCCGCCCTGCATGTCGCCGCGCAGGTCGGCGAGCATTTCGGCGTGGTCTGCTATCACCCGTCAGCCATTCCGCGCCACAGGGCGCAATGCATCGCCTACGGGATGGAGCATTTCATCGCAGGCCGAAGGGCCAGCGGTTTCTATCTGCAGCACATCGCCCGGAATCGCGATGCGATGATCGAATCATTTCTCGCGGCCGCGCGCGATCTAATCGAAAAGGACGGCGCGGATGTGATCATTCCGCAGGGAATCACGCAATGTCCGGTCCAGATGAACCCGAAGTGGCTCAGCAAGGAACTCGGCGTCCCGGTGGTTGAGGGGATCGGGGCCCCGATCCGGATGGCAGCCATGCTGGCGCAGCTCGGCCTGACGCAAAGCCGCGTGCGATGGCAAAAGGCGGGGTCGCAACCGAAATGATGGAGAAAAAGATGATGCTGCGTATTTTCTGCGCGCTGGCCTTGATGTCCGCTACGTCGGCAAGCGCGCAGGATGCGCCAGGTTTTGCGGGGAAGACCATCAATCTGGTGATCGCCTTCGAGGCGGGCGGCTCCTATGACATCTACGGTCGTCTGTTCGCCCGCTATTTCGGCAACCACCTGCCGGGCAAGCCGCGCGTCGTGGTGCAGAACATGCCCGGGGCTGGAGGGCTGAACGGGGCGAACTATCTTGCAGAAGTCGCCCCGCGCGACGGCACCGTAATCGGCGAAATTTCGCAGACGGCGGCCATTGGACAGGTTCTGGAAACGCAGGGCGTCCGCTACGATGTGCGCAAGTTCAGCTGGATCGGGCGAGTCACGTCGAACGTCCAGCTCATGCACGTCTGGCACACCGCCAAGGCGAAATCGTTTCAGGATGCGCTGACGATCGAAACCGTCGTGGCCGGTACGGGCCCGACATCCTCGTCCGTTGTTTTTCCCAAGATCATGAATGATCTGTTCGGGACAAAATTCCGGGTCGTGGCGGGATTTCCGGGCGTCGCGTCCGCAACGCTCGCCATGGAGCGCGGCGAAGTGGAGGCTGTAGTACGTCCCTGGGCGGAAATCGCAGCCAAGAATGCGGACTGGATGCGCGACAGAAAAATCTACCCGCTGGTCCAGTTCTCGCTGGCCCGCCATCCTGAACTGAAAGATTATCCGGCGATCGTGGATCTGGCGAAAGACCAGGCCCAGAAGCAGTTATTGAGCCTTTTCGCCAGCGGCAGCGACGTCGGCAATGCGATCGTCGCTCCTCCGGGGGTCCCGGCCGCAGTTGTGGCGGTCCTCCGCAGGGCCTTCGACGAGACAATGCAGGACCCCGAACTGCGCGTCGAAGCTGCGCGGGCGGCGCTGGAAATAGACTGGCTGACCGGGGACAAGCTCCAGGGGATCGTGGAATCGACTTTCGACATCGCCCCGGAGGTGATCGAAAAGGCCAAGGTTTACAGTTCGGGTCGTTGATTTTCAGGAAGTTTTCACGACCGGGCGAGGGCGGGTTCCCAAATCCTCCGCTTTCGTATAGGGAGAGCGCGCCTGCGCAGGACGCGCACGACCGGGCTCACTTGGGCCGGGGTCCTCGCTGCGGCGTTCCGTAAGCAATCCGTCGTGTAACCACCCTATTCCTGCGGGATCGGCTGACGCCGTTTCCGCCTTCACCCGTTCCGAGATCGATTCCACATGAATATGCGCAACATCGCCATCATCGCGCACGTCGACCATGGCAAGACCACTCTCGTCGATCAATTGCTGCGCCAGTCCGGCGCGTTCCGCGAAAACCAGCGCGTCGCCGAACGCGTCATGGATTCGAACGATCTCGAAAAGGAACGCGGCATCACCATCATGGCCAAGGCGACTTCGGTCGACTGGAAAGGCACCCGCATCAACATCGTCGACACCCCCGGCCACGCCGATTTCGGCGGGGAGGTGGAGCGCATCCTGTCCATGGTGGACAGCGCCATCGTGCTGGTGGACGCCGCCGAAGGCCCGATGCCGCAGACCAAGTTCGTGGTCGGCAAGGCCCTCAAGATCGGCCTCAAGCCCATCGTGTGCATCAACAAGGTGGACCGGCCGGACGCGCGGGTGACGGAAGTCGTCAACGAGGTCTTCGACCTTTTCGCCGCCCTCGACGCCACCGATGAACAGCTCGACTTCCCGATCCTCTACGGCTCCGGCCGTAACGGCTGGATGGCCGATGCGCCGGAAGGCCCGAGCGACCAAGGCATGACGGCTCTGTTTGAACTCGTGCTGCGCCATGTGCCGGCCCCGAAGATCGAGGAAGGCTCGTTCCGCATGCTCGGCACGCTGCTGGAAGCCAACCCGTATCTGGGTCGTCTGGTGACGGGCCGGGTTTTTGCCGGCTCCATCAAGCCGAACCAGCCTGTGAAGGTGCTGGATCGTACCGGCAAGGTTGTCGAACAGGGCCGCGTTTCGAAAATTCTGGCGTTCCGCGGCATCGAGCGTCAGCCGATCGACGAAGCCGAGGCAGGCGATATCGTGGCCATCGCGGGCCTCGAAAAATTCAACGTGGCGGATACGCTCGGGGCGCTCGACGTGACCGAGCCGTTGCAGGCGCAGCCCATCGATCCGCCCACGCTCTCCATGACCTTCATGGTCAACGACTCGCCGCTCGCCGGCACCGAAGGCGACAAGGTCACCAGCCGCGTCATCCGCGACCGTCTGCTGCGCGAGGCCGAAGGCAATGTGGCGCTCCGGGTCGAGCCTGCCCCGAACTCCGATTCCTACATCGTGTCTGGCCGTGGCGAATTGCAGCTCGGCATCCTGATCGAGACCATGCGCCGCGAAGGTTTCGAGCTCAGCATTTCGCGTCCGCGCGTTGTCTTCCAGCGCGAGGGCGACGAAATCATGGAGCCCATCGAGGAAGTCATCATCGACGTTGATGAGGAACATTCGGGCGTCGTCGTGCAGAAGATGGCCGAGCGCAAGGCCGAGATGCTTGAAATGCGCCCGTCGGGCGGCAATCGCCTGCGTCTGGTGTTCCACGCCCCGACGCGCGGCCTCATCGGCTATCAGGGCGAACTCGCCACCGACACGCGCGGCACGGCGATCATGAACCGCCTGTTTCACGAATATGCGCCTTACCGGGGCGAGGTGCAGGGCCGCCGCAACGGCGTGCTGATTTCCAACGAACAGGGCGAAGCCGTCGCGTATGCGATGTGGAAGCTCGAAGATCGCGGTCCGATGATGATCGAACCGGGCTGGAAGGTCTATCGGGGCATGATCGTCGGCGAGCATACGCGCGACAACGATCTGGAAATCAACGTCCTGAAGGGCAAGCAGCTCACCAACATCCGCACCCAGAGCAAGGACGAGGCCGTGCGCCTGACGCCGCCGATCCGTATGACGCTGGAAAAGGCGCTCGCTTATATTCAGGACGACGAGCGCGTCGAGGTGACCCCGAAGTCGATCCGTCTGCGCAAGGCGATCCTCGATCCGAACGAGCGCAAGCGCTTCGAACGCTCGAAGGAAGGCACGATCTGACGCCAGCGGCGCGTGGTTTGGGTTTTCGCCCAACCCTCGCGCCCGCGCGTGGGCAAACCGCAGCGTTGAAAATGGGCCGTGTGTCGGCTAACAGCGCTGCCGCGCGGACGTTCGATCCGTGCATGATCGACAGGATGCACATATGGCGGCCGCTCAGGTAGTCCTTACTCTTTCGTGCCCGGACAAGCATGGCATTGTGGCCGCCGTGTCGACGTTCCTGTTTCAGCAGGGCTGCAACATCATCGACGCGCAGCAATATGGCGACCTGGCAACCGGCGTTTTCTTCATGCGCGTCGGCTTCGATGTGGGGCTGAACGGCGCCACGGTGCAATCCGTCACCGAACAGTTTGAACCTATCGCCACTTCCTTCGGCATGAAGTGGACCATGAGGGCGCGCGAGACCAAGAAGCGCGTGATGATCCTCGTTTCCAAGTTCGACCATTGTCTGGCCGACCTGCTCTATCGCTGGCGCTCGGGCGAACTCGACATGGACATCAGCGCGATTGTGTCCAACCACCCGCGCGAGACATACCGTCTCGATTTCGACGGCGTGCCTTTCCACCATCTGCCGGTCACCAAGCAGACCAAGATGGAACAGGAAGCCCAGATCTGGTCGCTTGTGAAAGAGACCCAGACCGATGTGGTTGTGTTGGCTCGCTACATGCAAGTTCTGTCAGACGGATTGAGCGCGAAGCTCGCGGGCCGCTGCATCAACATCCACCACTCCTTCCTGCCGGGCTTCAAGGGCGCAAGCCCCTATACGCAAGCCTATACGCGCGGCGTGAAGCTGATCGGCGCGACGGCTCACTACGTGACATCCGATCTCGATGAAGGTCCGATCATCGAGCAGGACGTCGAGCGCATCACCCACCGCGACACGCCGGACGATCTGGTCCGCAAGGGGCGCGACATCGAGCGCCGCGTGCTGTCGCGCGCGTTGCGCCTGCACCTTGAAGACAAGGTCATCCTGAACGGTCGCAAGACCGTTGTGTTCGCGGACTGAACCGAAGGAGCAGCCTGCCGGGCGCGCTTATCTCAGCGCCGGGTTGCTCATCCAGGTCTTGAGCGGCTTGGGATTGGAGCCGTAAGGCGCGTACGCCATCGGGTTGGCCTGCTGCTTCTTGCCGGCAAAATGCTGCATCTTCTTCTTGCCGCCGGCCTTGGCGTAAAGCGACTTGTTCTTCTTCTTGCTGGCCTTGGCGAACTGCTTCTTGCTCTTGGCCTTCGCGATCATGGTCTTGCCGAGAGGCGGCGTTCCACTGATGTAGATGTTGGCGCCTTCCTGCTGCACCATCGCGAAAAGTTTGGCGGCGTTCTGCGGGGCCAGGCGAATGCAGCCGTGCGAAGCCGGACGACCAAGCTGCGACACGGCCCCGGTGCCATGGATCGCATAGCCGCCACGGAAGAAGATCGAGTACGGCATCGGCGAATTGTTGTATTTGCGCGAATAGTGCATGCGCTGGAGGCTGTAGGGCTTGAAGGAGCCGCGCGGGGTCACGTAACCCGAGCGTCCCGAGGAGATCGCCCAGTTGATGCTTTCGCCCGTCTTCTGCGACTGGACATTCATCGTCTGCGATGAAAGATCGATCGAGATCGTCACCGCTTGAGCCGTCTGATTAAGAGAAAACAGACCGCACAGCAGCGCAAACGCCATTGCGAAAATACGCATCACAAACTCCCCCACCGGGCGCGCCTGCCAGCACGCCTCGCTACGCCACATCAATGCCATGAGGATTCCCCGATTGGGGCGCTGTGTAAACGACCGAATTTTATTTAGGTTACACGAACCGCCAAGGTTCATGGTTAACCGGTCCTAAGGATTGCGGCTTCAGACTGCCCGAGGGACATTGCGAGGTTTCATGCGCAAAATCAGCTTGGCCATATGCGCCGCGATTATTTGGGGCGGGGCGGCGATCGCGCAGGATCGCGGCACGCTCAATCCGAAACCCTTGCCGCCACTGGCCCATCCGGAAGATCCGGCAACGCCCGCCAAGGAATTGTTCGGCCGCAAGACCACACCCGCCCATCTGGAGACTCGCACGATAGGCTTCTACTCTCGCGGCTGCATCGCGGGCGCTGCGGCCCTGCCGGTGGACGGCGACGCCTGGCAGGTCATGCGGCTGTCGCGCAACCGGAACTGGGGGCACCCGGCCCTGGTGGAATTGCTCGAAAACCTCGCCCGGAAGGTTCGCCGGCAAGGCGTCTGGCCGGGGCTTCTGGTCGGCGACATTGCGCAGCCGCGCGGCGGGCCGATGATCACCGGCCATGCGTCTCACCAGATCGGGCTCGACGCCGACGTCTGGCTGTCCCCCATGCCGGAGCGCACCCTGACGAGAGTGGAACGCGAGGAAATCTCGGCCCTTAATGTCGTTCGCCCGGACTGGCTGGATGTCGATCCGGCGATGTGGACCCCCAACCACATGGGGCTGATCAAGGCGGCCGCCGAGGAGCCGCAAGTGGAGCGGATCTTCGTCAATGCGGCGATCAAGAAAGCCATCTGCCGCGATGCGCGCGGCGACCGGAAGTGGTTGTCAAAGGTGAGGCCCATGTATGGGCACAATTATCATTTCCATATCCGGATGGTCTGTCCGGCCGGGGAAGCGTCCTGCCGCAGTCAGGAGCCGCCTCCGCAGGGCGAGGGCTGCGACAACACCCTTGCCTGGTGGTTTACGGATGAGGTGCTGCACCCCAAGCCGAAGCCCAACCAGAAGCCCCCGAAGCCGATCACGATGGCGCAGCTCCCGGGGGAATGCAGGGCGGTCCTGAACGCCAGATAATCAGCTGCCAGCGCGTTTTTCGACGATCTCGATGGCGGCCCTGACGGCGCTCTCGATATCGAGCGCGCTGGTGTCGAGCTTCACGGCGTCCCCGGCGGCGACGAGCGGGGCCGAGGAGCGGGCTGAATCGCGCTCGTCACGTTTGCGGATATCGGCCAGAACAGAGGCGTAATCGACCTTTTCGCCGCGTTTGGCGAGTTCCAGCGCCCGGCGCTGGGCGCGGGTTTCGGGATCGGCGGTGACGAAGATCTTCACCTCGGCCGCAGGGCAGATGACAGTGCCGATGTCGCGCCCGTCCAGCACCGCTCCCTCCGGGCGCGCGGCGAAATTACGCTGCATGGCGAGCAGCGCCGCGCGCACATCCGGGATGGCTCCCACCACCGAGGCTGCTTCGCCCATTTCTGCGCCGCGGAGCCTCGCTTCGTCGAAATCCGTCAGAGCCAGACCGCGCGCGGCGGCCACGGCCCGGTCGGGATCGTCGAGGCGCTCGCCCCGGTCCAGCAGCACGCGCGCGGTCGCGCGGTAAAGGAGCCCGGTGTCCAGATGCGAGAGGCCGTAATGGGCCGCCAGGCGGCGGGCGATAGTGCCTTTGCCGGATGCGGCGGGGCCGTCGATGGCAATGATCATGGTGTTCGGCTACGGCCCAAGGCTGAGGAATTGCGGCGGTCATAAAGGCTTGCGGCGACCGTGTCACGTTGGTGCGGCGCACGGTCTTGTTTTTGCCGAACTGTCCGGGCCATGCTGGATCATGCCCGCACCGACTCGCCTGATCCGCCCCTTATTGTTCGCCCTCGCCGTCCTGCCGGTCCTCGCCGCCGCCGCAATGGCGCACCCCCATGTGTCGGTGAAGGTGCGCACCGAAATCATGTTTGACCAGCAAGGCAAAGTTTCGGGAGTCCGGCATGCCTGGACGTTCGACGAGGTCTATTCCGCCTTCGCTGCGCAGGGCATCGCCCGAAAGGGCAAGTTGCTGACTGCCGAAGAACTCGCGCCTGTCGCGTCCCAGAACATGACCGACCTGGTCGAATACCGCTTTTTCACTTTCGCAAAGGCTGCCGGCTCTCAGCTCAGCTTTGCCGAGCCGGTCGACTACAGCGCCGTGGAAAACCCGGACAATACAATCACGCTGCATTTCACCTTGCCGCTCACATCTCCGGCCAGCGCCGGCAAGGCTCTCACGCTGCAGGTGTATGACCCTACCTACTTCGTGGATTTCCAGTTCAATCCCGAAACGTCAGTCACCCTGACATCGGCGCCGGCAGGTTGCTCGACGAGCTTTCTCAAGCCTGCGCCGCTGGTCGAAGCCGATGCAAAGAAGCTGAACGAGTCGTTTTTTTCAGGGCTCTCGCCGGGGGCCGACTTCGGTGTGAAGCTGGCCGGGCGGGTCATCCTCGCCTGCCCCTGAGCGAAATCCCGCTCGCGAATGCGTGATTGGTGCTGGCGCGCCCACCTGACCTAATTTTCCGTGCGGATGCTCAAGCATCCGTCACGAGGGGGAAACATGTCCAGATTGCTTCTTGCGGCGGCGATCGCCGCCACAACCATTGGATCGGCGTCTTTTGCGCAGGCCCAGCAGACTGAACCGATGAGCTTTTTCATTTCCAGCGAAGGCTCCGGCAAGGGCGCCGATCTTGGCGGCCTTGAAGGCGCCGACGCCCTTTGCCAGCGGCTCGCAACCGCTGCGGGCGCGGGCAGCTTTAGCTGGCGCGCCTACCTGAGCACTTCGAGCTTCAACAACGGTACGGTCGTCAATGCGCGCGACCGGATCGGCAACGGTCCGTGGCACAACGCCAAGGGACAGCTCATCGCCCGCAATGTCGATGAACTGCACGGCAAGAACAACGGGATCACCAAGCAGACCGCCCTCACCGAAAAGGGCGTCGTGGTCAACGGTCGCGGCGACACGCCGAACGCGCACGACATTCTGACAGGTTCGCGGCCGGACGGCACGGCCTCGCTCGGCAATGCGGATTCCACCTGCAAGAACTGGACGAGCGGCGCGGACGAAGGCTCTGCGCTGTTGGGCCACCACGACCGGATCGGCCTGAACAACGACCCGCCGATGCTGTCGTGGAATTCCGCCCATCCGTCTGCCGGTTGCAGCCAACCGAAACTGGTTCAGACCGGAGGCGCCGGGCAGATTTACTGCTTCGCGGCCCGCTGATCGAGGAGATTTCGACCGCTGTCCTGCCGGGCAGCGGTCGTCTCAAACGCCGCAGATCCTAGCGGAAAAGCTCGCTGTAGATTTTGGCCCATTTGTCGTAGTCGCGCGCGATATCGTCCGGAGTCAGGAAGTTGGCCCGGAATTTTCCGGTTGAAGGCGCGAGCTCGGGAAGCGCAGGCGGCACATCACTGCGCGTGGGAAAATAATTCGCTTTTTGAAAAAGCGTCTGGCCTTCCTTCGACAACATGAATTCCACGAACAGCTCCCCTGCATTCGGATGCGGGGAGCCCTTGGGCAAGCCGACGAGCGTCATCTGCACCATTGCGGGCTCCATCCGCAGCCACTCGACCGGAGCCTTCATGCTGGCGCTCAAGGCTGCATGGTGATTGAAAATCTGGAGCACCAGCGGGTATTCGCCCGCGATCACCTGATCGAGAACGGCGCGCGCGCTGCCGGGGAAAGAACGAATGTTCTGGCCTGCGAGCTTGCGCAGATAAGCCATTCCGTCGGCTTCGCCCATCGTGCGGAGCACGTTGCCGATAAAGCCCGGCGCGCCGGACATATCGTTGGGCTTCCAGACAATCTTGTCTTTCCATCTGGGGCTCAGGAGATCGTCGAACGTCTTCGGACGATCCGCAGCGGGGACAAGACTGGTGTTTACTGCCGGGGTCATGACGTAGAAATTCGTCGAGACCCAGTATTTGGCAGGGTCCTTGAATTCCGCCGGAATGGCGACCGCGCCAGCCGACTCAAAGGTCCGCACGGCCCCTGCCTCAATGAGGGAATGAAGGCCGCTCGTGACACCAAACACGTCGGCTTTCATGCTCCCGGCCTTGTGCTCGCCGAGCAATTTGATGAGCGTGTCCTGGCTATCGCCGCGCGCGAATTCGACCTTGATTCCGTATTTGGCCTCGAAGGCGGCCACCAGCGGCCGGACGATCTGGTCGACGATCAGATCGGTATAGTAGACGACCCGGCCTTCCTGCCTTGCCTTCGCGACGAGTTCGGCGGCCGGCTCCTGCGCCAGCGCTCCTGTTGCAGAACAAAGCAAGATGCAGCTGCCGAGCAGGCCGCGCAAGGTCGTCCGCATGGTCTCTCTCCCTTTCAGAAACGCAGTTGGCCTGCGGTCCAAATTTTCAGCGCAGACGTCGTTTCCAGCGCTCGCCGCGCGTCGGCACGGTTCCATAGACCCAGCGCCCGAGGATCGTCGACATCCTGCGCTCCATCCGCGGCAATGCAACGAGCTCGGCGGTGACTGAGGTTTCCTGCTGATCGGCCGCAAAGCCTCGCGCCGGCGCTGCGGGGCTCTGTGGGGCCGGAGGCGCAAACCACGCAGGCCGATTAACCGGTTCGGGCCGAATTTTCGGCGGACGGCCACGGCGTTTGGGGGCGCCGGCAAGTTGCGGCTGGGCGCCCGGCGCCTTGGCCTTGTTCTTGGAGCCAGGCGGTCTGCCGCGACGGCGCGGGGCCGGAATTTCCTCCGCCATCGGAACTTCGGGCGGCGGTTCGGTCAGATTTGGCAGGATGCGGCCTCTTGGCCGGTCGGACTCCGAGGAGTCAGCAGACTGGATTTCCTCACGCCCCTGCCCGAGAGCCTCCTCGGCCCTCCGCAAGACTTCCGGGTCCAGCGACATGCCGCTGTTGTCTGGTTCGGGGAAACCCGCACGCTTGGCGCCGCTACGACGCACTTCGACCGTAAAGGGACGCTTTCCGCGTTTCATGGATGCCATAACCTTCGAATCACTTGTTGGCCAAACGCGCCGAACGATTCGTTCGTCGTACGAAATGGAGATTTCCTGAAATTTTCAAGCTGTTTTGATCCAGACTGACCATAATTACGGTTTCTTTCAGCTTTGTTTCAATTGAAATCAGCCGTCGCAATTCAGGCGATTCCACATTTCTCCCGAAATCAGCTACCAAGCGCGCATGTCTGCGTCCCTCGAATCGGCCGATCCGGGCTCCTATACCTTGCTCCGCCGATTATTCGTCGAGCATGGCCGCGCGCACCTGCGGTCCTACGCCACCGCAGGGCTTCTGATGGCGATCGGGGCGACCGCGACGGCGGTGTCGGCCTATCTGCTCAAGCCGGTCCTCAACAATATGGTCGGGGACGACGGATTCAGGACATTGCGAACGCTGGCCTGGGCAGTGTTCGCTCTCTTCACGCTGCGCGGCCTCGCCACCTGGGGCTACATGGTGGTCCTGTCGCGCACCGGAAACAAGATCGTCGCCGGTGTGCAGACGCGGCTTTACGACCATCTGATCCGTCAGGACATGCGGTTTTTCCACGACCGCCACTCCAGCGAATTCATGACCCGGCTGGCGCTGGCGGCCAGCGGGGTGCGCGACACGCTGCAGGCGCTGGTCACGAGCTTCGGACGGGACGCGCTGACCCTGATCGGCCTCGTGGCGGTAATGATTGTCCAGGACCCGGTGATGTCCCTCATCGCGCTGTCGGTCCTGCCCGTTGCGGCGCTCATTCTGGGCCGGCTGATCCGTCGCATCCGGAAATATGCCCGCAGGTCCTTCGAGGGATCGTCGGACATCATGGCGATCATGCAGGAAACCGTGCTGGGCGCGCGGATCGTCAAAAGCTTCAACCTGGAAGAAATCATGCGCGGCCGGATGCGGACCGCCATCGACGAAGTGCGCCGGTCGGCCAATCGCATGTCGGCCAGCATGGCGCTGTCATCGCCGCTTTCCGATGTGCTGGCGGGTCTGGCGATCGGCGCCGTGATTTTCTACGGCAGCTGGCGCGTTACCATCACGCATGCCGATCCCGGCTCGTTCTTTTCGTTCGTGGCGGCTTTGTTGCTGGCTTACGATCCTGCCAAGCGACTGGCGCGGCTCAAGCTCGAACTGCAGAACGGACTGACCGGCGCGCGGCTGATCTATGAAATCCTCGACACGCCCGCCGTCGAGACCCCGGTCGCCGGACTGCCGGCGCTGGCCGTCAGCGATGGCCGCATCGTGTTCGACAATGTGGGATTCAGTTATCGTGACGCCGAAGGCGTCTTGCGAGGCCTTGATCTTGTGGTCGAGCCCAACCGCACGACTGCGCTCGTTGGCCCCTCGGGCGGCGGTAAATCCACGATCATCAACCTCATCCAGCGGCTCTATCGGCCTTCTGCGGGGCGGATCGAAATTGACGGGCAGGATATACAAGGCGTCGATCTGACTTCGCTGCGCGCCAAGATCGCTTTCGTGTCGCAGGACGTCTATCTGTTTCGCGGCACGATCCGGGAGAACATCGCCCTTGGACGGCCGGACGCATCTTTCGGCGAGATCGAGTCAGCGGCCCGCAAGGCGCATGCGCACGACTTCATCATGGGGTTTGCGCAGGGCTACGAGACCAATGTGGGCGAACTGGGCGCGCAAATGTCGGGCGGCCAGCGCCAGCGAATCGCGATTGCGCGCGCGATTTTGAAAAACGCTCCCATCATCCTGCTCGATGAGCCGACGGCCGCGCTGGATTCGGAGTCGGAGCGCGAGGTTCAGAAAGCGCTGGATGACCTGAAAGCCGGACGCACAACGCTGGTGGTCGCGCACAGGCTGCAAACTATCGTCAATTCCGACCGCATCTACGTCATCGAAGCGGGACGGGCGCTTGAATCCGGAACCCATGCAGAGCTGATCGAGAAGCGCGGCACCTATCGCCATTTCTTCGCCAACCAGTTCGGCGAGGAACCCGAAGGCGTCAGACCATAGCGGCAGGGCGTGTGCGGTCGATGGCGACGTTCGGTCTTTCGCTTCGGTAGAGGGCGCGGGCAGCGCTTGAAAAAGCAACGCCGACCATCGACACCAGCGTCAGCCACCAGAGCTGGAATGTCGAATCACCCGTCAGGGCGATGACGCAGACGCACACGAGCCCCCCTACATGGTAGGCGGCGCTCGAAGGGGGATGCGATCCGGCCTCGCGGAACGCGGTGATCACCACCAGCGCCAGCGCAAAAGCCCCAAGGACCCCAAGTTCGTACCAGATCTCGAACAGGACCGTGCGCGGCGTGAGGTCGGCCAGATAGCCGCTGGCGATGCTGCGACCGAAGGTGTCGAACCCGTGCCCGGTGACGAGACGCAAGCCCTCTTCGCGCAGTTGCACGGCCCAGACGGAAAGCTGATAGCCGGCGCTGCCCTGCCCCAGAAGACGGTCGGCGCGGATCTGGTAAAGACCCTCGACAAGGGCCGGAGCAAGGACAATCAGAGCCGCGAACAGTGCGCCCCAAAGCTTGCCGGCCCGATGGGGATTCGACATGGCGGTCGCAGCCGCCATGGCCCCCAGGGCCACGCCCAACATGCCGCCCGGCGTCCAAACCGCGATGGCCGTAACCGCAACCGACACGGCGACGACCCCACCGTAGTTCCAGCGTTCGCGGGTCGCGACTGCTCCAAGGGCCGGCCACAGCATCAGGCACAGGCCCAGCACCGAACGGTCGATGACGGAAGCCTCGACATCGCCGGGGCCGCGCAATTCATCCGGCGCGAGAAACACCATGGCGGTCGTGGCGATGGCGCCGAGGATGACCCCGATCGGCACGAGGTAGAGATTTGAGGTCTTGGTGCGCGCCGGCAGAAGGCCAGCCGCCGCAGTCGCCAGTGCGATCGTCCCAAGCGTCTTGGCGTAGCGTTCCACAGCAACGCCCGGAAACGGCGTCCACAGGAGAGAAATGCCTGCCCATGCCAGGAGTCCGAGCAAACACAGCGCAACCGGATTGATGACCAGTTCGCGCAATCGGCGCATCGCACCGCCCGGGACATCCAGAGCCGCCGCCACCAGAATGAGCGCGGTCCCGATCGGCATGACGACGAATATGGAACGGCGCGACAGGATGGCGCTGAGCGGCACGCCGACGAACAGGATCACAAATGCAAGGCGCACCAGCAATTGAGCCGCGTCGCGGGCTGGATCGGCTCGTCTGGTTGGCTCCGGCGTTGACATGCAGGCTTGCTCTTGCACTCCCCTGGCGGGCGCCCCGAACCTGCCATTCGGATCATCCTAGCGGAGAGATGCGACGTTAACTGTGCGCGCGGCGCAACAGTGTCGCCGAAACGTCACGGGGTCCGGCGGTCCGAAGCTTGCTGTTTGATCCCCAGAGATGGCTCGCGCGCTCCAGACTGTTCTGTTCGGAAGCGTAGCCATTTCAAAATGGGACAATCATTTGCTCCACGCGCGGCGGACGCTCCGGGAGCAAGACAGGAGGCCACCATGTCGCAGCAGCCGATCTTCACCAACTGGCAGAATCACCACGCCGAAGTTTGGGGCAACACCCCGATGCGGCTGGCGCATCGCCTTCACCAGCACGAATTGTTCAGCAACGATGCTCTGGCCGACCTGATCTCTTCCTACCCGCGCAAGCATTACAGCCTGGTGCAATGGGGATCGCACGGAAAGTCCGGCTCCTATCGGGAAGGCGAACTCGGCGGCCTGTCGGGCGGCGAGGTCATCCGGTCCATCGCCAATGGACGCATCTGGATCAACTTGCGCAATGCGCCCGACGTCAATCCCGCTTATGCGCAACTGCGCGACGAGGTCTTCGAGGAACTGCGCGGACGTCTGCCGGGGTTTGACCCGTTCACCACCAAGCTCGGCATTCTGGTGTCGTCGCCCGGCTCCCGGACGCTTTATCATTGCGACCTGCCCGGCCAGTCGCTGTGGCAGATCCGGGGCTCGAAGCGCGTCTATGTCTACCCCCATGCGGCGCCGTTCCTGACCGGCGAAACGTTGGAGCGCGTGGCGCTGTCGGGCGTCGAGGTGAACATGCCCTACGAGCCATGGTTTGACGATCACGCCACGGTCTTCGACATCGAGCCCGGCGACATGCTGCACTGGCCGCTCAATGCGCCGCACCGCGTCGACAATCACGACTGCCTGAATGTCTCGATGACGCTGGAATGGTTCACGCAGGACATTCGCCGCTCCCATATGGTGACGATGGCCAACGGCATTCTGCGGAGCAAGTTCGGCGTCCAACCGCAGAGCCGCTCCACGGTAGGCGCAGCATTCTGGTCCAAGGCGGTCTTCCAGAAGGTGCTGCGCGAGACGCCGCTGGTGAAGCGGCAGAACAAGGCGCAACGGCCTGCAGAATTCACGCTCGATCCGAGCAACCCCGGATCTATCATCGAACTCAAGCGGGCTGCCTGATCGATGACTGGTCTGACAATCCGGGATAGTTCTGCGCGCAGAAGCGCAGCGCGCGCACGCGCATCCGCACCGGGCTATGTGGCGGACATCGCAACCGACTGGCGCCGCGTGGCGGACCGTTGGGAAAAAATGGCGCGTTCGGGAGCGGCGCTTCCGTTCCAGCGCGCCAACTGGCTTTCTGCCTGGTACGAAACCTTGTCGCGGCGGGATGGCGGAGAGCCTCTCCTGATCACGCTGCGCAACACCAGCACTGGCGAAGATGCAGTGGCGCTGCCTTTGGTTCGCTTTCGGCGGGGCTCCCTGAACATCGTCGCATTCGCCGACGGGGGATTGACGGACTACAACGCGCCCATCCTCGGTCGCGGCGCACCGGAGACCCTACCGGCGGTCCAGGCGATGATGGCGGCGCTGCGAAAGAGCATCGGGGCCGCAGATCTGCTGGAACTCGAAAAGATGCCACTTTCGATCTGTGGACGGCCCAATCCGTTCCGGCTGGTGGATGTTCAGGACAGCCGCTTTCATAGCAACGTCCTGCACGTCCCAGGCACTTGGGACGATTGGCACTGGGGACTGGAGCGAACGTTTCGAAAGGAGCTGGAACGCTCCTGGCGTGTGTTCAACAAGCACGAGGGCGCGCGCTTTGCACGTATCATCGACGCGGGCGAGGCGCGCGACATCTTCTCGCAGCTGAAGGAGCTTCAGGGCGCTCGCATCAAGGCGGCAGGACTCGATTATGTGCTCGATTCGCCGCTGAACGACGCCTTCTATGATCGCGTGCTCGCACAAGGCCTCCGCGACGGCTCCGCAATCCTGACAGCTCTTCTGGTGAAGGAGGAAGTGGTCGGGGCGCTGCTCGGCATCACGGATGGTTCGCATTATGCGATGGTGCGGCTGGGCTCGGGCGCCGACAAATGGAAGAACTGCTCACCGGGCCGCATGGTCATCGAGCAGACGATGAAGCTTCTTCACGCGGAAGGCTACCGTTCGTTCGACTTCACGATCGGCGACTATGCCTACAAACGCAGGCTCGGCGTGGAACAGACGCAGCTTTGCGAATTGCGGATTGCGTTGTCATGGCGGGGCGCGCCCTGCATCGCCAGAGACCGGATCGAACGTCGCCTGCGCGCCGATCCGCTCGCCAGGGCTCTGGTTGACGGCGTGAAACGCGGCAAAGTATTTTTCAGTCGTCGTGCGGGCGGTTCTGCCGCAGCGCCTTGACGCCTGAACGCACTTTCTTGGATTCCAGCCGACGCTTTTTGGATGCGAGCGTCGGCCGCGTCGCGCGTCTGATGACCGGCCGGATGCTGGCCTTGCGAATCAGTTCGATCAGCCGTTCCAAACCATCGGCGCGGTTGCGATCCTGAGTGCGGAATTGCTGTGCGGTGATGACGAGCACCCCCTCGCTCGTCATGCGACGACCCGCCAGCTTGATCAGCCGCTCCACCACATCGGGCGGCAGATTGGGCGAGCGCATCACATCGAAGCGGAGCTGCACCGCCGACTCGACCTTGTTGACGTTCTGCCCGCCCGGACCCGAGGCGCGGATGAACGTCTCGGCGATTTCGCTTTCATCAATCGAGATGGAGGGCGTTATGCGGATCATGGTTCAGCCTAGCAGCCGGACAAATGTCCGGCTACTGGCCGGAAACCATCAGCCCAGATTGAGCTCCTTGAAGAAATCATTGCCCTTGTCGTCAACCACGATGAAGGCCGGGAAATCCTCGACCTCGATCCGCCAGATGGCCTCCATGCCGAGTTCCGGATAGGCGACGACATCCACTTTCCTGATGCAGTCCTGCGCCAGACGCGCGGCCGGACCGCCGATGGAGCCGAGATAGAAGCCGCCGTATTTGTGACAGGCCTCACGCACGTCTTTCGAGCGATTGCCCTTGGCGAGCATCACCATCGAGCCTCCGGCGGCCTGAAACTGGTCGACGAATGAATCCATGCGGCCCGCCGTGGTCGGCCCGAAGGCGCCTGACGCCATGCCGGTCGGAGTCTTGGCAGGGCCGGCGTAGTAGACCGGATGGTTCTTGAAATAATCCGGCAGCGGCTTTCCCTGATCGAGCAGTTCGCGCAGCTTCGCATGGGCAAGATCACGCGCAACGATCAGCGGGCCGGTCAGCGAAAGGCGCGTCCTGATCGGATATTTCGTCAAGGTCGCAAGGATTTCGTTCATCGGGCGCGTCAGGTCGATCTTCACCACGTCGCCGCCCAACGATGCTTCGTCCACATGCGGCATGAATTTCGCCGGATCGCGCTCGAGTTCCTCAAGGAACACGCCCTCTCGGGTGATCTTCCCAGCCGCCTGACGATCTGCCGAGCAAGAGACGCCCATGCCGATTGGCAATGATGCGCCATGGCGCGGCAGACGGATGACCCGCACGTCGTGGCAAAAATATTTGCCCCCGAACTGCGCGCCGACGCCGAGCTGCTGGGTCAGTTTGTGAATTTCCTCTTCCATAGCAATATCGCGGAAGGCATGGGCGTCATCGCCGCCCTGCGTGGGAAGCTCATCGTAGTAGCGCGCCGAAGCGAGCTTCACGGTCTTGAGATTCTGCTCGGCCGACAGACCGCCGATCACGATCGCCAGATGATAGGGCGGGCAGGCGGCAGTGCCGAGCGTGAGGATCTTTTCTTTCAGGAAAGCCACCATGCGGTCATGGGTCAGGACTGACGGCGTTTGTTGAAACAGGAACGTCTTGTTGGCCGAGCCGCCGCCCTTTGCCATGAAGAGAAACTTGTAGGCGTCTTCGCCGTCGGAAAAGATGTCGATCTGCGCCGGCAGGTTGTCCTTCGTGTTGCGTTCCTCGAACATCGAGATCGGCGCGAGCTGCGAATAGCGCAGGTTCCGCCTTTCGTAGGCGTCCCGAACGCCTTCCGCGAGCGCGCTTTCGTCGTCGCCCTCGGTCCAGATGAGGCGGCCCTTCTTGCCCATCACGATGGCTGTGCCGGTATCCTGACACATGGGGAGCACGCCGCCGGCAGCGATATTGGCGTTCTTGAGAAGATCATAGGCGACGAAACGATCGTTCGACGTCGCTTCAGGATCGTCGAGGATTTTGGCGAGCTGTGCGAGGTGGCCGGGGCGCAGCAAATGGTTGATGTCCGACATGGCGGTTTCGGCCAGCAACCGGATCGCTTCGCGGCTGACGACCAGCACTTCCTTGTCGCCCAGCTTCTCCAGCCTGACGCCGTCCGACGTCAGCTTGCGATAAGGCGTGCGGTCCTTGCCGAGCGGGAAAAGCGGCTTGTGCTGATAGGTCATGGCGAACCTTCAAGGCTGGAAAGATTTGGCGCGGTTCTAGGACGTCCCAATGCGCGCGCCAAGCATTCAATCTTGCGACCTTCTACGAAGATGCGGCGTTGACGGGACTGGAGCAGCACTTCCAAATCGGACCCGGAGGCGAATCGCATGGACGTGAATTTCCCGACCCCGCTGGTGCTTTGCGACATCGGCGGCACCAACACCCGCGTGGCGGCTGTCCGGACGCCGGGCGGCGCGATGGAAATGCTGAGGCGCATCCGGACCGACGATTTTCCGACGTTCGAGCTGGCGCTCGCGGACCTGTGCGGGAACATCGGGATTGCGCCGAGATCACTGGTCCTGTGCGGGGCGGGACCGGTGGTCGGAAAGCATCTGACCCTCACCAATGCGGGCTGGTCGCTCGACGGCGAGGCCCTGAAAAGGCATTTCGGACTGGCGCAAGGCCTGTTGCTCAACGATTTCGAGGCGCAGGCGCTTGCCCTTCCGATAATCGACGAGACACATGCGGTCGTGATCGGGCCCGACCTGCTGACGGACTCGGGCCCCCGGTTGATCCTTGGACCCGGCACCGGGCTCGGGGTGGCGGCGCTTCTCCAAACAGGCGGAAAGTTCGTGGCGGTGCCCACCGAGGCGGGTCACGTGGGGTTTGGTCCGGCAAATGCCGCCGAGGAGGCGGTCTGGCTTCATCTGGAGCGCGCCCATGGCCGGCATACGGCGGAGAGCGTCCTGTCCGGCCCGGGTCTTGGCCGTTTGCATCAGGCGCGCATCGCGGCGCTTGGACTCGTCTCGACTGCGAAAACAGCGGCCGAGATCACGCAGGCGGCTCTGGCCGACACGGCCGGACCGGAAAGCGATACGGTTCGGCTGTTCTGGCGGCTGGTCGGACGCTTCGCGGGAGACATGGCGATCACGTTCGGCGCGACGGGCGGCGTGACGCTGGCGGGGGGAATCCTGCCGCGCATCCGCTCGCTCGCCGATGCAGGCAGTTTCCGGGCCGAATTCACCGCCAAGCAACCGGTAGAGGAATTGGCCGGTCGTATTCCGACCAGATTGCTGGTCGAGGCGGATGCAGTCCTCAGCGGAATGGCGGCCATTGCGCGCAATCCGGCGGCTTATGCGATCGACTATCGGGCCCGTGCGTGGGGATAGGTCGACAAATCAGGCCGCGACCGACCGTGGCCCTTGCGAGAAGAGCGCATAAATAGCCATAGGATCGCGGCTGGCGCGCAGCTTGGCCACAAGAGCCGGATCACGCAGCATCCGGGCGGTACGGGCCAGAGCGGTCAGATGATCCGCGCCGGCTGATTCGGGGGCGATCAGCAAGAAGACCAGATCGACCGGCTGGCCGTCCAGGGACTCGAAATCCACCGGCTTTTCCAGCCGCGCAAAAACGCCGAAAAGATCCGAAGCCTTTGACAATTTCCCGTGCGGAATAGCGATGCCGTTGCCGACGCCGGTTGATCCCAGCCGCTCGCGCTGAATGAGCGCGTCGAAGATCTCTCGCGCCCCAAGTCCGGAAACTTCCGCAGCCCTCTCGCTGATTTCCAGCATGACCTGCTTCTTGTTCGCCGCCCTCAGGGCCGGGATCACTGCATCTGCGGTGATCAGTTCTTTAGGCGACATGGATTCATCCGGTTGCGGAGTGCTCGATCAGAGGCAGGCAAGATCCGTGCCGACCGGTCAGGAAAAGCCAACTGCTTGACTCAGTTGACGTCGCCTTTGCGTGTTTCGGTCGGATCAATCCAGCCGATGTTGCCATCACTGCGACGATAAACAAGATTGACGCGCGATGTTCCCGCATGTCGGAAAACCAGCACGCGAGCGCCCGTCAGATCGAGTTCGGCGACAGCCGCAGAAACCGACATTTCCTTCAGCGCCGTTGTGCGCTCGGCGATGATCAGCGGGTTGAATTCATTTGTGTCGACGTCGTCCGCATCCGGCGCCTCAACAACATAGTCGGCGATCACCCCGTCGGAATCGCGATTGTCGACGCCGGTGGATGTGTGATGAGCCTTGAGACGCTGCTTGTAACGACGCAGACGCTTCTCGAGCCGGTCCGCCGCCTGTTCGAAACTCACATAAGGCTCGTGCGCGCGACCTTCGGAATGGAGAGTCATGCCGGAGGTAAGATGCAACGTGCAATCAGAGCGGTAGCCGGTTCCTTCGTGATCGATCACCACATGGCCCTGAAAGGAGCCATCAAAAAATTTAGCGACCGAAGATCCAATGCGATCCTGAACATGGACCCGCAGAGACTCGCCAATGTCGAAATTTTTTCCGGAAACGCGCAGCGCCATGATGTTCCATCCCGATCATAAGTCCGGTCGAGTCCATCGTCGAACACCCGAACCACACGCGCCTCTCGGCCCGAGGGTTAAAAGCGTCCGGGAGTGAAGTCAACACCCGCCCGGTTACCCACCCATGTCTGTCGCGAACGGCAACAATTCAAGAAGCTACACAAGATTCAGCTTGGGTCCTTGATCTATCATATGGTCGTGCTCAGGACTGCATGGCCGTCTTTTCACGTCGGCGGTCCACGGAAGAGGGAATGCGCAGACTCTCGCGGTACTTGGCGACCGTGCGCCGCGCTATGACCACATTGGCGGATTTAAGGCGCGCCACGATCGCATCGTCGGAAAGGACCTCGTCGGGGCTCTCCTGATCGATGAGCTGCTTGATGCGGAAGCGAACCGATTCCGCCGAGTGGGCTTCATTGCCCGCGCCGGCTGCTATCGAGGCGGTGAAGAAATATTTGAACTCGAAAAGTCCGCGCGGACTCGAGAGATACTTGTTAGACGTAACGCGCGACACGGTCGATTCATGCATCCCGATCGCATCCGCAATCGTCTTGAGATTCAGCGGACGCAGATGTTCGACGCCATGCGCAAAGAACGCATCCTGCTGGCGCACAATTTCAGTCGCGACCTTGAGAATCGTACGGGCCCGCTGCTCGAGACTTTTAGTCAGCCAGTTGGCGGTCTGCAGGCAGTTCGACACGAAGCTCTTGTCGGTTGCGCTTCCCTTCATCCTGGAAACCTGCGCCGCATAAGTCTGGTTCACCAGAACGCGCGGAAGGCCTTCGGGATTCAGTTCAACGAGCCATGAACCGTCGGATGCAGGACGCACGGTGACATCGGGAACGACGGGCTGCACGGGTGCGCCGCCGAAAGCGCGGCCGGGCTTTGGATCAAGCCTGCGGATTTCACGCACCATGTCGGCTATATCTTCGTCATCGACGCCGCACAGCTTCTTCAGCGCAACGAAGTCGCGTTTTGCCAGCAACGGCAGATTCGCCACCATCGCCTGCATGGCCGGATCGTAACGATCCTGTTCGCGCAACTGGATCGCCAGACATTCGGCCAGATTGCGCGCCGCCACGCCGGATGGATCAAAGGTCTGGACGATCCTCAATACCGCTTCGGCGCGATCATTCGCGGCGCCGAGGCGGCCCGCAATGTCCTCGATCGTTTCGGGCAGGTAGCCGTTCTCGTCGAGCGAATCGATGATCGCGTGACCTATCAGACGATCCACCGGATCGCGGACAGCGACCGCAAGCTGTTCGGCCAGATGATCGGAAAGGGTGCGCTGTGAAGCCACATAGGCTTCAAGGTTGGGGGCTTCGCCATCGGGCGCCCCGCCCGGCGCGCCTGTCCAGGACGTCGCGGAGAAATCGGCCATCTCTCCGGAGGGCGCCTGCTCCAGCGGCGTTGCGGCGCGGTCGGAGTCGAAGGCGTTTTCGACTTCGGTGCCGAGATTGTTTTCGAGGGCGCCGGCATCCACGTCGAGTTGCTCGGTCGCCCAGTCGCCTTCGCGCGCCTCGATGGCGTCGGTCGGATCATAGTCCTCGCCCGACGAGGATTCGTAGCTGTCGGCGCTTTCATCGGACACGGGCTCGGACGGTGGGTCCGGGACATCCGGGCGGTCGTCGGCGCGCTCCAGAAGCGGATTGCGCTCCAGCTCTTCTTCGACGAATGCGCTGAGCTCCAGTCCCGAAAGCTGCAGGAGCTTGATCGCCTGCAGGAGCTGCGGGGTCATCACCAGGGACTGGCCCTGGCGCATCATCAGCTTCGTGGAAAGCGCCATTACCGAACTCGTACCTTTCGGGCAGATGCGCTCGCGCAATTCGGCCCATTTCTTGCTTGTAGCACAAAGAGGCTGCCAAGTTCGATACGCAATTCGACCGTTTTGACGATTTGACGCGGCCGGTTAACCGTTCCTCACCAGAATGGTTAAGCCTCTGCCTTACATCCGGAATTGCTCGCCGAGGTAGTAACGGCGCACGTCCGGGTTGGCCACAATCTCCTCAGGCGACCCCTCGGTCAGGACATGGCCGGAATGGATGATGTAGGCGCGGTCAATAAGCCCCAGCGTTTCCCGCACATTATGGTCGGTGATCAGGACCCCTATGCCGCGCTGCTTCAGGTGCCGGACCAGAACCTGAATGTCCCCGACCGCAATCGGATCAATGCCGGCGAATGGCTCGTCCAGAAGCATGTAGGAGGGTTGTCCGGCGAGGGCGCGGGCGATCTCGCAACGCCGCCTCTCGCCTCCCGACAGCGCGATGGACGGCGACTTGCGCAGACGCTTGATGTCGAATTCGTCCAGCAAGGCTTCAAGTTCGGCCTCGCGCTGGTCCTTGTCGCGAATGGCGACCTCCAGCACGGCGCGAATGTTGTCCTCGACGTTCAAGCCCCTGAAAATAGAGGCTTCCTGCGGCAAATAGCCAATGCCGAGGCGGGCGCGCCGGTACATGGGCAATGGCGTTACATCGTGACCATCCAGTTCGATGATTCCCTTGTCGGGCTTCACCAGACCGGTGATCATGTAGAAGACCGTCGTCTTGCCCGCGCCGTTCGGACCGAGCAGACCCACCGCTTCGCCTTGCCGAACCGCGAGGCTGACGTTTCCGACGACCTGCCTGCCCCGATAGCTTTTGCCCAAATGATAGGCGCCCAACGACCCCTGCCCCATATGACCGGGCTCGGGGAACGGCGCGTTCTCCTCGCGGGAGTCAGGTTCGCGACGGGAACCGCCGCCTGTCACGGCCTTCACCGCAGACAGCAGTTTTTGTCCGATGGAACTGTTCTGGCGAAAGGAACTGTCTGACACACGCGCATCCGGGGAGGTCATCTGCTGACGGCCTAGCGCGGCCACCGCACAGGCGCAACCATCCTGCCGGCTACCTGCCGCACGATCCGCCCTTTGCGGGCTCCTGCGACCCCGGCACCAGCAGCGCCACCACGTTGCCGATGCAGGTCGCCCGGTTCGCGGACAGGTCGTAGATCAGTTCATCGCATTTCTGGACGTTCGGCCCGCGGGTGAGCGTCACCTTGCCGATGAGATGCACCTTGTTGGATGCGCGTTCGTAAAAGCCACGATCACCCGTTCCGACCTGATCCTGCGAGCAGATCATCACAGGTCCGGCTGCTTCCATCCGGCGAATCTGGCCTGCGCCCGAATCGGGGCTGGTGGCCGCCGGTCCTCCGCTTTTCACGGCTTCCTGCGCCATGAAGATCGTCACGGACGAGGCCTTCATGATCGAGCCGCCCTGTTTGGCGGTGACGCCGCCGGAATAAACGAGCTTCTGCTCCTTATCGAGGTAATCGAGCTTGCCGGCGTCAATGCTGATGGGTCCGCCCGAGGAAGCGCCGGGCAGGATAGAGCCTTTGGGAGCTTGCGCATGGGCGGCCGAAATCGCCGCCAGACACAGCATTGCGGCAAGGGAGATACGCATCATGGTTTTTGTGCTCCGGCTGGCGGCGCCGCGTCGGGCTTCTCCTGCCAGATTTCGGAATGGACATTGCCGTCGAAGGTCACGACACGGCCATTGTCGGCCATGCTGAAACGTTCGGCGCTGACGAGGCCATTGGGCAGGCGAACCGTCACGGGGTCCTCCGACACGGCTGTGCCGGCCCGGAAATCGATGTCCGCCTGTTTGAGGATGATCTCGTAACCAGTCGTGCTGGCGATTCGGACCGAGCGAGCGCCGCCGTCCCCACGCAACTGAAGAAAGTCGCGGGTCGAATCGAGGATTCCCCTGGGCGCAATGGCGGTGGCCGACTCGTTATCGCCGAGCCCGACCTTTGCTTCCAGTTCATTGAGCTCGATCACCTTGGGATTGCGGACATCCTGCACCCCGGAAGCGGCGCGCACCTCGTAGGACCGGCCATCGCTGCGGAAGCCGCTCATCTTGGGCAGTTCCATGGTGATGCGTGATCCATCCAGCGTGGTCTGTCCGACCGTGACGCCTGCGGGGAGCTTCCCGAGCGGATCGAAAACCGCAACGGCTCCCAGGGCGGCCATTCCCGCAACGCTCGTGGCGATGATTGTCCATTTCAACAGCCGGACGCGCGCCGAATGGCGGTTGGCGCGCCGGAACGCGCGCGAACGGTCTGCGCGGGTCGCAGGCGCGGCCCGTTCGATCGGTTCGGAGGCGTCCAGATGGGCCATGCGGCGAGGCGATCCGTGAATTTCCCGTTCGTCGCGTACCGAACCTTCATGGCAAAGTCGAGGCAGCCCACCCGCCAGCTATTCGTGCGAAAAAATATCCTGCTCCGGCCAACCGGACAGATCAAGCCGGGCGCGATCCGGCAGGAACCGGAAACAGGCTTCAGCGAGTTCGCCGCGTCCCTCGCGGGCGAGCATGACGTCGAGGCGCGATTTCAGTCCGTGCAGGTAAAGCACATCGGAAGCCGCATAGGAGAGCTGCGCGTCGGTCAGCGTTTCTGCCGCCCAGTCAGATGATTGTTGCTGCTTGGAAAGCTCGATCCCGAGCAATTCGCGGGTCAGGTCCTTCAACCCATGGCGGTCGGTGTATGTCCGCACGAGCTTGGAAGCAATCTTGGTGCAATAGACCGGACCCGCGAAGACCCCGAAGGCATTCGCCAGCACGGCGATGTCGAAGCGCCCGAAGTGAAAGATCTTCAGAACATCCGGATTGGCGAGCAGACGCATCAGATTGGGAGCGTCCGTCTGTCCGCGCGCGATCTGCACGACTTCTGCGTTTCCGTCGCCGCCCGAAAGCTGAACGACGCAAAGACGATCGCGATGCGGATTCAGCCCCAGCGTCTCGGTGTCGATCGCCACGCTCGAACCAAAATCCAGCCCGTCGGGCAGGTCGCCTTTATGTACGCGGACAGTCATCAGGTGGGGCTCGCAAAGGGTCCGAAAAAAGAAAGGCCGCCAAATGGCGGGCCCAACTGTCGTGTCCGAACAGGTATGGTGCCCAGGAGAGGACTCGAACCTCCACGGCTTTCACCACTGGTACCTGAAACCAGCGCGTCTACCAATTCCGCCACCTGGGCCCGGGCGGTGTCTTACGGGCGCATGTGTCACCTTGTCAATCGCTGTTCCTCGTCCATTTGCATGGAGGGGGCGCTTATCCTGTGCGGACGAGCGCATGAGCACCTCGCATTCTGAAGGAACCGGCGACGTGGTGACGTTTATCCTGCGACATGCGCTGCTGGGGGTAGGGTTCGGCTGCTTGTTTGCGGCCGTGACGCTTTGGCTCGATGTGGGAGGACTGTGGACGCTCCTGTGGCGCTCGCCGGACTGGATCGTAGCCTTGTGCCTGCTGTTCGGCGGGTTTGCGGTCACGTTCGGAAGCGCCGTCGCCGGAACCGCCATCATGCTGCTGCCGGACGACTCCACCTGAAAGATGATCGCCCGAAAGGCCACCTGTACAGCGCACCGGGCAGGGTCTAGAGACGGGAAATTGCTGCACTGCGAACGGAAAAGCCCATGACTGCTTCAGCTCTCGGATCTGGCCGGATCGTGACGGTGTTCGGTGGCTCCGGCTTCGTCGGACGCCAGCTGGTGCGCGCGCTCGCCAAGCGCGGATGGCGCATCCGGGTTGCTTCGCGCCGCCCAGACCTCGCTTTTCATCTCCAGCCAAGCGGGCGAGTAGGGCAAATCCACGCCGTACAGGCGAACCTGCGCTATCCGGCCTCCGTGGCGGCTGCGCTGCGCGGATCGGACGCGGTCGTCAATCTGGTGGGCATTCTGGCTCCGACCGGTCGGCAACGGTTCGACGCCGTTCACGCCTTTGGAGCGCGCATCGTCGCTCGAGCTGCGGCGGAAGCGGGCGTGACGTCGCTGGTGCATATGTCGGCGATCGGGGCCGACGCAGAATCATCGTCGGAATATGCGCGCAGCAAGTCGCAAGGCGAGCTGGGCGTGCGCGAATTCTTTCCCGACGCACGCATCGCGCGCGCTTCGGTCATTTTCGGACCCGACGACTCGTTCTTCAATCGCTTCGCCTCGATCGCGCGCGTGTCTCCGGTTCTACCGCTGATCGGTGGAGGCCATACAAAGCTGCAGCCCGTCTTCGTGGGAGATGTGGCCGACGGCATCGCCCGAATGCTGGACGGCGAAGCGCAGCCCGGCGCGATTTATGAATTCGGCGGACCAGAGGTGAAGAGCCTCGGCGAGATCATGGCTTATGTCTGCGACGTCATTGGCCGCAAGCGCGTGCTGCTGCCGATGCCGTTCGCGGCAGCGGGCTGGATGGCGCTCGGCACCGAGATCGCCAGCACAGTTTCGATGGGGCTTTTCCCCGACGACTTTTTGACGACGCGCGACCAGATCGAACTGCTGAAGAGCGACAATGTCGTTTCAAAGCAGGCGATTGCCGAAGGGCGCACTCTGGAAGGCCTCGGGATCACGCCCGATTCCTACGAAGCCATCGTGCCGAGCTACCTCTACCGTTTCCGCAAGACCGGTCAGTTCGAGGCGAACCGCCTCGCCTGATCAACGGCGCGGCGGCAGCAGCCTTTCCCGTTCCATCATGCGCTGATGGATCCGGACCATGAAAGCTGTGCCGAACAGGGGCGTCAGCAGGTTGACGATCGGCACGGCCACGAATGCCGCAATGAACATACCGCATATGAAAAGATACAGCGGGCGCTCGCGGCGCATCGCCCGAACCTCTTCGAGAGGACGATAGCGCAACGCTGCCAGTTCGAAATATTCCCGGCCGAGCAAATAGGCGTTTGCTGCAAAGAACACGAGCGCATTGACGCCGGGAACGAGCAGAAGAAGCAGCGCGGCAATGTTTACCAGCAGCGACACGCCGGCGAATTTTGCAGCGAGCCAGATTGCCTGACCCGCCGGAAGCGCAGTGCCGAGCACGCCTGTCACGGTTGAGCCTTTTTCGACCCGCTCGGCGAGTTCGTCCAAAAAAACGCCCGCCACCATCGAGGACACAGGCGCAACCAGAAAGGCGAGCCCGAGGAAAAGCCCTATCCCGGTCAGGAAAACCAGCGTTGTGGCCACCCACGGATAGGGCACGGCGATGTAGCCGGTGATGAACTTGTCGAGCGCCAGCCACACGATGGCCAGCAACACCAGCGTCAGGCCGAGGGACTTGAACAGAACAGAACGGAACGGTGGGGAAAAGATTTCGCGAAACGCCGCGATCGCAGATGTAAGCATCGAAGCTAGTCCTGTTCCAGGTCGTTCAGAGATGGTGCGTTGCAACATCGCCCGCAAGATCAGCGGGCGTTCAGCGGTTTCAGCTGCGGGATGCCGCGAGATACCAGAATCCGCCATGCATCGGCGCCGTCCTTTGCATGTTCGAAGATCTCAAGTTCCGATTTGTCGACCATGCCGTTGCGGACGAGCGTCTCGAAGTTAATCGCTTCGTTCCAGAACTCATCATCCACCAGCACGATCGGAATTTTCCGACCCTTGCGGGTCTGAACCAATGTGAGGATTTCGAACAGTTCGTCCATGGTGCCGAAGCCGCCGGGAAATACCACCAGCGCGTTGGCCCGCATGGCCAGATGCATCTTGCGCATGGAGAAATAGTGAAAGCGAAAGGTGAGTTCGGGCGTCGTGTAGGGATTGGGAAGCTGTTCGCGCGGCAGCGTGATGTTGAAACCGATGGTCGGCGCTCCGGCATCATGAGCGCCCCGGTTGGCGGCCTCCATGATGCCCGGCCCCCCGCCTGTCGCGATGACATTGTCGCGCGGCCGCCCCTCGCCGTCGAGCGCGCCGCCTTCGCGCGAACAGAGGTCCGCGAACGCCCGCGCCTCCGCATACCAGAAGGCCTGCCGCCCCGGCCCATCGGGACGGGCGCGTGCGCTGCCGAATACCACGACCGTGGAGCGAATGTTCCAGGCCCGGAGCACTTCCTCCGCCTTCGCATATTCGAGCAGGAAGCGAACGCCGCGCATGGAATCGCCCATCAGAAACTCATGATCGAGGGCGGCAAGCCTGTAGGCGGGCGAAGACTGCTGGGCGGGAAGCCCCGACGTTACGGTCTCGTTTTCCATCACGTTATCTTTTCTGCGAATTGATCGAAATTCGTCATGATCCTACCAGATGATCGGTACGGATCGAACTGAACAGGCGCTCCAGTGCTGCAGTGGACCTACTCGGTGAACACCAACTTCCTGTCGGACCTGCTCGGCTCGATCGCCGAGCGAGGCAAGCAGTTTCTTGGGTTCGAGGAGAGCAATCCGCAGCGGCGCGCTGAAGATGTGGTGCGGCTCTGCGCGACCCTGGTGAGCGGCCGGGGCGAGGCGTCGGGCGCAGCGATCGCTCAGGAAGTGATCGAGGCATACCGCACGCTGGATGAAGCCGGGCGCATCGAGTTCTTCCGCGCCATTCGGGATACGTTCGGTCCGGACCCGGACCGTTTGCGCCATGCGGTTCGGCAGTGGCAGGACAAGCCGGACGAGGCGACCTCCTCGGCGATTCATTTTGCCTCCGAACCTCGCCGGCAGGAATTGCTGCGGCGGCTCAATCGCGCACCGGGCGGGACAGCGACTGTCGTGCAGATGCGCGCCGACTTGCTGGCCCTCAGAGCGCGGCATCCCGATCTGGCGCTGGTCGATCAGGACTTCGGCCATCTTCTTTCATCGTGGTTCAATCGCGGCTTTCTGGTGCTGCGCAGAATCGACTGGTCGACGCCCGCCAACATTCTGGAAAAGATCATTCGTTACGAGGCGGTCCACGAGATCGCAGACTGGAACGATCTCCGCCGCCGGATCGATCCGGCCGACCGGCGCTGCTACGGATTTTTTCATCCGGCGCTGATCGACGAGCCGCTGATTTTCGTGGAGGTCGCACTCACGGACGATATCCCTTCCGACATCGAGTCGCTGCTGGCGACAGGCCGCGAAATCGCGCCGCCGTCGCAGGCCCGGACGGCAGTCTTCTATTCGATTTCGAACTGCCAGTCGGGGCTTGCCGGCATTTCATTCGGCAATTTTCTGATCAAGCAGGTGGTGGATGAATTGCGCCGTGACCTGCCGAAGATTGAAACTTTTGTGACGCTCTCGCCCGTTACGGGCTTCAGGAAATGGCTCGGCGGCCAGATCGGGAAACTCGCGCCCGACGAACAGGCTCTTGCCGGGCAACTCGATGAGCCCGGCTGGAGGGACGATCCGGTCGCGTCCGAGCGCATGCGCAAGCTCATCGAGCCGCTGGCGGCCTATTTCTTCCTGGACGCCCGCAACCGCAACAGCCGACCGCTTGACCCAGTCGCGCGGTTCCATCTCGGCAATGGCGCAAGACTGGAACGGCTCAACTGGCTCGGGGACAGATCGCCGAAGGCGATACGGGAGTCGGGCGGCCTCATGGTCAATTATCTCTACGACCTGGACGAGATCATCGAAAACCACGAGGCTTTCGCCAATGAGGGCGTGACGGCCGCACCTGCCGCTGTGAAACGGCTGGTGCGGGGCGATTTGCGCCAGCGCTTGCAAAATGGAGCCGGTTCGGTCACGGAGTGAGCCACCTTACGGCCAAGCGGACCTGCTCACATGACGTCTCATCTGTTCGATCATTTCACCCGCGCGATCACTGATCCGGCGAAGGTCTTCATCGAAAACTTCGACGGCCGCACCGTGACATTCGCCCAGATGGTCGAGCGCTCGGGACAGATTGCGCATGCGTTGCAGAAGCACGGCGTTGAGACCGGGGACCGGGTCGCCGTGCAGGTCGACAAGTCGCCGGAGATGATCCTGCTTTATCTGGCCTGCGTACGGGCCGGGGCGATCTTCCTGCCGCTCAACACCGCCTATACGCCGGCCGAGATCGAGTATTTTCTGGGCGATGCGGAACCGCGCGTCTTCGTTTGCGAGCCCGCGAACCGCGAGAAGCTTCTGCCGATCGCGGAGAAGGCAGGCGTCAGACATGTCCTGACGCTGGGGACTGCCAACGACGGAACGTTGATCGAAGCGAGTTCGCCGCTCTCTGGCCGTTTCACGGATGTGTCGCGCGGGCCCGACGACCTCGCAGCGATCCTCTACACGTCCGGAACGACCGGACGGTCCAAAGGCGCGATGCTGTCGCATGAGAATCTTGCCTCCAACGCCCGCACGCTCGTTTCGTACTGGCGTTTCACGGCGAAGGACGTGCTGATCCACGCCCTGCCGATCTATCACACGCACGGCCTGTTCGTGGCGACCAACACGATGCTGCTGGCAGGGGGAACCATGCTGTTCCTGCCCAAGCTCGATGGCGACGCCATCATCCGTCTTATGCCGCGCGCCACCTCGATGATGGGAGTTCCGACCTTCTACACGCGCCTGCTGGGACATTCGGGACTCAGCCGGGAAGCTGCTGCGCATATGAGGCTTTTCATCTCTGGGTCCGCGCCGCTGCTCGCCGAGACACATCGCGAATGGCGAGCCCGCACGGGCCACGCGATCCTCGAACGTTACGGCATGACCGAAACAAACATGAACACCTCGAACCCTTATGACGGCGATCGCGTCGCCGGAACGGTTGGATATCCGTTGCCGGACGTGAACCTGCGCATTGCCGATCCGGAAACCGGATCGCCCATTCCACAAGGCGAGATCGGCATGATCGAGGTCAAGGGCCCGAACGTGTTCAAGGGCTACTGGCGCATGCCGGAGAAGACGGCCGCAGAATTTCGTCCCGACGGTTTCTTCATCACGGGCGACATGGGCAAGATCGACGAGCGCGGATATGTGCACATCGTCGGTCGGAACAAGGATCTCGTCATCACCGGCGGGTTCAATGTCTATCCTGCGGAAGTGGAGAGCGAGATAGACGCAGTCCCCGGCGTCGTGGAGAGCGCGATCATCGGCGTCCCGCATGCAGATTTCGGCGAGGGCGTGACGGCGATTGTCGTGCCGAAGGCGGGCGTGGACGTTACCGAGAAGAGTGTGATCAGCGCGATCGAGCCGCGACTTGCGAAATTCAAACTGCCGAAGCGCGTGATATTCGTGAAGGAACTGCCGCGCAACACGATGGGCAAGGTGCAGAAAAACTTGCTGCGTGACCAGTATCGCGATCTCTACAAGGCCTGAAAGGAAAAGCCCGACCGGGGCGCCGGTCGGGCTCTCGTTTCAGGTGAAGATCGCAATCGTCTTTTCCGGCGGCAGATAAGCGCGAACGCGATCCCCCGCCTTCACGCCATTGCCCGGCGCACCGCGCACCAGAAGCTGGAACTTGCCGTCGACGTCGATGGAATATTCGGCGATTTCGCCGAGATAGACGCGGCTCATGACCTTGCCCTCGATCGTGTTGTCGCCCATTGCGCCGACGCTTGCCTCGCGCAGTTCAATGTTCTCCGGGCGGACCACGAAGGACACGTTCTCGCCTGCGCCATGACGCGCCGGGAAGTGACAGCGCACTTCGCCGATTTCGGAGCGAACCGTCCCCATCGCGCCGGCTTCCGCATTGTTGACGCACTGGCCGCGGAACATGTTGGTGCGTCCGATGAAGTTGGCCACAAATTCAGAACGCGGAAGCTCGTAGATCTCGTCGGGCGTACCAAGCTGCACAAGCTTGCCGTGATCCAGCACGGCGATCCGGTCTGAAATCGCCATGGCTTCCGCCTGATCGTGCGTCACGTAAATGGTGGTGACGCCCCATTCGAGCTGAATACGCTTCAGTTCGGCCCGCATCTGTTCGCGGAGCTGGGCGTCGAGATTGCTGAGCGGCTCGTCGAGAAGGAGCAGCTTGGGCTCGCGCACGAGAGCGCGCGCCAGCGCCAGTCGCTGCTGCTGACCGCCGCTGAGTTGCGTCGCCGAACGGCGCTTGAACTTGAGCAGGCCGACCATCTCGAGAACGCGGTCGACGCGCTTTTCCAGATCTTCGCGCGAGTATTTCTTCTTGCGGGCCACGCGCAGAGGATAGGCGGCGTTCTCGAACACCGTCATGTGAGGCCAGATCGCGTAGGATTGGAAGACCATGCCGATGTCGCGATCATACATGGGAACGATCTTGTCGGTCGGTCCGTCGAAGATCGTTTCGTTATCGAGGGTGATGACGCCCTGGTCGGGCGTTTCAAGACCCGCGATGCAACGCAGCGTCGTTGTCTTGCCGCAGCCCGACGGTCCGAGCAGGGTGAACATCTCGCCCTTTTGAACCTCGAAACTGACGGTGAAGACGCCGCCGGCGGGTTCGCCAGCCTGAGCCTGATAACGTTTGAACAGATCCTGTACGCGAAGCATGTGCGTTTCCTGTTTTGGCTTAGCCGGCCATGACCTGATAACGGCGCGTGACGACGTGGAAAATGGCGCTCACCACCACCATCAGCGAAACCCAGACGACGCCCATCGAGGCGAGTTCGGTCACCTGACCGTTCTGCCAGAGATCGAAGAGCGTCACGGCGACGATTTCTGTGCCGGGCCCGACGAGCAGCAGAGGCAGCGACACGGCCTGGACGGAAAGCAGGAAGATGAACAGCCATGCGCTCACCAGCGAGCCCGCCAGAAGCGGAAGCACGATTCGCATGAAGGTGCTGGCCTGCTTGGCGCCCGAGGAACTGGATGCGTCTTCCAGTTCGCGGTGAATCTGCAGGATGCCCGCATAAGCGTAGCGCATGCCGTAAGGCATGTAGCGCACCGATGAGGCGAGGATCACCGACAGAAGCGTGCCGTAAAGCGGAATGGGCAGGTTCACGAAGACGTACAGGAAGGCGACGCTGAGCACGATGGCGGGGAACACCAGCGGCGCAGTTGCGATCTGGTCCAGCACCCATCCGCCGGGTTTGCGGCGGGCGGCGAGCCAGGCGCAGAGCGCCGTGAACGGCACCACGAATGTCGAGACGGAAGCGCCCATGACGAGCGTGTTCCAGATCGAATCGCGGAACGATCCGGGCCCAAGCAGCACGCGATAGTTTTCGAGCGTGAAGCGCCGGAAGCTGTCCGCCGTCACGCCTTCGTAGAACGGCTGCAAGGACGTGAAGACGAGCATGATCAGCGGCAGGCCCGTGACGAGCAAGAAGATCACGGCCAGCAGGGCGGAGGTGGCGTAGCGCCACTTGCCGAGATTCATCACCCTGGGCCGATAACCCTTGCCGGTAATGGTCTGGTACTGATGCGCGTTCTTCGAGAGGCGGCTGTACCAGACCAGCAGACCGGCAACGATGACCAGAAGGCAAACGGAATAGGCGCCCGACTGGCCGTAGTCCATCGCGCCGGAGCCCTTGGAGCTTTGGTAAATGTTTGTCGTCAGCACGTTGATGTTGCCCGCAAGTCCGACGAGCGCCGGCACCTCGAAAGATTCGAACGCGCGAATGAACACCAGCAGCAGGAGCGCCATGACGCCCGGAAGCCCCATCCGCAGGGTGATTTTCCAGAATGTGCGGAGCGGCTTCGCGCCGCTCATCATCGAGGCTTCCTCGAAGGACGCGTCTGTTCCGCGAAGCACGGCCGACATCATCAGGTACGTCAGGGGCACGAAGTGAATGCCCTCGATCAGCGTCATGCCCCACATCGAATAGACGTTGAGCGCAGCCTTCACGCCGGTGATGTTTTCGATAACGCTATTAAGCGGCCCTGAGCGGCCGAGAATCAGCAACCAGGAGACGGTGTAAAGGACGCCCGGGATGCCGAGTGAAATGATCGCCCCGAGCAGCACCCATCTGCGGCCCGGCGTATTGGTCCGCTCGACGATCAGCGCCTGCATCGTTCCGAGGCCGATGGCGATGACGGCCGAACCGATCGAGTAGATCGTCGTGTTGACGAGAGCGCTGACGAAGAATCGGCTGGCGAACAATTGCTGATAATACTTCAGCGTCAGTTCGCCGAACGCCCCGTCAGGCCTCGTTGTATAAATGCTCACCTTGATCAGAAAGATCGTCGGCGGGAGGATAAGGACAAGCAGGATCGCGCTGAGCACGATCACCGGAATTGAATAGCGGGGCCCGCGACGAGGGGCCACGTAGGCCGCTTCGATCGCGGTCGTGACCGCCGCACCTGACGCCATCTGGCTCATACCTTATTCCTCAAGCGTGTCAGCGGAACTTTTCCTGAAAGATCGCTTCCGAGCTTTCGGTGTACTTGTTCAGATCCTCGGAGCCGACAAAGTTTTCCTGCACCTTGGCGTTCCGCGGAACGACGCCGGCGATCGTGTCCAGCGGCGGCACGTCGAGGCGCGCGGGGAAATATTCAGCCTGCGCAAGAACCTTCTGGCCCTCGACGGAGAGGATGTAGTCGACCAGCAGCATGGCCGCGTGCGGCCGCTTGACGCCCTTGGGGATCACCATCGTGGCGGCGGTTGTAGGTACGGGGTCGAGCAGGGCCGTGTTGACCGGTGCGCCCTTGGCTTTGCTGATCAGCGGATGATGGGCAAAAATGTTGAGAGCCAACGGATATTCGCCAGCCATGACGCGATCGACCAGAGTGCGCGCGCTACCCGATCCGAAGTTTACGATCTTCTGCTTTGCGAGCTTGTCAAAATAATCGCGCGCCTTGTCCTCGCCCATGCTCATGCGCACATTGGTGATGAACAGCGGTGTTCCGCTCGCGCTGCCGATGCGCCAGGACAGCTTGCCCTGCCATTTTGGATCGAGCAGATCCTCGTAGGTCTTCGGCGCGTCCTCTGGCTTCACCAGCCGGGTGTTATAGGCGACGCCGAAATAGCTGAGACGCGTGGGAGTCCAGAGGTTGCGGGGGTCGCGATATTTTTCCGGGAACTCATTGATGACCGGCGTATAATACGGCTGCACAAGGCCGGACTGGATGACCATTTCGCCGACGCCAGTGCCTTCCACGACATCCGCCACCAGATTGTTGGCGCGAATTTCGGCCGTGAGCTTCGCCGCGATATCTTCCGAGTCGCCGCGCCAATAGGTGGCTTTCAGGAAGGGATATTTCTTCATGAAGCCTTCGGCTACGGGGCGGAGCGCCTGATTGACGATCATGGCCGAATAGAAAATGATCTGACCTTCCTTCTTGGCGCCTTCCGTGAGGATCTTGTCGCGATCCGCGCCCTTGTAGTTGAGAATCTCTTCGGTGGTCAGGGCATTGGCCGAGACGCCCAAACCAAGGGCCACTGCACCCGCGAGGGAGAATCGGACCAAAGCCTTGGTGACGATCATGTTCATCGAGATGCCTCTCTTCAACGCGTAACGATCAGGGCGTCCGCGATGCGAACCCCCTTGCCCTTCGGGCAGACAAAAACCGGATTGAGATCGATGGCCGCATACTGGCCGTCGGTCGCCGCCACGAAGGCTGCGAATTGCACACAGCAATCAACGAGAGCGTCGACATCCCGCGGCGCCGCGCCGCGGAAACCTTCGAGAAGTTTCGAGGATTTCAATTCGGCGATCATGCCGTGAACGTCCTCCCTGGCGAGCGGCGGCAGCCGCACGGCGGCGTCCTTGAATATTTCGACCATGACCCCGCCGGCTCCGAGAACCACCATGGGCCCGAACTGATCATCGTAAGTCATGCCGAGAATGAATTCGACGCCATTCTCGACCATCTCCTGCACAAGAATGCCGTCGATGGACGCATCTGGGCAAGCCTTTGTGGAGTTTTCAAGAACCTTGGCGGCTGCAGCCTCGACGGCTTCTGCGGTCCGCGCCCCGAGATGCACGCCCCCCACGTCGGACTTGTGGGGAATGTCGGGCGACTGGATTTTCAGGGCCACCGGACCGTTGATCTGCTTCCAGAGCTGCGCGGCTTCGGCCGGGGTCCTGGCGAGAAATTCCTTGGTGACAGGCAGTCCGGCCTTGCCGAGGATGATCTTGCTTTCCGCTTCGGTCAGGGTGCGGCCGGCCTCAAGCTTCGGCACATCGAAGGAAGCCGAGACGGGCTTCCTGCTACCCGCCTGCCGCCTGTATTCCGCATAGTCCACCAGATGCCGGATCGCGCGCGAACCAATTTCCGGGTTGTCGAGAATCGGCACCCCATGCTGCGCCGCATAGCCGCGCCAGCGGCGCGTCAGGCTTGAACTCACGAAGGACATGACCACCATGGGCTTGCGCGCCTTGGGGATCGCGCGCGCAATTTCCGCCACCAGCGCATCGTGGGATTCTGCGCCCTCGATCCTCATGCCAAGCGCGAGACCGACGACGTCAAGGCCATCGTCCTCGTTCAGCACATCGAGCAGTTTCGCCATGTTGGCTCCACGGCGAAGGCGCGGCATGCCGACCGTATCGATCGGGTTGTTGAAGCTGCGATCGACCTCGATGATTTCCTGCAGCTTCCGGTTGGTCGCTGCGCCGATGGGCGGGAAGTGAATGCCCGCCTTGTCGCCGAGATCGCCGACGAGCGACGTCGCTCCGCCTGACACCGTGAACATCGCCACCCGGTTGCCTTTCGGGAGCGGCGCATAGGCAAAGAGACCGGCAGTCTCGCAAAGTTCGTCAATGGAATCGACCAGCGCAACGCCGTGCTGCCGGAACAGAGCTTCGAAGGCTTCATGCTTGCCGGCGAGCGTTCCCGTATGTGCCAGCGTTGCGGCCTGTCCCACCACGCTGCGTCCGAGCTTCAGCACCACGATGGGCTTCTTGGGGGCGGCGCGCTCGATTGCGGCGCGCAGGCGGCGGCCGTCCTTGGCGCCTTCCATGATGAGCGCGATGACCTTGGTGGCGTCATCGGCGGCAAAAAAATCGATATAGTCGGCCAGATCCACCACGGCCTGATTGCCCATCGATATGAGGTAGTTCATCCCGATGCCGCGATTGCCGCAATGTTCCGCAAAGGCGTTGAGCAGACCGCCGCTTTGCGACACTAACGAAACGCCTCCGGCGACGGCGGTGTCCGGAATGTCGGCCATCGTGGCGGCATAGTTATGGGCGAAGGTCGCGATGCCCATGCAGTTGGGACCGGCTATCGCCATGTTGTTGGCGCGCGCCAGCGCAATCAGTTTTTCCTGACGCTCGCGTCCTTCATCGGTCGCCGCATCCGCAAAACCTTCAGACACGACCAGAGCGCTTTTGACCCCGGCGGCGGCGGCATCCTCGATCACCTTGAGAACGCCGTCGGCCGGAACTGCCACCACAACGCAGTCGGCAGGTTGGGGCAGAGCGGCAAGCGACGGAAAACACTTCTGGCCGCTGATTTCCGACGCTGTCGGATGGATCGGCTGCACTGGCCCCTTGAAGCCGAATGTCCCGGCGGATTCCATCATCTTGTTGCCAGAGCCGCCTCCTTTTGAGGAGGCTCCGACAATCGCGATGGAACGCGGACGCAACAGGGCTTCAATGGGTGTTTTCTGGTCGCTCATGCTCGTTCCCGTCCCTGACTCAATCCACGATTCTGAATTTTGGAATCGTGAAGCCTTCGTTGGGGTGGTCTTCGTAGACGACTTCGACCTTCTGGCCGATATCGTAGATATTCTTGGGGCGCTTGTCGCCGATGAGGGTGGAGGAGACCAGTGGGCCCTCATCCAGTT
>CANJNI010000004.1 GCA_947475995.1 Beijerinckiaceae bacterium | reverse complement strand
TGCCGCCAGCGTCTGATGACGCTCAACAACTCCATGCTGATCACTCCATTGCCCCCCGCTCAACTCGCGGGGAAGAGGTTCGAACATGGGTCAAATCTCGATGGAAAAATCCCGCCTTACCGGGTCAGTTCTCAGTGGAAATCAACAGCACTAGATATTGACAATATCTGACCGGGATTTGCCTCATTTATTATTTCTGTCGAATGCGTCCCGATAAACAATTGACCAAATCGCTCCTTCGAAATTCTAAACAATTTTTTTTGAAGATCAGGATGCAGATATATGTCGGGCTCATCCATTACTAATATTTTATCTCGTCCACCCTTTATCATATGCAACATCATTTGCATCCATACTTGCAATCCAAATCCTGACCAACCAATTTCACGAGGCATTCGATTTTCCTCGTAAAAAATATCCATGGCGCGAGGAAAGCTGCTCGTATTAATCGCTGGTTTCCTTATTTCTATCCCGACCCAAGCGTCACGCACAAGTCTAGAAAATTCTTGGAAATTACCATCGTCCATTCTGTATATAATATTTCGAAAGTTCCGATGTGCGAGCCTTGTTCCTTCATTCCTCTGCACGGTTTCATCAGTGAGATAATTCTCCTCACTCTCGAAAGGACCCAATGTCGGAACTACAACGATTTTTATTGGAAATAATTCCGAAAATATTCTAGAATTTGTTATTGCCCTAGGAGAATTAACAATATAAGCTTTTAACTGATGATCCGGGTGAAGTCTTATAATCAAAACCGGACCATTGACCGACTTTATTATGATCTCGGCATCCTCAGCGCGAAAATTTCGAACTACATTAACTATAGGTATACTCAGCAACGACTCGGAAATTGTGTAAGTTTGGCAAATTCCATCGCCATTATGCCTCTCATTTGTCGGAACTCTGCGTGAAGCAAATCGCAAAACATCTTGGCAAATACGTAGCGCATCAAGGGTCGTTGATTTTCCTGAGTTATTAGGCCCCACCAATACATTGACGTCCCGGGCGCTAAGCGAAAAATCGGAAAATTGCTTAAAATTTCGGAGGTGTAGTGACTTAATGTGCATGGGAACGGACACTTTTCTCCCAATCTTTAGATCGATTCGGCAGCCAATACACGAACTCTTGCAAGCAGCATAAACGCTGGTTTTTGAGCGAAGGTTGCTTCATTCCCAGACGAATTTCGAAGGTGATCTGGAATATACGCAACGGTGTCCCAAATAGGTTAGGTTGGCGGACATTATCGAGACCTCCGCCAGGAAAAGCCTGTTGTCAAAAATCTCCAAGCAACCATCGCGCGCCGAAAAGCACGCGGCCCGCGGCGAAGGCGCCCTGCCCTCGCGCGAAGACATTCTCGCCTTCATCGCCCGTGAACGCGCGGCGGCCGACGGCGGCGGCGCGCCCGCCAAGATCGGCAAGCGCGAAATCGCGCACGAATTCGGCATCAAGGGCGCGCTTAAGATCGAACTCAAGCGCATGCTGAAAGAGCTTGCGGAAGACGGCGAAATCGAAAAGCGCGGCAAGACCCTGCACAAAACCGGCGCGCTGCCCGCAGTCGTGCTGGCTGACATCACCACGCGCGACCGCGACGGCGAACTCATCGCGATTCCGGCCGAGTGGGACGACGAACACGGCCCGACGCCGCGCATCGCCGTACGGGTTCCGCGCAAGCCCAAACCCGGCCAGCCGGTTGCGGGCGTCGGCGACCGTGTGTTGCTGCGCACCGAACGCAACCACGGCGGCGAACCGAATGAGCCGCCCTATACGGGCCGGGTCATCAAGATCCTGTCGCGCAAACGCGCACAGGTCATCGGCATTTATCGCGCCGCGCCTGCGGGCGGCGGGCGTCTCGTGCCTGTCGACAAGAAAAACATGAATCGCGAATTGAACGTCGCCCCCGGCCAGGAGGGCGATGCGCGCGACGGCGATCTGGTTTCGGTCGATATCCTGCGCGAAGGACGTTTTGGTCTCGCGTCTGCAAAGGTGCGCGAACGGCTGGGCTCGATGGCGAACGAGCGCGCCGTCACCACCATTGCGCTTCACACGCACGGCATTCCGTATGTGTTCTCGCCCGAGACGATTGCGGAAGCCGAAGCCGCGAAGCCCGCCACGATGGAAGGCCGCGAGGACTGGCGCAAACTGCAACTCATCACCATCGACCCTGCGGACGCCAAGGATCACGACGACGCGGTGCACGCTTCTTACGATCCCGATCCGAAAAATCCCGGCGGCTTTGTGCTGACGGTGGCGATTGCGGATGTGGCGGCTTATGTGCGGCCCGGCGGCTCGCTGGATCGCACGGCTCTGGAGCGCGGTAACTCGGTCTACTTCCCGGACCGCGTCGTGCCGATGCTGCCGGAGCGCATCTCGAACGATCTGTGTTCGCTGCGGCAACTGGAAGACAGGCCGGCGCTTGCGGTGCGCATGGTGATCGCCGCTGATGGCCACAAACTACGACACACGTTTCATCGCGTGATGATGCGCTCCGCCGCAAAGCTTTCCTATCCGCAGGCGCAGGCGGCCATCGACGGACAGGCTGATGAGACGACGCGCCCGCTGCTGGAACATGTTCTGAAGCCGCTCTGGGACGCCTATGCGGCGTTGAAGATCGCGCGCGAACGGCGTGGGCCGCTCGACCTCGATCTGCCGGAGCGCAAGCTGATCCTCACGCCCGACGGCAATGTGGACCGCGTGATCATTCCGCCGCGCCTCGACGCAATGCGGCTGATCGAGGAATTCATGATCCTCGCAAACGTCGCTGCAGCGGAGACGCTCGAAGAACATCATCAGCCGTTGATCTATCGCGCGCATGACGAGCCGTCCGTAGAGAAACTGTCCGCCCTGTCGGAGTTTCTGCAAACGATCGGCATCAAGCTCGCCAAGGGGCAGGTTCTGCGTCCGCAGCAGTTCAACGGCATTCTGGAAAAGGTGCGCGGGACAGAGCAGGAAAATCTCGTCAACGAGATCGTGCTGCGTACGCAGGCGCAGGCCGAATATGTCTCCGACAATTACGGCCACTTCGGCCTGAACCTGCGCCGCTACGCGCATTTCACCTCGCCGATCCGGCGTTATGCCGATCTGATCGTGCATCGCGCATTGGTGCGTGCGCTGAAATTCGGGCGCGACGGATTGCCGGATTCGCAAGGCGCATCGCTGGCCGAGATCGCCGCGCAGATTTCCGCAGCCGAGCGCCGCGCCATGGCGGCCGAGCGCGAGACCACGGACCGTCTCATCGCAACGTGGTTGGCAGATCGCATCGGCGCGACCTTTGAAGGCCGCATCGCGGGCGTGACGCGCGCCGGGCTTTTCGTGAAGCTCAGCGAAACGGGCGCGGACGGATTTGTGCCTGCGGCGACTCTCGGGGCGGATTATTACCGCTACGAGGAAAGCCAGCACGCGCTGATCGGCAACAAGACGGGCGAGACGTATCAACTCGGCGACATCGTCGAGGTGAAGCTGGTGGAAGCTGCGCCCTTCGCGGGCGCGCTGCGCTTCGAGATGATGTCGGACGGGCGCGGCAAGCGCGCCGGCGGCTCCGGGACTAAAGGAGGACGGGGCCGCGACACTTCGCCCCCTAGCGGCCCGACGCCGCCGTGGGGGAAGAAGAGCACGCGGTCATCGCGGCCATCGGGCAAAGGCCGAAAGGGCTCTGCCCGCCCAACCGGGAGCAAGAAGAAGTGACGAGCAGCATTGGGACAGCCCAGACGATCTCGCCAGCTTCGGAAGGCCCGCGCGATGCGTGGCTATCGATCAAGCGCGGTTTCCGGGGCAAATGCCCGCATTGCGGCAAGGGCGAAATATTCTATCGCTATCTCAAGGTCAGCGATTCCTGCCCGTCGTGCCACACCGAACTGCACCACCAGCGGGCCGATGACGCCCCGCCCTATGTGACGATCCTGATTGTGGGTCATGTCATCGGGGCGATGATGCTGGCGGTCGAGGAATGGAACGACGCGCTGCCGATCTGGATCCATGCCCTGGTCTGGCCGATTCTGGTGCTGATCATGTGCCTGGCGCTTCTGCCGCGTTTCAAGGGCGCGCTGATCGGCTATCAGTGGGCCCTGCGGATGCACGGATTCGGGGGCGAGGATGGCGACGGAGATTCCAGCAAGACCCGCGCCTGACACGATCGGCGAGCAGAACCTCCGGCACCTGACCGACCGCGTCGAACAAAAGACGGGCGGCGACTATCTGCGCCCCAAACCCGCGGCCACGATGATCCTGCTGGATCACGCCGGGTCGGAACCCACGGTCCTGATGGGCAAGCGTAACCCGAAGATGCGGTTCATGCCGGGGATGTTCGTGTTTCCGGGCGGACGACTCGATCCGGCCGATCGGCAGATGAACATCGCCGGCCCCCTGAATGAGGTGGTGGAATACAAGCTCGACCAGTTGCGCGGCGCCCGCAAGCCCCGGATGGCGCGGGCTCTGGCGCTGGCCGCCATCCGCGAGACCTTTGAGGAAACCGGCATTTTGCTCGGTACGAAGGATTTCGGCGCGCCGGACAATCCGCCGCCGGGCCCGTGGAGCGACTATGCCGCGCATGGCGTGTTCCCGGACCTCGAAACGATCCATTTCATCGCCCGGGCTGTCACCCCGCCGGCGCGGCCGCGCCGGTTCGACGCGACCTTTCTGGCCATGGACGTGTCGGCCATCGCCGGGAAGGTGGAGGGGATCGTCGGGCCGGACGCCGAACTCGTCGAGATCGTCCGGGTGCCGCTGTCGGAAGCGCTGAAGCTGCCCCTGCCGGACATGCAGATCGTGGTGCTGCGCGAATTGCGCGCCCGGCTGGACGCCGGAATGAGCCATTATCTGCCTGTCCCGATGTACCGCACGCTCAACCGCAGATGGGTGCGGCAGGAAATCTGACTTGGACGAGTTGACCCTCTTCGGACTTTTCGCCGTCACCGGAATGCTGGCGACCTATGCGCTGGAGGAGCGCAGCCGCTGGTACACTCTGGCTTTCGCGGGTTTTTGCGGGCTCGGCTCGGCCTACGGGTTCCTGCAAGGAGCCTGGCCGTTCGGCCTCGTGGAGGCCATCTGGGCGCTCGTGGCTGCGAACAAGTGGCGCTTGCGGTCTTCTTGACTTCACCCGGCCAATCCGTATGGTGCGGGCGAATTCAGATGGCTGCGGCATTGCCCGGCGGCCGTTTCGCTTTTTCTGCTCCTCGCGAGCCCTTACAGGACGACCACGATGGCAAAGGCCGCCAGCATCAAGATCAAGCTGCTCTCGACCGCCGACACCGGCTTCTTCTACGTGGCGAAGAAGAACGCCCGCACGAAGACCGAGAAGTTCACCTTCACCAAGTACGACCCTATCGCCAAGAAGCACGTCGAATTCAAGGAAACCAAGATCAAGTGATCTGAGGTTCGCTTCGACGCATGAAAGAAGCCGCCTTCGGGGCGGCTTTTTTGTTGGCTGAGTCGTTTGGGGGAGCTGCTCCATGATGCGCGACGACGAGGCGGCCGCAATGGATCGCTTCAGGGCGTTCGTGATGACGGAGTTGAGTGCGCCTGCGTTGTGCGGGACGACATGAGGCGGCGCTGCCGGCCCCAAAGAACAGGTGGCCGGCCAGACACGATCACGAGGAGGCCACTCCTAAATCGCATCCAGCCGGCCGACCCCACGGACCCAGGAGATGCGGCGGACCTGAGCACTCCGTAGGGTATTCTGTGCGCCGTCCGGGTCTGCGAGGCTTCCCGTTTTGTCGGGGCCCTGCGTCGCCAGCGGCATGAGGTGAAACTATAGCGTCAGCTCAGGAAAGCAATCGCTCAAACCGTACCGGCGCCGTTAAACCACTGTTTACCTAAACGCTTTGGGTTAACGCGGACGCAGCGTCAATCGTCGTCGAACCGGATCAGTAGACTGATTCGGGACTCTCCCAAACGGCAATGGCGGAATGGTGGCGGCCGCGCTCAGGCCGCTTCGGCGGTGACCCGGTTGCGGCCTTCGTTTTTCGACCGGTAGAGCGCCTTGTCGGCCCGCTTGAACAGCGTATCGATGGCGCCTTCGCCCTGCGTGACCGCCAGGCCGATCGAGACCGTGACGGGGATCGCACGTTCGCCGCCATCAATCGGAAACTTGTCGCCCTGCACGGCTGCGCGGACGCGCTCGGCGACCTTTTCGGCAATGTCGATGGGCGTGTCGGGCATGGCGACGATGAATTCCTCGCCGCCCAGACGGCACATCAGATCCGCCTGACGGATGACCCGCTTCACGCGCTGCGAGAAGCCGCGCAACACGTCGTCGCCTGCATCGTGCCCGTATGTGTCGTTGACCTTCTTGAAGTGGTCGATGTCGAGCACCATCAGCGACAGCGCGCGGCCACGGCTGGTGGACTTGGCCACCATGGCCGGCAGGTGGGTTTCCAGATAGCGGCGGTTGTTGAGGCCCGTCAGCGTGTCGACGACGGCCATCTCGATGGAGGCCTGAACATTGTCGCGCAGCGCGTCCGCATAGCGTTTGCGGCGCAACTGGGTGCGCACGCGCGCCAGGAGTTCATTGCGGTCGATGGGGCGCATCAGATAATCGTTCACGCCGAGATCGAGGCCGCGCAGCACGCGGGCGCGGTCTTCGAGATCTGCGATCATCAGCAGGGGAAGATTGCGGGTGCGCTCCAGCGAGCGCAGCTGGCTGCACAGGCGCAGTCCATCGTATTCCTTCAGCCCAAGGCTGATGACAAAGAGATCAATGCCGCCTTCGGCGCCGCGAAACAGGGCTTCCTGACAATCGGTCTGCAATTCCATCGTATGTTCGGCCGAGAGCGAGGACATGAGACGCTCGGCCGAACTGGCGCGATCATCCACGACCATGATGCGCCCGCCCACGCCCTTGTCCATCGCGGCGGGACCCGCCGTCGAGAGGATACCGAGCGAAGCCGATGTGTCGGCGCGGGTGCGCAGCTCGTCGAGCATGACCTTCAGGCGTGCGAGGGAACGCACGCGGGCGATGAGGGCGATCTCGTCCACCGGCTTGGTGAGAAAGTCGTCGGCTCCGGCGTCGAGACCCTTCACGCGGTCGGAGGGCTGGTCGAGCGCGGTCACCATGATGACCGGCAGATGCGCGGTCTTGGGGTCGGACTTCAGGCGGCGGCAGACTTCGAAGCCGTCCATGCCGGGCATCATGACGTCGAGAAGAACGATATCGGCCAGACCTTCGGCGCAAATCGAAAGCGCTTCGGGTCCATTGGTGGCGGTCATGACATCGAAATATTCAGCCGTAAGGCGCGCTTCCAGAAGCTTGATGTTCGGCAAAACGTCGTCGACGACCAGAATGCGGGCGGTCATGCGGGCAATTCCTTACTTATCACCGAGATAATTACGGACCGTTTCAAGAAACTTGACCACCGAAATGGGCTTGGACAGGTAGGCTTCGCATCCGCCCTGCCGGATCTTCTCCTCATCGCCCTTCATGGCGAAGGCCGTAATGGCGATCACCGGAATATGGCGTAGGTCTTCGTCGTCCTTGATCCACTGGGTCACCTGCAGTCCGGACACTTCCGGCAGCTGGATATCCATGAGGATCAGGTCGGGCTTGTGCTTGCGCGCGAGTTCGACAGCCTCCACCCCGTTCCGGGTCTGCACGGTCGTATAGCCATGCGCCTCCAGAAGATCGTTGAAGAGCTTCATATTCAGCTCGTTGTCTTCTACGATGAGGACGGTTTTGGGCATCTGATTTCCAGTCGTCTCGCGGGCCGGAAACCCGGTGCGAGTCGGTTGCGCGCTCTTACGTTTTTAACGGACGAACATTGACGAAATGACAATCGGCCGGAACCTGTGGAGAACTCCTTGAAACCGCAACGCCTTCGTCGCCAGGACGCCATCGACGCCGCAGAGGCGGTCGCGGTCGAGGCGCTCGGGTTTCTGGCCGGCGATTCCGAGCGCCTGAGCCGGTTTGTGGAACTGTCCGGGATCGACCCGTCCGGCCTTCGCGGGGCGGCCCGCCAGCCGGGCTTTCTGGCAGGCGTTCTGGACCACATTGCGTCAGACGACAGCCTGCTGGTCACATTTGCGGCCAATGCGGGGAAATCGCCCGAGGAGGTTGCGCGGGCCTGCGCGCTTCTGGCGGGCCGAGACGGATACGAACCTTCCATATGAGCGCTGCAGGCGTCCTGTGCCGCGATTGCCTTCGGGAGACGAAGGCGGGCGTCAACGGGCCGCCATCGCGCTGTTCGCATTGCGGCTCGCCACGCCTCATGTGGCACCCGGAGCGCGACGCCCTGTCCATCGCGCATATCGACTGCGACGCCTTTTATGCAGCCGTCGAGAAACGCGATGATCCTTCCCTGCGCGACCATCCGGTGATCATCGGCGGCGGCGTGCGCGGCGTGGTCTCGACCTGCTGCTATATCGCCCGCACCTACGGGGTGCGCTCCGCCATGCCGATGTTCAAGGCGCGGTCGCTTTGCCCCGATGCGAAGATCGTCAAGCCCGACATGGCCAAATACGTATCCGTGGGCCGGCAGGTGCGGGCCATGATGCTTGAGCTCACGCCGCTCGTGGAGCCCATCTCGATCGACGAGGCCTTTCTCGACCTTTCCGGCACGGAGCGGCTTCACCACGCCAGTCCCGCCGTGACGCTGGCGCGCATGGCGCAGCGGATCGAAAAGGAGATCGGCATCACGGTCTCGGTCGGGCTGAGCTACTGCAAATTTCTGGCGAAGATCGCGTCCGATCTCGACAAGCCGCGCGGCTTTTCCATCATCGGCAAGCAGGAGGCGAAAGGCTTCCTCGCCGACAAACCCGTGGGCATGATCTGGGGCGTCGGAAAGGTGGCGCAGGAGCGCCTTCAACGCGACGGTTTTTCGACAATCGGGGATCTCCAGCGCTGCGACGAAACCGATCTGATGCGCAAGCTCGGACCGGAAGGGCAGCGGCTCTGGCGTCTCGCCAACGGCATCGACACGCGAAGCGTCTCGCCGGAGCGCGATGCGAAAAGCGTTTCGTCGGAGACCACCTTCGACACCGATATTTCCGACCTCGGAGAGCTGGAAAAACGCCTGCTGTGGTTGAGCGAAAAGGTCTCGGCGCGGTTGAAATCCAGCGGCCTTTCGGGCGGGAATGTGACGTTGAAACTCAAGACCCGCGACTTCCGCCTGCGCACCCGCGCCCGCATGCTGCCGGAACCGACGCAGCTCGCCGGCCGCATCTTTGAGGCGGGGCGCGAATTGCTGGCGCTGGAAGCGGACGGCGCACAATTCCGGCTGATCGGAATCGGGGTCGGCCATCTGGCGGATGCGACGGAGGCCGACCGGGGCGATCTCGTCGATACCGGACTGGCGAAGGAGAAAGCCAAGGAAGCCGCTATCGACGCGCTGCGGGCGAAGTTTGGGCGCGATGCTGTGGTGCGCGGTCTGGGCTTCGGGGGCGCCCGGAAGGGCGAAGAGAGGAAACCTTGAAGTGCGCTGGCGGCTCACCGCGCGCGAGTTACTTCTCGCAAGCGCCTGACGCCAGCATGTCGAGCGCACTGAGCTCGCCCTTCAGGACAAATTGGCCGTAGTCCAGACGCAGGGCGCCCGAAACGCCGTTCTCATAAAGATCGAAGCCGAGCGTATAGTTCGGCGTATCGCTGGTCTTGCCGGTGTCGAAGAAGCTGATCACGACGGGCCAGCGCCGCACATTCTTCATGGCGTCGATCTGCGCGGGCTTTTCGGAGGGAGGATTGGAAGCCTCGCGTCCGATCACCGTCAGGGTCGCGTAGATTTTCTTGCCGGTGTCAGAACCGTCGAAAATATTCATGTCGACCGTGCGCGCGCCGCCCTTTGCGGCTTCCACGAGGCGCAGGATCTGGTCGGTCGGGAACACGACATCCGTGCCGAGATCGAGCTTCTCGCGGCTGGGGCTTCGCAGATCAAGCGACAGCGCGCCGTCGGATTTCACCGCGCGGCCGTCGATCACTTCGGGACGACCGCCATTGTTGGTCGTCTCGATCTTGAAGTTGAGGCCGTTGCCGTCGCCTTCCTCGAAAGTGGTCGAACGCATGTCGGAGACCATCGTCTCGCCCTCGGCCGACTGCATCTCGGTGACCTGACGGAACGTGACCGCATAGCCCTCGCAGGCCGTGCCGTTGAACTCGAACACGATGCGCCCGCGCGCACTGGAGGGCGCGTTGTCGCCTTTCGAGCTCAGCAGGCTGAGATCATAGACAGCGCGATGGGACGCGAGCGGCATGTTGGCCGCAAAGGCAGGCGTCAAAGCCAAGCCTGCGATCGCCCCAGCCAGCGCGTATCCAAACCTTGTGGCGATCGCCATCCAAAAACCTCCGAAGCCGAATCGTCCTGCAATGCATTCGGCACATGGCGAAATTAGGGTTTGGCGGCGCAAGCGCAACCTGCGAAAACAAGCCGGACTCACAATCCCGCGAGGCTCCATGAGCGAAGTCGAACACCGTCTGGCCGCCATGGGCGTTCGCCTGCCGACCCCGGCGGCCCCCGTGGCCAATTATGTGCCCTATGTGATCAGCGGCAAGCTGCTGTTCATTTCCGGTCAATTGCCTATGGGGAACGGTGGGATCGACGCGGGCTGTGTGGGCAAGCTGGGCGAGCTCGATGTTGCACAGGGGCAGGCTGCGGCGCGGCTCTGCGCCATCAATGTTCTGGCGCAGGCGAAGGCCGCCCTGGGGTCGCTGGAGCAGATCGCGCGCTGCGTGCGCCTCACCGGCTTCGTGGCCGTGCAAAATGACTTTCCGGCGATCCCGGCCGTCGTGAACGGCGCATCAGACTTCATGGTCGCCTCATTGGGCGACAAGGGACGCCATGCGCGCTCGGCTGTCGGGGTCGCTCAACTTCCGCTCGGCGCGGCGGTGGAGATCGAAGCCACCTTCGAGATCGCCTGATGTCGGTTTTTCGCCCCGGATGGCTGACCGCGAGACCCGTAGCCCATCGCGGGCTGCACAATCAGGCGCGTGGAATTATCGAAAACTCGGCCTCTGCGGCTCGCGCCGCCGTCGACAAACGCTACGCGATCGAATGCGATGTGCAGATCAGCGCCGATGGCGAGGCGATGGTGTTTCATGATTACACGCTCGACAGGCTCACCGGCGAGACCGGGCGAGTCGATGCGCGCCCTGCCCGGTTTCTGACGGAATGCACATTGCGACACAGCGCTGACCGGGTGCTGACGCTGCACGATTTTCTTCAGCTGATCGACCGTCGCGTCCCGGTGATCTGCGAAATCAAAAGCCGCTTCGACGGCGACCTGCGGCTGGCGGAGCGTGTGGCGGCCGTCACCGCAGCCTATGCGGGACCGGTGGCGCTGAAGAGTTTCGATCCCGTCGCGATGGCCTATCTTCACCGCAACAGACGTCCGCTGCGCATTCGCTACACGCCGCTCGGCATGGTGGCGCAGGCCGACTATGACGATCCGGCGGACGAATGGTCGGTGCTGGATGACGAGGCGCGCTTCGCGCTCGCGAACTTCCTGCATTATCGGGAAACCGTACCGGATTTCCTGTCCTATTGCGTCGACGATCTTCCGGATGCGGTTCCGTTCCTGTGCCGCAGCGGCATTGGAATTCCCCTGATGGCCTGGACGGTGCGCAAGCCGCACCAGCTGGAAGCCGCGCGCCAGTGGGCCGATCAGGTGATCTTCGAAGGCGAAGTGCTGGATCAGGCGGCCAGCGCCTGATCCTGAATGATCTTGTGAACGGCGTCAGCCCGCACAGGACGGCTGAGCAGATAGCCCTGCGCCTCGTGGCAGGAAAGCGCCGCGAGACTGTCGTACTGGTTTTCCGTTTCGACGCCTTCCGCCGTGACATCCATGCCGAGATCGGCCGCAAGGCCGATGACGGCCTTCACGATGGCGGTGCAGTCGGGATGTTCGATCATGTCGCCGATGAAGGCGCGGTCGATCTTGATGCGGTCGAGCGGCAGCTTGCGCAGGTAATTCAGCGATGAATAGCCGGTGCCGAAATCGTCGAGCGCGATGCGTACGCCGGCGCCCCGAAGGGCTTGCAGAATCTCGATGGCCTGCTGGCTTTCTGCGACGACTGCAGATTCGGTGATCTCGATTTCAAGGCGCGATGGCTGCAGGCCCGAGTCTTTCAGCAGGCCTAGCACCAGCGGCACGATGCTCATCGAACGCAACTGATCGGGCGAGAAATTGATCGCGATGCGCAGATGATCCGGCCATGTGGCTGCGGTGCGGATCGCTTCGCCGATGACGAATTCGCCGATCTCCTGAATGCAGCCGGTTTTCTCCGCAACGGGGATGAAGTCGAGCGGGCAGATCGGTCCGCGCGTGGGATGATCCCAGCGCAGAAGCGCCTCGAAGCCCGTCACCCGCCGGGTGCGCATGTCCACGAAGGGCTGGAAGGCAAGCGCAAGCTGACGATGCGCGATGGCTTCGCGCAGCTCCTTTTCCATCGCGATGCGGTGCTGGGCCTGCGCGTCGAGTTCGCTCTGGAAGAACTGGAAATGGCCGCGCCGGTCGCGCTTCGAACTGTAGAGCGCCGTATCGGCTTTCTTGAGCAGGGTTTCGGCGTCCTGTCCGTCAAAGGGGGCAATCGCAATGCCGATGCTGATGCGAGACGTGATCCGCGCGCCGCCGACCATGAACGGCGACGAAAAAGCCCGCACCAGACGCTCGGCCACCACCATGGCCTGAACCGGCTCCTTGACGGCAGCAGCGATGATGGCGAATTCATCTCCGGACAGTCTGGCGACGCAATCTATGTCGCGCAGACAGGCCCGCATGCGATCTGCCGACTGCGCCAGAAGATCATCGCCGGCCGCGTGTCCCAGCTGATCATTGACGCTCTTGAAGTCATCGAGATCGATGTAGAGAACCGCAAAGCCCTCGCCGTAGCGGGCGAGACGGGAGAGAGCGCTGTTGAGTTCCTCGCGGAAGGCGACACGATTCGGCAGGCCGGTGAGGGAATCCGTCTGCGCCGCCAGTTCGCTTTCGACCTGCGCGACCACGCGCGCGAGAAGCTGCAACGCATGAGTGGCGACCGCGCGCGTCAGCACGAATGCGTACACGATCGTCAGGACGGAGACGAGCAGGTAGACCGGCTGCCCCATCTGGAGGACTGTGACCGCGAAGCCGAAGGCCAGCGGCGTCGTGAAGGCGATTGCGGCGGAAGGAATCGTCGACAGCACGAAGGCCCCGGCGCAGATCATGCCGGTGCTGAGGCACAGGATGATCAACTGCCCCTGATAGGAGGAAGCCTCGAAGAATTGCAGCGGCACGACCGTCCAGAGGCAGCCGATGATGAAGGCATAAAGAGCGGCGTGCCGGATGCCGCGCGGCGAAGCGGTCTTGGGCCGGTGCTTGCCGGGGTCTCCCCGACGGCGCAGGTAAACGTAGACGCACATCGTGATGAGACAAAAGGCCCACAGATGCACAAGGTTGGCGACCGGAGCGTCCCACATGGCCACAACGAGCACCAGCGCGTTGAAGACGTTGGCCATCATGATGGCCGGCGTGTAGCGGACGACCGAACCGATCTGCTCGGCGCGCAAACGGCCGCGCGTGAATTCGTCGACCGGCGGCGCTCCGAAGAGAGTCAGATCGCCGTCCCAAAGGCCCCTTGCGCCGTCAAGAACCTTTTTGAGCATCAAGCTGCTCCTGCCCCGTAGCCTAACTTGTTCGTTCCCTTGCGAAACTAGGCGCCAAATCTGTGCCGCTGGTTACAGGTCCGCAAAACCGGCCGGGCCGCATGCAATCAAGGGAAAGAAACAGTTAAAGTTCATTCATCATCCTTTATGAAGGCGGTGACGGGCTCAGGCGGCAACACATGTTCTTCTGGTTTTCAAAAATCCTCTGGGCCATGGCAGCGCCGTCGAATTTTATCGGCGCACTCCTTGTGCTGTCTGCGGTCGGGCTCTTCACGCGGTTCGCCAGACAGGCGCGCTTCACGGCAGCTCTGGCGGCCGTGCTTTACCTCTCCTTCGGTTCGCTGCCGCTCGGCCTTGAAATGCTGCGTCCGCTGGAGAACCGCTTTCCACGCCCGGCTCTGCCAGACAGGCTGGACGGAATCGTCGTGCTCGGCGGCGCCATGGATGAAGTCATTTCGGCGGATCGCAGTCTGGCCCAGCTCGCCGAAAGCGGGACGCGGATGACCGAAGCCGCGCTTCTGGCGCGCAGGTTTCCGGAGGCGCGGCTGGTCTTCACCGGAGGTTCGGGCCGAATCTCGGAGCATGCGGAAACGGAAGCCGATGCGGCGCGGCGGTTCTTTCTCGATCAGGGGCTCGCGCCGGAACGGATGGCGTTCGAAGACCGTTCGCGCAACACCTGGGAGAACGCGGTCATGACCCGCGACCTCGTTCAACCTATGGCGGGCGAACGATGGGCGCTGGTGACGTCGGCCTTCCACATGCCGCGCTCCGTCGGCATTTTCCGCAAGGTGGGTTTCGACGTCATTCCGTTTCCGGCCGACTACAACACGCTGCGCGCCCGCGTTCGTCTGACGCCATCCTATGAAGCCGGCCTCGGCCTGCACCTGCTGGATCGCGCGGTTCGCGAATACATCGGTTTGGCGGCCTATTACCTGACCGGGAAGACGAGCGAGCTTTTTCCCGCGCCATGATCACTCGCTGCGCGGCAGCCCCAGGCGATAGACGCCGCGAAAATCGTTCGGATCGACCGGCTTGCCCTTGCGATAGATGACGAGCCTTCCTTCGCGCGCGAGATCGACGGCGCTGCGGCGAACTTTCGTCAGCCATTCGCGCCAGGCGAGTTCATCCTCGCCGCGTTCGTGCGCATAGGCCTTGGCGGCGTCTGTCGGACAAATAGTCTTGCCTGGACCCGCCTCCGCGCAAAGCGTTACGATGACGGCAGGAAGCGTGGACTCCGGCGCGGCCGGTGAAGTTGAGTCGCTGGACATGAAATGCTGATGGGGCGGCGCGGCCCGCGGGTCAAGCGATGTCGGGGTCCTCGATGTCAGTTACTGCACGGCTTGCGTCGGATGCATATTGCCGCAGCCACATGACGACCAGCACGGCTCCGGTCGTGGCCATGAAGAAATAGGGTCCGAGGAACCAGCCCATATAGGCGAGCGCGAAAAAGAAGGCGCGTTGCCCGCGCGTGAAATGTTTGCCGGCCACGATGTTCATCTGCGCCGCCCGCAGGGCGGTGGCGCGGCGCGCCTGGGCGTCCGGCGCGCTCTTGGGCGGCGTGGCGCCGATCAGAACGGCCGCATAATTGAACAGGCGATACGACCAAGAGAACTTGAAGAAGGCATAGCCGAAGATCAGCAGCAGGCCGATCACCTTCATTTCCCACAGGCCGCGCGAGGCGACCAACCCCAATGGCAGATCGCTGAAGATACGCTGCACATCGTCCGTCGAGCGCAGGATCGTGATCGTGCCGCCCATCGCCAGCAGGGACGTCGATGCAAAGAACGCCGTACCGTTCTGCAGCGTCGACATGATGCTGGAGTCGACCATGCGCTGGTCGCGCTCCGCCATTTCGAGCATCCAGCGCACGCGGTAGCCGTTCATCACGTGATTGAGGCTCTTGCCGCCGTCACGCTCGATCGCGAAGTGGTAGGTCGCCCAGGCAAGGCCGAAAACCATCAGCGCCACGGCGTCGAGAGTCGAAAGTCCGGTCATCTTCAGTCTCCGTCGCCGGAGACTGAAGCGGGGCGATAAAGATTCCGTTAACCATGCGGGCGGTCAGTTGGCGAGCTGTGCGGCCCCCTGCCCCGCCAGCGTGCTGAAAACTGCATTGCGGGTCTGGCCCGTGCAGGACGGGTAGTTGTGGAAGAAGAGACCCACCACGTCGCCCGACGCATAAAGCCCCCTGATCGGCTCGAAACTGGTCGAGAGCACCCGCGCCTGATCGTCGATCTTGAGGCCGCCGAAGGAGAATGTGACTCCGGTGGTGATCGGATAGGCGCGGAAGGGACCTTTCTCGATGGGGGTCGCCCAGTTTGATTTGGGGATCTCCAGTCCCACGGTGCCCTTGCCGTCCGGACCACTGGCGTCGAACGCCACATCCCGGCGGCAGGCGGCGTTGAAGCGAGCGACTTCATCCACCAGCACGTCGGGCTGTATTCCGATCTTGACGGCAAGTTCGGCGATCGTGTCGGCCTCCACCATGGTCGCCGGATAGTCGCGGCCGTGGCGGAAATAGTCGATCCCGGTCTGGTCATAGATCTGGTAGGCGACGCCCGACGGCTCCTGCAGCACGGCGCGGCCGGTCTTGGCGTAGGTGTAGGAAATCTTCGCCTCGCCTTCGTCGTAGAAGCGGCGGCCGAGCTGGTTGACGGTGATGCCGTAGATATAATCGTACCGGTTCATCGAATTGCCGCGGCCGCCATGCATCACGGGCGTCTCGACCGCCGGAGCGTTCGAGTCGATGGGCGTCATATGCGCGCCCTGCCAATGCCCGGCTGAAGCCGCCCCGAGATCCAGCAACATGTGCAGCACCTCGCCGGTGTTGTGGCGACTGCCGCGCACCTTCACGAAATCCGTGTTGCCGCCAAGGTAGCGCGCCCGCATGGCGGCGCTGGCCTGAAAGCCGCCGCTGCAGCAGACGATGGAGCGCGCGGACATATCATATTCGCCTTCCGGGGTAGAGACCCGCACGCCCTCAATGCGCCGGTCGTTGCCGTGGAACGCGCGGACGCGGGATTCGTAGCGGATGTCGATCCCCATCCCGAGCGCGATCTCGCGCAACGACAGCAACATGCCGAGGCCGCCGCCGACCGGGTGAATGTTGATGCCCGGCTCCATATAGAGCTTGTCGCCGACCTTGGTGACCTTCTCGTTCTCCCATTTCACGCCGACCTTGCGCATCCAGTGCACGGCGGCATTGGAGCGATCCACGAGCGCTGCGGCCAGCACCGGGTCGATGCGGTTCTGGGTGACGCGATTGAGATCGTCCAGAAACTGCTGGCGCGTGTAGGGCGGGATCACCATCCGGCGGAAACGTTCTTCCTCGATCTGGGGGATGAACTCGCGGATTTCCTCGGCGCCGGAATGAACGAAGCGGAAGCCCGTGTGGGAGAACCGGGCATTGCCGCCGAACTGATCCTCTGGGGCCTTTTCGAGCATGACCACACGCTCCGCCCCGGCCTCCCTGGCCGCAATGGCTGCCTCGAAGGCTGCGCTGCCCGCGCCAATGACAATCACGTCGCAATCCTGCGTCGAACGCATTCCAGTCTCCCAAAACCGCGCGTCTTGGCGCGCTGGGCTATTTCTGGATCAAGCGCGGCCGGCTGTCTATCGGGCTCAGGCAGGATCGCCGAGGAGACGGAGAATGTCGCCGAAGGCCTTCTGCTGCTCGCCGAGCTGACGCAGGTGGATGCGGGCGAACTCGAGCATCCTCTTCTCCCCCTCGGGCGACAGGCGCAGCAGGGTCTTTCTTTTATCTGCCTTGTCGGCCGCCTTGAGAATCAGCCCGGACCCGGCGAGTCGGGTCACAAGTTCGGCCGTGCTGTGGTCCTTGATCAGCAAGGCGTCGGAAAGTTCCCCCACCGCCATGTCGCGTTCTTGCTGCTCACGAAAGGCCCAGATGGCCAGCAATGCCTGGAAACGCTGCGTCGTCAGGCCGACCTGATCCGCCGCCAACTCATTGAGATAAAGGAACTTTCTCAGCAGAGCGCGAAACTCCGCGAGCGCCCGCAAATCCGCCGGCGACAGCACGTTTTCCGACTGTGGCGCAGACGCCACACCGGGCGGCCGTATGGATTTGGAGGGCATTCGGCAACTTCACAGGCTCAGATATATGTCGTACAACGACAAAATGGAAACATCGCATGACGACATAAGTCGTTGGCGGCGCTTCCAGGACCAACTGGTCCCACCAAAAGGAACCGGGGCTTGCGCTGGTTTCCATCGGGTCGATCTTACTCTGGAGGGTTTAATGACATTTGTGAAGAGCGCTATGCTCGGCACCGCAGCCGCCATCGTGGCCGTTGCCGGCGCTCAGGCGGCTGACCTGCCGTCGAAGAAGGCGGCTCCCGCCCAGTACGTGAAGATTTGCGACGCCTATGGCGCCGGCTTCTTCTACATCCCGGGCACCGACACCTGCTTGAAGGTCGGCGGCATGGTTCGCGTCGACTATCAGTACACCCCGGGCAAGGACATCCGCTCGACAGCGGCTGCCGGCGCGATCACACAGCTTGCGGCTGATCAGGACACGATCGGGCAGGAAATCCGCGGCGTCATGAACATGGACGCTCGCACGCAGACGGCTTGGGGCACGGCTCAGGCTGTGATCCAGTATCGCGTTGCGAATACTGACGGCATCCGCAATCTGGCCAACACGCTCGGCACGACCAACGTTCCGGCTGGCGGCGTCGCGGTTGGCGGCAGCACGATTGCTCCGACCTCCTATGCCCCGGCGGGCAACGGCTCTTCGGCGCTCACGATGGAGCGTGCCTATATCCGCTTCGCAGGTTTCTCGTTCGGCCTGGGCAACGATATCTTCACGACGATGCCGTCGGTCATGTACCACAGCGGTGCGTCGGCTGGCTTCGCCTCGGGCATCAAGAGCCTGTCGTACACCGCCGTGATGGGCGGCGGCTTCTCGGCCAGCGTCCAGATCGCGTCGAAAACCGACTACGCTCAAGCCGGTGCGCAGAACCGCTTCACCTACAAGCATGACATCGACACCGGTCTTGTCGTCTCCGGCGCTCTCCGGTACGACCAGTCTTGGGGTTATGTGCAGTTGATGGGCGCCTTCACCAACAACAGCACCTCGACCGCTCCGTCGAATCTCAACAGCCTCGTGCTCGGCGCCGCCACCACCGGTGCATGGGCAATCGGCGCTGGCGCGCAGTTCAAGCTGCCGATGATTGCGGCTGGTGATGCGCTGTACCTCTATGCTGCGTATGCTGACGGTCTCAACGGTCTCGTGGGCTGCTCGAGCTTCAGCTCTTGCTCCGACGCGGGCAACAAGCGTATGCTTGGCGGCGTTCTGGCTGCACCGCAGAACATGATCCTGACGAACGTGGTTGGTGGCGTGAACACCTATACCAACGTCAAGTCCTGGACTGTTCAGGGAATCGTCACCCACTACTGGACCCCGTCGGTTCGTTCGAACTTCACGGCTGGCTACAACCAGATGATCACCCCAACGGCCACGGCCGCCGCCGGTCTTCAGTTCGGCAACTCTTCGATCTGGCACGTTGCCGGCAACCTGATCTGGAGCCCGGTGGCCCGTCTCGACCTCGGCGTCGAACTGGCCTACTACCAGAACAAGGTCGGCCTGCAGAACGCTCCGGCGGCCTTCGTGGCGGCTGGTTCGCCCGGACTGTCGAACAGCAACTGGTCGCTCAAGACCCGCGTCGAGCGCGCCTTCTAATCGTCTGATTTAGACGAAAGAAAAAGAGCCCCGGAGCGAAAGCTCCGGGGCTTCTTCTTTACCGGCGGCGACGTTTGCAATTGAAGAATTTCAGGACGGAAAACGAAGATCGCCCGCGATGCGTCTACGGATCTCCGGCTCAACCCCGTAGCGTTTCAGAGACTTTTCAAGATTCTCGGCGAATCCCGGAAAAGTCTTGCCGAGTTGTGCTGACCAGCGGTCATATTCCGCCTTGTCGGCCTTGTGCGAGGCCATCAGCATCTTGGCGACGAGACCGATCGGATATCTCGCCAGCGATCTCTTCCGCGCACGGCGCGCAGCCTCGTCAAAATCCCCGCGCATGTAGGCGTCGATGAAATAATAGATGTCGTACCAGCCGGGCAATGATTCAGCGAAGCGGCTCGAGCGATCCAGAAGCGCACGCCCCTCCTCGAAATCGCCGCGTAGGATTAGAGCGGCGCCGATATTCGCAGCGACGTCGGTCGAATTCGGATTCAGACGCATGGCCACATTGCCAGACTCGAATGCGTCCTCGTACCGTCCCTCGGCGAAACGCACAGCGAAACGGGCCAGATGTGAACGGCCGCTGTGCGGCTCCAGCGCAACGGCCTCCTCCGCCAGTTGCGCCGCCTGTTCGAGTAGATCAGTTTCGCCAGACGCAGCGCCTGCGACCCTTTGCTGGAGAAGAAGCCGCGCGTAAGTCGACCGCGCATCCGCGAAAGACGAGTGCGCAGCAATCTCCCTGCGCAGACACGCCTCCACGACCGGAAGGCTCTGGGGGTGCGGTCGCGCAAAATACATGTCGGCGGCGAGGATGCAGCCATATCCGGCGACAGGCGTTGGTCCCTGCATGATCTGCTGGCGGAGATCGGATTGAATGATTCCGTAGCGCCGCCCGAGCCGGCTCACGATATCATCGACGAGTCGCGCGTCCGCAACCGCCGTGCGCTCCGGGCGATTGAATCGCTCCGACCACAAGAGCTTGCCGCTGGCGCTGCGGATCAACCGAAGCAGAAGCGCACCGTCGGGCTCCAAATGGCCGGCGATCGTGTAATCAAACGGGCCCGGAACTGACGGCGATGCTTCACCAGCACGGACCGTCAATGTTCTGAACCTCACCAGAGCCGTTTCAAGTTCGATGCGAAGACGAGTCGCGTCTGATTGCGCGCCCGAACCCGAGGCGATTTCGACCCGCAGGGATGGAAGCCCGTAAATCGTCGCAGCGGCTGTTTCGGCTGTCGGGTCGACCGGACCGCTGCCAAGATAGATCCCGCCCGCAACGGCGCCTGCAAGGGCCGTTGTCAACATGAGAGCCACGAAAACAAGACGGGCGCGGCCCCGCGCAGCGCGTTGCACGAGCGGCCCAGGCTCGGAAACCGTCACGACTGTTTTGGCTTCGGGAGCCTCAATTTCCTCCGGCCCGACAAATTCGAAGCGCGGCACATAAGATCCGGGTAGCAGAGCGATGCGCACGGATGAAGCGTTTGTCTGTTCTGCATAAGCGCGCTCGATCGCAGCGCGCAATCGCTTCGCTTCAACGCGCACGATAGAATTGCTCTGCGGGTCGAACGAGGGCGGCAATCCGAAGATGCCGGTCGCAATCGTGTAAGCCTTGAGCTGAGCGGCGCGGCCTGCAAGCGTTTCCTCGACGAGAAAGCTCAGAAAGCTCGTAAGTCGAGGCGAGGAAACGAAGGCTTCGCTGCGCAACAGCCTTTCGAGCGCACGACGAATCTCGTCCTGCTGCGCTTCACTCCATGAAATGCTGTCGTCGCCGGCGTTTATCGCCATCCGTTTCTCCTGCCGTTACACTAGCAGAATGCGCACGGAGGAAACAGAAAAAACGCAATTGATTCATGGTGTTTTCGTTGAAGCAGCGTGGCCTTTTAACATGCTTTCACCCGTTAACAGGCGCAAAGACTTCTTCTCGTGCGTATCATTCACCCAAGTTGGGCGGCGAAAACCAATTTGTGGCGGAGACGACATGCAAAGAGCTTCACTGTTCATCGACGGCAATGCCCTGTTCCAGGCAATCGACGAGCTGAACGAAGCATCCCTCAAGTGGCTCGACCCCGCACGGCTTGCGAGTCAACTCGCGGCAGATCATGTCCAGATAAGACGTCTGGTGTTCGCATTCACCGTGACCGGCGAGGATCGTGCGCGCGCCCAGCAGGAGCGCACCTATCTGCGCGCCTTGTCGGCGCTCGGCGTCGCCTGCCTTACAGAGGATCCCGTCCGCGAATTCCATGAATGCGGCCGTTGCGGCCACGGTTGGGACGATCGTCGCGCGCGCCACAACGAGGCCAATCTCGCGCTGGAAATTCTTCACGATGCGTGGAGCGATTCTTTCGACGAAGCTTGGCTGGTGACGGACCAGATCAGCGAGTCACATCTGGCGCGCAAGCTCGCGAGGTTTCAGCACAAGTCGCTCACGCTGCTCTCCCTGCGCAGCATCCCGCGCATGATGCACGATACGGCGACGCTGAAGCGAAAGACGCTGACGAAGCGGCAGTTGCGCGCCGCCACGCTGAGCGAAACTGTAAGGACTGCTCAAGGCGAGATGATCGCACGTCCGCGCGGATGGGCGCCGCGCGAGTCCGCCACATGGCGCGATCTCGAGATCACCGGCCTCTGATCATCGCTTGCGGCGGCTCAGGGTGTAGCTTTCGAGAAGGCCGCCGCGCGTCACCACCATCGTGTTGGGATCGGTGAGGTTCCCGACAAAAAGCTCAGGTCCGATAGCGAAGACCACCATCGAGCCGGTGACGTTGCGAATGATGAAGGACTGGCGGTTGAATGGCTTTGTGGGGTCTGCGTTGGCCTGATGGCGGCTCGGATCAATGAAGATCGACAAGCCCGGACCGGTCCAGTAGCCGCCGAGATCCGGAAACTTTTCCGCTGCCAGAACCGGCGCTGGCGCAAGCAACAGCGTTGCGAGCGCCGCAAGGCGCAACCCGCAGACCTTGAGCGCCGCTGCCAGACCCTTCTGCATTCTCGAACGCTAGCACCGAACCGAAGAACGATCCAAGGCCCTAGTGGCGCGCGGTCATCGTCACCGGCATCCCGCCACGCGGACGCAGGGTCAGGCGGCAAACGGGGTCGACCTTGAATCCTTCGGCCACGCGAATCTTGAACCGCTGGATGAGGATCGCGAGGCAGAGGATTGATTCCGTCAGCCCGAAGTTCATGCCTGCGCAGATGCGCGGGCCGATGGCGAACGGAATGTAGCTGTAGGGAATCGGCCGCTGTTCGCCCAGAAAACGCTCCGGCATGAAGCGGTCCGGTTTGTCCCACAGGTCATTGGCGCGATGCAGCAGCCAGGGGACCACGAGCGCCAGCGCTGCGGGGTCCACGTCAATGTTGCCGATACGGTCGGCCTCCCTGGCCTGTCGCGCCAGGATCGGCACGGGCGGATAGAGCCGCAGGGTCTCCTCGATCACCGCGCGGCACCATTCGAGTTGCGGCACGTCTTCCACAGTCGGGCGACGTCCGCCCGTCACGCGGTCGATTTCTGCCACCACCTGTTCCTCGACCCATGGGGCATTGGACAGCAGATACCAGGCCCAGGTGAGCGTGGCGGCTGTCGTCTCGTGACCGGCCATGAAAATCGTGGCGGCTTCGTTGCGCAAGGCGCTGAGATCGAGGCCGAGATCGGGGTTGCGCTTCTGGCGCTTCACCAGAAGCTGCACCATCGAATCGTCTTCGCCCTTTCCGGCGAGATGGTCGTTGATCACCTTCTCGACCACATTGTGAACGCGCTTCACGGAATTGCGCAGGCGCGGACCGCGCAGCACCGGCCAGCCTTCATTCGCGCCGAGAAAATAGCCCAGGTTGAAGGAGTCGATCAGGCTCTGGTATCTGGAGAAGCCCTGAATGACCTCGTTGGCGGCGTGCGAGCCGAGATCGTTGCCGAAGACCGTGCGGGCGATGATTTCAGCGGTCAGTTCCGCCATTTCCAGAAGCACGTCGAACGGCTGTCCCGCAGGCATGTTTTCCCAGCGCGCCACCATTTCGGCCGTTACGGCTTCCATGGTCTTGCCGAACGTCGGCACGCGATTCTTGTGGACGATATCGGCCACGAGCGGACGACGCCGCTTCCACGTCTCGCCGTCGGAAATGAACAGGCCGTCGCCAAGCAGATATTCCAGCGCACGCCGCATCTGCGGGCTCTTGCGTTCGAAATTCTCGTGCCTCGTGTGCATCACATATTTGACGCTCTCGGGCGAATTCACCAGAACGACCTGACGACCCAGAACGCGCGTCGTGCCGACGGTGGACCGGTAATCGGACTCCGGCCAGATCGTCAGCAGGTTGCGGCGGGCGTTGACGACGAGTTCGGCGAGCGGCATCAGGCGCGGCGGCGCGGCGGGTCTGGCCGGCTCAAAAAAGTCCGGCCCCTTGCGTTCGAGAACCTCGGGTTCCTTGAAGCCGAAACTGAACATGGATCGCGGGCCCTTGTTGCGCCGCAGCGCGCCTGCGGAGGTAGGGCTTGGGCAAGCCGCCTGTCAATGCGGCAGGTTCGGGATCACAACGGCTTTTGACCGTCGTAGCGGGCGACACGAAACCGCATGCCGTTCATCACCAGCCGCCTGATCCAGGCGGGCGCGGCGATGGCGCAGCGGGCGCCCAAAAACAGGGTGAACGGGAAGCCGAACAGGCCCTTGTCGGCCTCCATGCCAGCAATGATCTTGCGCGCCGCCGCCTGCGCCGAAATCTTGAACGGGTGCGGGCCCTGATGAACTGCCGTCATTCCGGAGGTCACATAGCCGGGGCAGACCACGTTGATCCGCACCCCTTCCTCGCGCATAGCCTCCCGCATGGCCAGCCCGTAGGAGATGAGGCCGGCCTTGCTGGCGCTATAGGCCGGCGCGTCGGGCAGCGGCGCGAGGCCCGCCTGCGACGTCACCAGCAGGATCTGGCCGGTCCTTCGGGTGCGCATGTGCGGCAGGGCCGCGTGCAGCGTCTCGATGGAGGCCAGAAGGTTCGTGTCCAGCAGGTTGCGGGCGGCGGCAGCGGTCTCGATGTCGCCATCAGGCGTGCGGCCGTCCAGAATGCCTGCATTGGCGACCACGAGGTCCAGCGGAGCTGCGGCGGCGAAGTCGTTGACGAACGAGCGCAAGGCGTCAGCGTCACGAATGTCGAACAGGCCCTGGCGGACAATAGCCCCTGCGGCGGCAACGGCCTCAGCCACGCTCCCCAGACGCTCCGCATTGCGTCCCACAAGGCCCAGCGTGACGCCCGGCGCGGCCAGTTCGCGCGCCAGCGCCTCGCCTATGCCGCTCGACGCGCCGGTGATGATGATGCCCTGCCAGGCCATGCGGGTATCCGAAAGGAATTGCCCCTTGATAGGCCACCTGCGGGGTGCGGCCAAGCGCCCTGCCCTTCCTTTGTGCGGGTTGCGCGATCGGTTGCCCGACCCTACACAGCCTCATGGCTGAAAAGCGCTCGATCCTCTTCCTGCAGGGCCCGCCCTCTGTCTTCTGGTCCGAACTCGCCGATGCATTCGAGGCGGAAGGGCACCGGACACATCGCATTCATGTCTGCCCGGCTGACCGGCTTTTCTGGCGGCGCAAGGGAGCAGTCAATTATCGCGGGCGTTTCGAGGATTGGGGAACCTATCTGGCGGACTTCATGCGCGCGGAGGGCGTGACCGACATCGTCTATTACGCCGATCAGCAGGCCTATCATCGCGTCGCCGCCGAGGTCGCGCGCGGCATGAACATCAATGCCGTCGCCATCGAGTTCGGTTATTTGCGGCCCGACTGGCTGACGGTCGAGCGCAACGGCATGGGGGTCTATTCGCATTTTCCCAACGATCCAGCCCGGATTCGCGCCATAGCGGCGGATGCCCCGACGCCCGATCTGGCTGTGCGCTTTCCCTATTCGTTTGTGGCGGAAGCGGTGGCGGAGGTGACGTACAATCTCGCAAACGTCTTCCTGAAGCCGTTCTACCCGCATTTCAACGCGGACAAGTATTATCACCCGTTCGTGGATTATCTGAGCTGGGTTCCTCGCACGGTTCGTCAACGCAAGGCGCAGCGCGATGCGGTGGGGGTGATCGCCGATTGCAAGGCCGGCAAATGGCCCTTCTTCATGCTCGCGATGCAGTTGCAGAGCGACTACCAGATCCGCCGCAATTCGCACTACGGGCATCTGTCCGGAATGCTCGACGAGGTGATCGGTTCGTTCGCCCGCAACGCGCCGTCAGACGCGCGGCTCGTGGCGAAACTGCATCCGCTCGACAACGGGCGCGAGAACTGGCCGCGCGTGTTGCGCGAAACGGCGGCGCGTTATGGTCTGGAAGACCGGCTGCTCACCATCGACGGCGGCGACGTGGCCGACATACTGCCCCATGCGCGCGGCTGCATTCTGGTGAATTCGACCGTAGGGCTTTACGCAATCCGCGCCCGGTGCCCGACCAAGGTTCTGGGCATTGCGGTGTTCGACATTCCGGGCCTGACGCATCAGGGTACGCTGGATCAGTTCTGGGTCGCGCCCGAGCCTGTCGATGCTGCGCTGGCGGAGGATTTCGTCAAGGCGCTCGCTGCGACGATACAGGTGAAGGGATCGTTCTACGATCCGGCCGGACGCAAGGTAGCGCAGACCGAGATCGTGCGGCGCATCGCGCAGGGCCTCGTCAACGAGCCGGGCGCCTTCGTATCGCCGCCGCCGCGCATCGAGAAGGCCCGGATGGCCGGCGTGCCGCTGGACGCATGAGCGTCACTGGATCGAGAGCAAAATCTCTTCGATTTCTTTCATGTATTGAGGCCAGGTCTTCGGCTTGAAGCCCGATATCTTTTCGCGCAGCGCCACATAGACGGGATTGTCGTCGATCATCGCCTCGATCTGGCGCAGCCACGCGGGACCATCGGTCGGGTCGAGAAAGATTCCGTATTCGCCTGCGGCCTCGCGGTGTGCGGCGATGTCGGACAGAATCGCAGGCGTGCCGGTCGTCAGGGCTTCCACCGGCGGTAACCCGAAGCCTTCCGCGAAGGACGGCATCAGCAATGCGCGCGCGCCAGCCATGACGCTCCGCAGCGCAGGGGTCGAAAGTCCGCTCGCAAGATGCACGTGGTCCTTCAGGGCCTCGCACTTGCGCAGGTAATACATGATGGGCTCGGACGAGAATCCGGGCGGACCGGCGATCACCAGAACCGGCGCATCCTTGCCGCGCTTTCGCACCAGTTCACGCCACAACTGCAAAAGCAGCATATGGTTCTTGCGCGGCTCCACTGCCCCGCAGATGACGAAATAGGGCCGCGCAGCCAGATCCGGATCGGGCGCCATCGGGGTGATGAAGGCGTCGTTGATCGGCAGCGTCACCGGATAGATCGGAATTTCGCGCGCGCCGCGACGGCGCAATTCTTCCAGCGTCGCAACCTTGGTGGCTTCGCTCGGCACGATCAGCGCATTGGCATAGCGGATCACCGCTTCCATCACCGCATGATGCGCGGTGTAGGTGGACGGCGCGACGAGTTCCGGCGTTTCCAGCGGGATCACGTCATGCACCATGAACACCGACACGATGTCGGGCCGCTTTTCGAGCCAGGACAGGAAGCGCGGCACGCTCAGGCCGTAATGGCCAACATTGAGATAAATCGAATTGACCGGCAGGCCCAGCGTCGTGCCGCCGAAGCTCCACGGGCCGCGCGTGATGAGATCGAGAAAGCGCACGGTGCCGCGCACCTTTGCGAGCATCCGCGAAGAGGGCTTCTTGTAGGCCAGCGGATGGGCCGGATCGGCAAGGAACCGCTTGAGACGCTGATAGGCGGCGTCATTGTCGCGATCCATCGTCTCGCGCCAGAAATAGTCGAGGCGCTCCAGTCCATGGATGAGCTTCTTGCGACCGAACCAGCGCATGCCCCAGGCCATCGGGGCGATGCCGACGAAATCGTCAGGCCAGTCATGAAACAACGAGGCTGCGAAACCGAAGTCGATACGGTCGATGCCACGCGGCGTCGAGCTGAACGGACCGAGCAGCAGCCGGACCATGTCGTATGCGATCGGTCTGGTCATTGCGCCTTCGCCCCCTGACGGCTGTGCATCACCGCTTCAGGAGACGATTGGCTGTTCCGACCGCAAGGCCGGCGGCTTCCAGCGAGGAAAGTTCTTCCTGCGTGGCCTGCACGGCGGTCTCGATCTGCTCGGGCGTGTGACTGGCCGAAATGAAGAAGCGCAAACGCGCCGACTTTTCTGGAACGCCCGGCGGAATGATCGGGAAAGCATTGATGCCGCGCTTCAGCAGGCGATCCGCCAATATGACCGTGCGCAGCGTATCGCCGACGATGATGGGCGTGACCGCGTAGCCCCAGCTCGATCCGACGTCGAGACCGGCTGCCCGGGCCTTGTCCATGAACAGCTTGCCGTTCGCCTGCAATCTCGCGACGCGCTCGGGCTCGCGCTTCATGATGTCGAGCGCCACGAGAGACGCCACCGTGGCCGGGCCGGGCATGCCGACGCTGTAGACCATGCCGTTGGCGGCGAACTTCAGATAATCCACCAGCGAGTGATTGCCGGCGATATAGCCGCCGCAACTCACGAGCGTCTTCGACAGCGTGCCGAGCCACAGATCGACGCGGCGCGGATCGACGCCCTGCATTTCGAAAATGCCCTTGCCGGTCTTGCCCAGGACGCCGATCGAATGAGCTTCATCGACCAGCAGCCAGGCGCCCCAACGCTCCTTGATCTCCACAAGGCGCGCGAGGTCTGGACCATCGCCGTCCATCGAGTAAAGACCTTCGGCGACGATCAGCACGCGTTCGAAGGAGTCGCGCGAATTTTCCAGAATGGATTCCAGCACGTCGAGATCATTGTGCGGGAAGACGCGGCGCGCGGAACCGGAAAGCTGCGTGCCCACCATGACGCAATTGTGGATCAGCGCATCGTGGATCACGAGATCCTTGGAGCCGACCAGAGCGGCGATCGCCGTCACGGCCGTTGCGTGACCGCTGACGAAAACGACGGAATCCTCGGCTTGATACACATCCGCGATCGCGCGTTCGAGTTCGCGATGGAAACGGCGCTCGCCCGCCGTGATGCGGCTGGCGGAGACGCTGGTGCCCCACTGGGCGGCCGTCTCGGCCACAGCCTTCGTGATTTCCGGATGACCGTTGAGGCCGAGATAGTCGTAAGATGCGAAATTCAGAACGTGCTGGTTGCCGATCAGGCTCTCGGACCCGGCCTTCGCGTCGTGCTGACGATAGAACGGATTGGAAATGCCCAGCACGTCCGCAGCGGCGCGCTGCGTCTTGAAGACCTGAAAAGCCGGCAGGCTCTCGAAGGACGTATCCCACGTCTTCGTCGGCACGGGCTTCGGGGTCTTCGCAGGCTCCGAGGCGCGGACGTTGGCGCGCAGGCTTTGCAGAAGGGCGGACTTGTCCGAAGCCGACAGGCGATCGGTGCGACGACTCATTGAAGCCTCTTCACTGAACGCCGCTGCTCCCCGATCGCTTCAGCAACCGCAGCCATGTTTTCGGCGTCGACGTCGTCCGTCGCGTGTTTTTCATAAAGGCTCCGGTCCACCTGGGACTCGGAACTTTCGGCGGCGCCTTCGCCTGGACGCAGATTCTGGATCATGCGGCCGGCGAGGTCGGTAAGATTGGTCACCGAGGTGATGGCGATGAGCGGCAATTCAACGCCGAAGCGCTTCTCGATATCCATGCGCAACTCGAGACCCATCAGGGAGTCCATGCCGAGCTCCGACAATGGACGATGGATGTCGAGTTCCTCGGCCGAGAGACGCAGGATGCGGCCGACTTCCACAGCGAGCAGTTCGGCGACCTTCACCTTCGCCTCGACTTCGCTGAGACCTTCGATCAGCTTCAGCACATCGACGCTGTCGCCGGTCTCCGCTTCGCCACGACCACGGAACAGGCGTGCAAAGGCGGGCGTCTGCAACAACTTCATGTCGCGCATGGCGCCGCCCGGATGGATGTCGGCGAAATATTGCGTCGGCTCGCCATTCTGGTTGACCAGCATCTGCCCGAGCTGATCCAGCGCGTCGCGCGCAGCAATGCCGACGACGCCGATGGCGCGCGCAAGTTTCTTGGCGGTCTCCGCATCGCGCGCCAGCACGCCCGCATCGGAAATCGCACCCCACGCCACCGCGAGGGCCGGCAGTCCTTCGGCGCGACGCTTGCGCGCCAGCCCCTGCAGATAGCCGTTGGCGGCCACATAGGCGCTCTGGCCGGGGCTCCCGATCAGAGTCGTCGCGGAGGAATAGAGCACGAAATAATCGAGCTTCAGGTTGCGCGTCGCCCGGTCGAGCTGCAGCGCGCCTGTCACTTTCGGCGACAGGACCTTGTGGACCATCGTGTCGTCAATGCCGGACATGAGACGGTCTTCGAGCACCATCGCGGTGTGGATGACGCCCGCGAGCTTGCCGTAACGCGACAGGATCCGGCGGATCATGCCGTCGACCGAAGCCCCATCGGTGACGTCGACCTGCTCGATCTCGAGTTGCGCGCCTGTCGCGCGGATTGCGGCGGCGCGTACTTCCAGCGCGCCCGACAGGGCGCCCTTGCGCGAAGCGACGATGATATTCTGCGCGCCCTGCTCGGCCAGCCACGCGGCCGCTTCGAATCCGAAACCGCCTGTTCCGCCCACCACGAGGTGAACGCCCGGACCAGGCTTGAACTTCGCCTGCCCGTTCACCGCCGGCACCGGACGGCGCGGCGGCGTGATCAGGATCTTGCCGACGTGTCCGGCGCTCTGCATGAGACGGAACGCGGACGGCACGTCCTCGGCTTCGAAAACGCGGTAAGGCAGCGGCGTCAGTTGGCCATCCTCGAAGGCGCGTTCGAGTTCGCGCATGAGGCGGTCCGCAGTGTCGGGATCAGCCGCAAGCAACTGGTCGATGTCCACGCCGAAATAGCTGAGATTGCGGCGGAACGGCCGCAGGCCCATCCAGGTGTTCTCGACATAATCGCGCTTGCCGAGTTCGACGAAACGGCCGAACGGCTTGAGGCACTTGATGCTCGCCAGCATGGCGTCGCCGTAAAGCGAGTTCAGCACCACATCGACAGCGCCGATCTCGCGCTTGATGTCTTCCGCGAAGGTCAGGGAGCGCGAGTCGAAAATCTTGTCCGCGCCGAACAGTTCGACCAGCGCGCGTTTGTCGGGAGAACCGACAGTGGCGACGATCTTCGCGCCCTTCCAGCGGGCGATCTGCATCGCCGCAAGGCCGACGCCGCCGGCCGCGCCATGGATCAGGACCCATTCGCCACGCTTGAGGCGTGCGACTTCCAGCAGCGAGTACCACGCGGTCAGGAAGGCGACAGGCACTGTGGCTGCAGCTTCAAGCGGCAGACGATCCGGCACCGGGACGAAGACGCGGCGGTCAGCGGTGACATGCGTGGCGAAAGCACGAGCGGCGAAGCCCATGACGCGCGAGCCCGGCTGAAGGTCTCGGACCTTTTCGCCGACCCGCACCACACGGCCGGAACATTCGAAGCCCAGCACGGCGCCCGCAAGACCGGCGTCAAGAACGTCGTCGTCGAGAAGGCCCATCGACATCATCACGTCGCGGAAATTCAGGCCCGCAGCGGTGACTTCGACTTCCACCTCGTTGGGACCGGGCGCAATGCGCTCGATGCCGGTCCAGACGAACTGCGACAAGGCTCCCTTGTGGGGCAGTTCCAGAACCGCCGCCGAAGCATGTCGCGTCTTGTCCGTTTCAGGGCTGCGGCCACGGCCGACGCGATGCGCCCAGAGACCCGAGGCGTCAACAAGAAGCTCGGCTTCCGCACCGGGCGAATCCAGAAGGCCCGTCAGGCGTTCTGCGGCCTCGGCGACCGACAGATCGACAGAGACATCAATGAGACGGATATCCACTTCCGGATATTCGTTCATCGCCACGCGGGCGAACGACCAGATGGCCTCCGCGACAGGATCGAGACCATGCGCGCCGCCTTCAAGGCCACGCACAACGATCCACAGACCGATGTGATTGCCTGAGCCACGGGCGGATTCGAGGATCGCGGCGATTTCGCAGATGCGGTTTTCAAGGCGCGACTGATCATCCGCATCGCGTTCGACGCCCGTCAGGTCGACAACGTCGATGCGCTTGCCGCGCGTTTCAGCGCCCAGAACGGTGCGCCAGGACTGGCGGCGCAGTTCCGCGGAGACGGCGGCCGGAGCTGTGCGAACGGAACGCCCGGAGGCGCGAGCCTTCTGCAGAAGCTGCGACACGAAAGCATTGTCCGGCGCAGTGCCATTGGCGGCAATGACCAGCGGGGGATGTTCGCCGGCGGCTGCGTCCGCAGCCTGCGCGGGCGTTGCGATCAGAATAGTGCCGACGCTGTCGCCGCCCTCGACGGCCTGGATATCACGGTAACCGGCGCTGACGAGGGCGCGGCGTGTATCTTCGATGCCGGGCAACCGGCCCACCGGGAAATGCGGGTCGAGCGTGCGGGCGAACCAGCCTTCTGTCAGGCCCAGCAAAACGTCGAACACCGGATCTTCCGGCGGCTGAAGGACGATGAGCGCAGCATTGGGCGCAAGGCGCGCCGAAACCGCGCTGCCGAAATTGGCGTCGCCGCCGAACAACGGGTCGGACGTCATCGCGAGAGCGACGTTGAACTTGGGTCCAGCCGCTGCATCGGGTCCAAGTTCGAGGAATTCGACGCCATTGTCGGAGCCGATGCGGGCCGCGATATGGTCGAGACGTTTATGATCGGCGCCCGCCACGGTCACCTTCACGCGGCGATCGTGGATGAACGGACGCAGCATGCGGATGATGCCGAGACAGCCGGGCTCCAGCACCACGACATTCACCGGGTCCGGCTTCATGGCCGTTTCGGTGGATTCGATGATCGCGGCGGCGCGCTCAAGAAGAGGCTCGAACAGAAGCGTGGACGTCTCGAACTGTTCGATGAGTTGCTGGCGATAGGCCGGCGCATGGCCGGTGGAAATCGTCTTGTCGAGATGCGACAGAACCTTGGCGGCGAGCACGAGTTCGACGCTGGCCGCAGGATATTCGGCCGCGAATGTCGCCAGAATCGTGGCGGGATCGGGCAAGCCGCTATCGGCCTCGACGCTCCAGCGATCGCCGTTCTCGGTCGCCAGACCGGCGCCCGACAGGCAATCCAGCAGCGAGGCGACGAGCGGCATCATTCCGGCCGCAACAGCGCCCTTCTCGACTGCGGACTCAATGGTCAGGCCCGCAGGACCGATCTTCTCGCTCAGCACGTCATGCGCCAGCGACCGTCCGAAAGCTTCCAGCAGGAGCCAACTGTCGGGACGCTCGCCCGGCTTCTTGCCGCTCAGAGCCTTGCGGGCGACGCTGCGGCCCTCGAACACGCGATCGAGACGCTCGATCCGCGTCCGCTCGATGTGGAAATAAAGCTGATCGGCCGTGTTGCGGGATAGCACGACCGCACGGAAAAGGCCGCCCGAGAGCGTCGCGACGATTTCATCGTTCGCATCATAAAGAGCAATGGTGACCGAGATCGACTCGTCCGTGGACCGTTCGAGCACCAGCAGCGAGCGCGCCACATCGGCATTGTCGCGATAGACGCGCAACTGCGCGAAACGCACCGGCAGATATGTCTTCTTGATGCCCTTCTTGACCGTCATGGTCTGGAAGAGCGGGTGGAAGCAGGCGTCCAGCGCGGCGGGCGAGAGAACCGGCGTTCGCGCGAACAGCCCCTGCGGCATGTCGGCAGCAGCGAAGTCGGCGTGAATGACCACGTCATTGTAGCGCATGCCGCGAACGCGGCGGAACGCCGGGCCATATTCCAGGCCGGTTTCGCGGGCGCGTGAATAGACATCGTCCGCGGTCGCGCCATCGAACGGTTTGCCGGCCGGCTCCACGAGATCGTGGACCTTGCCGACAACCTGCATGATGCGGCCGCGCGCGTGGATCGACCATTCGTCGCCGGCGAGACGCGCGCGACTCCAGACTTCCACGACCTGCGTGTCGTCGTGGAGTCGGACGGAGACTTCGCGCATCTGGTCGCGCGTCAGCAACATCGGGGCGAGGATGTCGAAATCCTCGATGCCGATGGGACCCTCGGGGAACGTCTCGCGCGCGACCGCGAGCAGCATTTCCGCAAGGCCGGAGCCCGGCATGACGACTTCGCCATCAACCTTGTGGTCAGCCAGATACGGAACCACATCGGTGTCGATGAGCGTGCGCCACTCGGGCGAGCCCTGCGACAGGCGCGCGCCGATCAGCGGGTGACGGCCCTCGCCGCCATAAAGATTCAGCGCCTCGTTCGTCTCGACGAGGTTGTAGGTCTTGTGCTGCCACGCATAGGCCGGGAGCCGGATGCGGCCAAGCGGCGCGCCGCCGAAAATCTTGTCCTCGTCGAGCTTTGCGCCGCGCACCATCGCACGCGCCACGACCGCGCGGATCGGGTCGACATCCGCAGCGTCCTTCTCGTCGAGAGTCTGGACGTAATCGCCGCGAATGCCGGCGTCCTTCATCGTATCGTTCAGATTGGCGCGCAGGATCGGGCGGGCGCCGACTTCAACAAATAGCGTTGCGCCCTTGGCGGTCGCCGCTTCGATGGCGGAGCGGAACTGCACCTGCTCGCGCACATTGCGCCACCAATATTCGGCGTCCAGTTGCTTGCCGTCCAGCACGTCGCCGGTGACGCTCGATATGAAGTCGATCGACGACTTCTTCGGCTTGATGCCGGACAGGGAGGCCAGCAGCGAGGCATGCAGCGGATCAAGCAGCGGGCTGTGGAACGGATAGTCGAGGTCCAGCACCCGGATAGCGATGCGATGACGGCGACCTGCTTTCGAGGCCTGCTGGATCGAAGCTTCCGGACCGGACAGGGTGACCGACGAGGCGCTGTTTTCAGCGGCGATCTCGACGTCCGAGACGCCGATAGTCTTGAGGAACTGGCGCGTATCGGCGACGCCGCTGTTGGTGGCGGCCATCTTGCCGAGCCCGCGCACCTTTTCCTGCTGTTCGCTGCGATTGACGATGAGACGCACCGCATCGGCGAGTGTGAGCGCGCCTGCAGCTTCCGCAGCCGCCACTTCGCCGACGCTGTGACCGAAGACCATCGCGGGCTTCAGTCCATACTCCGCAAGTGCGGCCGTGGTGGAGGACTGGATGGCGAAGAGAAGCGGCTGCGCCACAGAGGTTTTCGGCAGGCGTTCGGCAAGTTGCGGATCATTGATCGCGTCGATCAACGACCAGCCGGTCAGAGGCTTGAACAGCGCATCGATCTGCTGGAGGCGTTTACGGAATGCGGCGTTGTTCGCATAGGCGGAGCGGCCCATGCCGGCCCATTGCGCGCCATTGCCCGAATAGGCGAAGGCGACGACCGGAGCCGTGGAGGGCGCAACGCCCGACATGACGGTCTTCGGGTCCTTGGTGTCGGCGAAGGCGCGCAGATCTTCGGCCATGGCCGGAGCGCCGGCGAGCGGCGTCGCCAGACGATGCGAAAGACGCTCGCGGCGATGCGCCGAAGCGCTGGCGATCACCTTTGGAGCCTGGGCGCCCGCCTCTATGAGATCAGCGTAGCGGCGGGCGGTCTCGGCGAGCGCCTCGCGCGTCTGCGCCGAGAGCACGAGAAACTCCGGTTCGTTCCGCGCGGGCCTGTCGGCCATTGGAAGTTCCGAGGGCTCGGGTTCGCGCATGACCACATGGGCATTGGTTCCGCCGAAACCGAAGGATGAAACGCCGCAATGCAGGATCGTTCCCGGCGATGCCAGTTGGACCGGGTCCACAGCAGCCTCGATGTTCAGGGCTGCGAAGTCGATCATCGTATTGGGTTCGGACAGATGAAGCGTTCGCGGCAAAACGCGATGCTCCATGGCCATCACGGCCTTGAAGGCGCCGGCGAGGCCGGACGCGGGCTCAAGGTGCCCGATGTTGGATTTGACTGAACCGATCGGCAGCGGCGACTGACGCTTCTGGCCCAGCGCCTGGCCGATCGCCATGGCTTCCGCCGGATCGCCCACGCGGGTGCCGGTGCCGTGGGCCTCGACGAAGGACAGCTTCGCCGGATTGATGCCCGACTGGCCATAGATGCGTTCGAGCAGGGCCCGCTGTCCGTCGGCAGACGGGAGAGAAATGCCCGAGGTGCGACCGTCGGAATTGATGCCGGAGGCCAGAACCATCGCGCGGGGCGCGACATTGCGGCGGCGCGCGACGTCGCCACGCATGATCAGGAATGCAACCGCGCCCTCGGCGCGCACATAGCCGTCGCCCTGTGCGGAGAACGGACGGCAGAGGCCCGTCGGCGACAGCATGGAGGCGCGCGAGAAGCCGATGAAGGAGCCCGGCGACAGCAGCATGTTGACGCCGGCCACGACCGCGACCTCGACCCGGCCGCTTTCAACTGCCGACATGGCTTCCGAAAAGGCGACCAGCGATGAGGAACAGGCGGTGTCGACCGTGAAGCTGGGACCGCGCCAGTCGAACACATAGGAAATGCGGTTCGACACGATCGACAGGGTATTACCTGTCATGAAGTGGCTTTCGATCGCGGCCGGATCTGTCATGTGCAGATTGCCGTAATCGAGGCTGGACGCGCCGACATAGACGCCGACTTCCGTGCCGGCGAGCGACGATGGCGGAATGCCGGCGTCCTCAAGCGCTTCCCAGACAACTTCCATCAGCAGGCGCTGCTGCGGGTCGATCTGGCGGGCTTCGCGGGGCGAAATGCCGAAAACGGAGGGATCGAATGCGAACGGCTCGGCCAGGTAGCCGCCATTGAAGGTGTAGCTGAAGCCGGGCTCCGTCTGGCGCGGATGCAGGTATTTCTCCGGGCGCCAGCGGCCATCCGGCATCGGGCCGACGGTGCAGCGGCCGTCTTCCAGAATTTTCCAGAATGCGGATTCGTTGGGGGCGCCGGGCAGTCGGCACGCTGCGCCCACGATTGCGACGGGGCCAGTACCGACCCGGAAGTTGCTTGCCGGTTCCTTCATTCCGCTCAGTCGGCCTCCACGCCACCGCCGTCCGGGCGCTGATCTGATTTGCATAACAACAGACCGCGCGTGCATTCAAGCGAACGAAGCGCTCTACAAACAGCAGGGTTTAACCATGACAGGTCCCGAACCTTACAGGGGGAGCCTGCACTCTGGAAGGCCGCCGATCAGGTCGAGGGTGTCTAGCTGCATTGCAGGGGGAGCGCAAGATGGTGCGCTGCACGCTCCAGGCAGGCCGCCAAGAGGCTGAAAACGCTCAGCTTGTCGAAAGCCTACGTTTCGGATCGAGGCGTCCAGTCCATAAATGACCCATTAACCATCGTAAAGGATATCGGTACAAAGCGATAGATTATCACAACCTTCGCGGGAAAACACACGCTCACGCTGTGTGCATGTGTGAGGAACGGTTGGAATTCGTGAAGATAGCCAGCCGACGAGACCGCCCTGATCACGTCTTTGTGCGCTGCAATATCACGGTGGAAATGGTGGGCGCGACAGGGATTGAACCTGTGACCCCTCCCGTGTGAAGGGAGTGCTCTCCCGCTGAGCTACGCGCCCGCTCGCCATCGGCGGATGGGGCTTCGTTTACGGACCGGTCCGGTTCAAGTCAATCGGTTTCCGATGCGAAATCCGGCTGCATCGTCCTCGCGCCGATAAAAATCAGGGCGGCTCGATCTTGGTTAATCGAATCTTCACCCGCAACAGGAATAGTCGGCCTCGTTCACAACAGGGCCAAGTCCTCCATGCGCTCTTCCTTCGCGCTTGACGGCGCACTGCCGCACTATTTCCTCCCGTTTCTGGCCGCCATGGTCGTTCTGGCCGGACTTAGAGCGCCCGTCCAGGCTCAGGAACGCGCCATCTTCATGATCGACGCGAACGACGGCTACGGGGTTGCGGATTGCCTCACCGGCGGGGGCGCTTGCGGCCAGATCGTCGCTGACGCATGGTGCGAGGCTCACGGTTTTCGGAAAGCCGCAGCCTTCGGACTTGCGGACGACCTGACGGCGACGATCGACCGCGCCGCCATCAGCGCGCGGCCGAAGAAGGATTCCGTGGTGATCCGCTGCGCGGAATAATCAGCCCTTGAGCCAGTTTTCGCAGCGCGGGGCCTCGTTGTTTCCCCACGGCATGATCGGGACGGTCGAGGTCGAATTCTTCGGCGAGCCTTCGATCAGCCTGTCCGAATAGACCATATAGACCAGCACATTCCGCTTCTCGTCGCAGCCGCGCACGATCTGCATCTTCTTGAAGATCAGCGACCGGCGTTCGCTGAACACCACGTCGCCCTGCTCGAACTTGCCGTTGAACTTGATCGGCCCGTACTGGCGGCAGGCGAGAGAAACGTCCGATACCTCCTCGGCCACGCCGAACATGCCCGCCAGTCCGCCCCGCTCGGGAACGGTGTAATGGCACGCAACGCCCTCCACCACGGGATCGTCCAGCCCGTAAGTCGCGAGCTTGTCATTGGGCGTCAGCAGTTTGAACACGGTAGACTTGCGGAAAATCAGGTCGGGCCCGTCGGCCGACCGGGCCGGACCCGAAACAGCCGCCATGGCGACGATGAGGCAAGCGGCAATTCGAAGGGGCGCAATCATTTCGGTCTCCTGATCTGCTGCTCATATGGTCTGTCGACCACATGGGCGAAAGGCGCAGCGCAATGTTTTTGCCGTTCGCCATCTTCCGGCCACCGGATCAGGCGAATGAAACTGTTAACCAAAAGGGTCGATTCTCGCCGGTCGGAATGATACGCACGTCGAGGAAGGCCAGAGCATCGGGGACCGCCGCCAGATGGGCGCTGCTGAAATCAGCCAGCAATCGCGGAACAGCGCACGGCGCACGGCGTCGCAGGCGCTGAGGGCGGCCGTCGTGACGGTCGCGGCCCTTTATGGCGGCAGCGCGCTCGCGCAGGCCATCGACTGTCGCGGCCTGCAGGTCCAGATCGCCTCGCTGCCGCGCGGCGACAATGCGAGCGCCGCCCGCTTTGTGGACGCGGCACAGAAGCAGCGGGCCGAAATTCAGCGCACAGTGAATTACGCCAAGTCGCTGGGCTGCGACCGCCAGCAATTCCTGTTTTTCGGCAGTCCGCCGCCCGCGCAATGCGGTCCGATCAATCAGCAGATCGCCAAGATGCAGTCCAATCTGCAGACGCTGACTGCGCAGGCCCAGGGGGCGTCGGGAGACGCCCAGAAGCGTGCGCTGACGGCGCGCTACAACCAGTATTGCCGCGAGGGTCAGCCGAAGGGCCTTTTCGAGCAATTGTTTGGCGGCGGGCAGGAGATGGAGTCGCTCGACGATCTGCCGGAAATCGACCCCAAAGACCTGCCGCCCAGCGGTGGTCCCAAGGCCGTCTGCGTGCGCACCTGCGATGGCGCGTTCTTCCCGATCAGCTATACGGCGACCCGCGGACGGCTGGGAAATCTCCAGCAATTATGTTCGGCTCTATGCCCCAATGCGGAGACGGAACTCTTCACCTATGCGCTGAACCGCGAGATCGACGATTCTGTTTCGGCCAGCGGCAAGCCCTACAAGTCCATGCCCTATGCGGGCAAGTACCGCACCAAGTTCGATTCGACCTGCACCTGCAAGGGTCAGGGACAGAGCTGGGTGGAGGCTCTGGCGGAAGCGGAAAAACTTCTGGCGAAGACCAAGAGCGACGTGATCGTCACGCCGGAAAAATCCGACGAGATGATGCGCGCCCCCCGCCCCGGCCAGAAGACCGCCAGAACCGCGCCGAAGAAGGATGTCGTGGAAGAGACATCGTTCGAGAATTCCGAATATGAGGACAAGAACGCGCCGCCGCCGCAGAATTCCGGCATTGCGGCGGGCAGCCTCAATTCCGCCCGCACCTTCACGCGCCGGGACGGCGAGGAACGCCAGATTCCCGGACCTGACGGGGTTACGAAACGCGTCCGTGTAATCGGTCCGACGCTCTAGTCCTGCCGATCAGCGGCAGGAGCTGCGCGAGTTCCGGCCCTGACTCGAGGCCCGTGAGCGCAAGACGCAGCGGATGGAAAAGCCCCCTGCCCTTGCGGCCGCTCTGTTCACGCACCGCCTTGGTCCATGCGCCCCAGGTCGTCTGGTCCCAGGGCTCTTCGGGCAACAGGGTAGCGGCGGCGGACGCCAGCTCGGCGTCCTCGATCACCGGCTCGATCTCGCCCTCCACCACGCGCCACCAGGGCACGACGTCGAGGAATGTCGCCAGATTGCCGCGCACGGCGAGCCAGAACGCCTCCGCCTTGTGACCGGCGACATCATGGGCCACCAGACGGTCGCGGACCAGATCGAACGGCAGGAGGTGCAGCGTGCGGGCGGACAGCGCGTCGAGTTCCGCAGGATCGAATTTCGCGGCATTCCGCGAGACGTGGGAAAGATCAAAGGTCTGCTGCAATTCATCGAGCGACGCCACCGGATGCACGCTGTCGGACGAACCTGTCAGCACGGCCAGCGACGCTACGGCCAGCGGCTCGATACCTGCATCGCGCAGGCCCCCGATGGACAGGGCCCCCGAGCGTTTCGACAACCCTTCCCCGCTCACGGTCGTCAGCAGGTTGTGGTGGCCGAAGACCGGCGCGTGGCCGGCTCCGGCGAGCGCTTCAAAAAGCTGGATCTGAACCGCCGTATTGGTGACGTGATCCTCGCCCCGAATGACATGGGTGATGCGCAGGTCGATGTCGTCCACAACCGACGGCAGCGTATAAAGATAAGTGCCGTCCTCACGCACCAGCACGGGATCGGACAGCGACGCGCAATCGATATGGCTCGGGCCGCGCACCAGATCGGTCCACGCAATTGTCTTGTGTTCGAGCCTGAAGCGCCAGTGCGGCTTGCGTCCTTCGGCTTCCAGCCTGTCGCGGTCTTCGGCGGTTAGCGACAGCGCTGCCCGATCATAAACCGGCGGCAGGCCGCGACCGATCTGGCGTTTGCGGCGACGGTCCAGTTCGTCGGCGGTTTCGTAACAGGGATACAGCAGGCCGGCAGCCTTCAGCGTCGCGGCGGCGGCGTCATAGAGAGCGAAACGCTGCGACTGGCGCACGGTCAGATCAGGCTGAACGCCGAGCCAGGCCAGATCAACCTCGATGGAGGCGGCATATTCCTCCTTCGACCGTTCCAGATCGGTGTCGTCGAAGCGCAGCACGAAACGTCCGCCGCCCCGGCGGGCGAATAGGTAGTTGAACAGCGCCGTGCGGGCGTTGCCGATATGAATGCGGCCTGTGGGCGAGGGGGCGAAGCGGACAATTGGAGCGGTCATGGGCCCCTCTTAGTGCAGAAACGGCTTCGCGTCAGCCTTTTCGGTCCGCATCTCCGGCCTGACCCGCGCTTGCGCAGGCCGCGAAAAGTTTGGTCATCGGAGGCGATTATTCGCGCAAGCCAGGCATTTGCGGGGGTTTGCGGAACGATCAAGCAGCAGTTACACTTTGTGAGTCGCAACTAACCGAAAGGAGGTGATCCAGTGTCTCATTGTCATCAGCCGAGGTCTTCGGCTCCCGGGATCTGGACTCTCGTTCGCGTGGAGTCATGCCCCGCGTGAGCGGCGCATCGTAACCCGGATTCAGGCCTCGGCCAGACAATGGAAGGGCGGTCCGCAAGGATCGCCCTTCTTGTTTTCCTATTTCTTCGTCGGCGTGATCTCGTCGCCCTCGCGATGTTTCATCACCGAGCGCACCTTTTCGAGAAGCGGCTTGGGCGTCTTGAGAATTTCCACCGTCAGCCGCTGCACCGTTTCTCCGTCCATGGTTGGGCCGACCTCCGCATTCAGCTTGGCGGCCTCAGACAGAAAATCGGGATCACTCATCGTATCCATGAATGCCTTTCGCAAGGCGGCGACGCGGTCCGGCGGCACGCCCGGGCCGGTGGCCATCGGACGCGTCAACGCGGCGACTTTCGAGAAGAAGCTGAAAATCTGACGTTCCTCGTCATTCCGGGCGAGATCGACCAGCAATGGAACGTCGGGAAGCTCCGGCTCCTTCGCAAGCCCTACCTGAAGCAGAAGATTGAGCTTCCTGTCGCGGACCCATGCGGGCGTTGTAGCCTTGTAGCTGGCCCATGTGTTTGACGCCCGTCCGTCGATCTCCTTGCGCTCCATGGCGATGGAGGCTTCTTCCCCGTCGTATCCGTAAATGACCTTGAATTTCGTGCCGAGCAGGTTGTTGTAGACGGCCGGCAACTGGGACGAAATCGACCCCGCCCCCGACGTGCCGAGATGCGCCACTTCGCGTCGGGCGTCGTCCAGCGTCTTCACCTTCGCCTCATGCCATGTGGCGACAAGCGGGTTGGACGTGGAGACGTTGCCGATCCACTGAAATTCGCCGATGTCGGCCTTCAGGTTCTCGCCGAAGAAATCGAGCGCCTGATACATGGCGATGCCGAGCGAGGGGATGATGAGGCTTGTGCCGTCCTTTGGAGCGATCTGCGCGATGTGATTGACGGAAGCCAGTCCGCCGCCGCCCGGCATGTTGATCGGCACAACCGTCGGATTGCCCGGAATGTAGCGACCGATATGGCGACCGATCAGCCGGGAATAGAGATCATACGAGCCGCCTGCGGCGGTGCGAATGACCATCCGAATTTGCTTACCCTTGTAGAAATCGGCGACAGACGTCTGCGCGGAAACCGGCGTGGGCGTCACGGCTGTAGCGCCCGCCAGCGCCGCGACGGCGAGCATGACCGGCCAATTGCGTTTCATGAACTTTTGCATTCAAACCCTCCCTGATCGGCGGACATGCTTCTTGGCAGTCCGTCTCGACCCTCAAAGGGTATGATTAGTTCGACAGCGCGGCAAGAGAGCAAATCCCGCGCTGATCCGGCAGGTTCGTGTCACTTCTTCTTGGATAGTTCGATCTCATCGCCGGCGCGATGTTGCATGACGGCACGGACCTTTTCGAGCAAAGGCTTCGGGGTGTTCAGAATCTCGAGCGTGAGCCGCTGCACAGTCTCGCCGTCCATGCTGGGGCCGACTTCGGCGGACTGCTTGGCGGCTTCGGCGAGAAATTCCGGGTCCTCCATGGTGGCCATGAACGCCTTGCGCAGCGCCGCGACACGCTCGGGCGGAACGCCCGCATTGGTCGCCATCGGGCGCGTGAGCGCAGCGACATTGGAGAAGAAGTCGTAAATCTGCTTCTCCTCCGCATTCTTCGCCAGATCGCTGAGGAGCGGAACGTTGGGCAGTTCGGGCTCCTTTTTCAGCCCGACCTGCAGGATGAGATTGAGCTTCTTGTCCCGCACCCATTGGGGCGAGGTGGTCTTGTAGGCGGCCCAGGTTGCAGACGCGCGGCCGTCGATTTCCAGTCGTTCCATGGCGATCGCGTCATCGCCGTCATAGCCGTAAATGACCTTGAACTTCGTGCCGAGCAGGTTGTTGTAAACGGCCGGCAATTGCGCGGATATCGAACCAGCGCCGGACGTGCCGAGGTGCGCGATCTCGCGACGCGCATCGTCCAGCGTCTTCACCTTCGACTCATGCCATGTCACCAGCACCGGATTTGATGTGCTGACGTTTCCGATCCACTGGAATTGACCAACGTCGGCCTTCAGATTGTCGCCGAAGAAATCCAGCGCCTGATACATCGCGATGCCGAGCGAGGGAATGATCAGGATCGTGCCGTCTTTCGGAGCTATCTGGGCGACGTGATTTGTCGCCAGCAGGCCGCCGCCGCCCGGCATGTTCACCGGGACAGAAGTTGGATTGCCCGGTATGTGCTTGACGATATGACGTCCGATAAGACGCGAATAGGTGTCATAGGATCCGCCGGGCGCGCTGCGGATGATGACCTTGATCTGCTTGTCCTTGTAAAAGGCCGCAACCGCATCCTGCGCCGAAGCGACCGCAGGGACGAACATCACTCCCAGGGTGGAGGCCAACATGCCGGAAGCGCAAAGACCTGCGTATTGACGCGCACGAAACATGGTTTCCTCCTGTCGCAGCGACCATTGTGAGGCGTCGCATTGCGCAGAAGACTACGGGCCATCAACATAGGCCGCAACCCCGGCTCCGGGGGGCTTCGCTATTCCTCGAACCTCTCCGAGCCGCCGACGACCTTCTTCGGCGCGATGGAGTCGTCCGGAACCCGCGCGGCCTGCCCCGAGTCCCGGAACCGGTTGACGATAGGATAACGGCGGTCGCGGCCGAAATTCTTCTTCGTCACTTTCACGCCCGGCGCGGCCTGACGGCGCTTGTATTCGGCGATGTAGAGCAACCGCTCCACCTTTTTGACCACGTCGAGTTCGTGTCCGCGCGTCACGATGTCGGACACGCGCATCTCGCGCTCCACCAGACATTCGAGAATGTCGTCGAGCACCTCGTAGGGCGGCAGCGAATCCTGATCCTTCTGGTTCTCGCGCAGTTCCGCGGTCGGCGGCTTGGTGATGATATTGGGAGGGATGACTTCGCCGTCGGGGCCCAGCGCCCCTTCGGGCTTCCACCGGTTGCGCAGGGCCGCGAGGCGAAACACCTGCATCTTGTAGAGATCCTTGATCGGATTGAATCCCCCGTTCATGTCGCCATAGATCGTCGCATAGCCGACCGACATCTCGGACTTGTTGCCCGTCGTCACCAGCATCGGGCCGAACTTGTTCGACACGGACATCAGCAGCGTCCCGCGTGCGCGGCTCTGGAGGTTCTCTTCCGTCGTATCGCGCGGGCGATCGCCGAACAGTGGCTTGAGGGTCGACTCGATCCCCTCGACCGCCGCCGCGATGGGCAGCGTGTCGTAACGGACGCCAAGCGCCTGCGCGCATTGCTGCGCATCGCTCAGGGATTCTCCGGACGTGAAGCGATAGGGCAGCATGATGCAATGCACGCGCGAAGGACCCAGCGCGTCGGCCGCCATGGCGGCGCAGAGCGCAGAATCGATGCCGCCCGACATGCCCATCACGACGCCCGGGAAACCGTTTTTCTCGACATAGTCGCGCAGGCCCAGCACACAGGCCGCGTAATCGGCCTCATCGCCTTCCGGCACGACCACGCGCGGAGCTTCGACGCAAGTCCACGAGCCGTCCCGCCGTTCCCAGACGGTTCTGGAGATGGTTTCGGCGAAGGCCGGAAGCTGTCCGGCCAATGCGCAATCGCCCTGCAGGATAAAGGACGCTCCATCGAACACGAGTTCGTCCTGTCCGCCGACCTGATTGAGATAGATCATCGGCAGGTCGGCTTCGCGCACGCGCGCAACCGCGATGTTGAGACGCTCATCGAATTTGCCGCGCCAGTATGGCGAACCGTTGGGGACGAGGAGAATTTCCGCGCCGGTCTCGACGAGGCACTCGACCACTTCCTCGCTCCAGATATCCTCGCAGATCGGCACGCCCAGCCGCACGCCACGAAAGGCGATCGGCCCCGGCAGCGGACCCTGACGGAACACCCGCTTCTCATCGAAGACGCCGTAGTTGGGAAGATCGACCTTGAAGCGCACCGCCTCGATGCGGCCCCGGTCCAGCAACGCGACGGCATTGTAGACCGCGTTGTCCTCGCCCCACGGCAGTCCGACCAGCAGCGCCGGGCCGCCGTCCGCCGTTTCGCGTGCGAGCGCCTCAAGTTCAGCCCGGCAGGCTTCCTGGAAAGCCGGCTTCAGCACCAGATCCTCGGGGGTGTAGCCGGCCAGAAAAAGCTCTGAAAAAAGAACCAGATCGGCGCCGAACCCGGCAGCCTCCCTGCGGGCCGCGCGAATGCGCGCTGCATTTCCGGCGATATCGCCGACCGTGCAGCCGATCTGCGCAAGAGCAATGACGAGACGGTTCGTAGAGGAGTTCTGGGCCATCATCGGACCGGTTTAGCCGCCCTCCGGGCAGGCCGCAAATGCGGACTTTCCAGGCCGACAAGCCGGCTTGACCATTCCCCGATATTTTGTTAGTGAACGTTCACTTACATTAGATCGGAGCCAAGGCTCCGGGGTGGAGACGGCCATGTTTGCCAGCCTGATGTCCTCGCGGCGCTTTGCACCGCTGTTCTGGTGCCAGTTCTTTTCAGCTTTCAACGACAATTTCGTCCGCAACATGCTGGCGATGCTGATCCTGTTCCGCCTCGGCGAGGACGCATCCGGATCGCTGATCACGCTGGCGGTCGGCATTTTCATCCTGCCGTCGATCTTCCTCTCGGCGCTGGGCGGCGAGATCGCCGACGCGAACGACAAGGCGCTGATCGCCCGCAGGCTGAAGTTCGCAGAAATCTTTGTCCAGATGATTGCGGCTGCGGGATTTGTACTCGGATCGCTGCCCCTGCTCTATCTGTCGCTGTTCGGCCTCGGTCTGGTCGCGGCTCTTTTCGGGCCGATCAAGTACGGCATCTTACCCGACCATCTGGAGACCCGCGAACTCCCGGCCGGAAATGCGCTAGTCGAAGGCGCCACTTTTCTGGCGATCCTGCTGGGCCTCATCGTCGGAGGCTATGCGGCCTCAGGCGACCGCTCGCCCTGGAGCGTCGTGGTCCAGTTGATGGTGGTCGCCATCGCCTGCTGGCTCACCAGCCGCTGGATTCCCGCGACCGGCGCAGCGGCTCCGGGCCTCAAGGTGCGCGCCAACATCCTGGCCTCAACCGCCGGCATGGTGCGGGAGTTGAAGGCCGAACCGCGCCTGTGGGCGGGCGGCATCGCAGTAAGCTGGTTCTGGATGACCGGCGCGATTGCCTTGTCGCTTGTGCCGGTGGTGATCCGCCACCGCATCGGCGGCGGCATCGACGTCGAGACCGCAGTCAGCGCGCTCTTTGCGATCGGCATTGCGGTGGGTTCAATTCTGGCCGCCGTGCTGGCCCATGGCCGTATCATGCTGCTGCCCGTGCCGTTGGCGGGGGTCGGCATGGGGGCCTTCCTGATTGATCTGGGCTTTGCGACGATGGGGCTGCCGCAAGCCTCGGGAGAGATCGGGCTCGGGCAATTTCTCGCAAGCGCCGTTGGATTTCGCATCGCGGTCGATGTTGCGGGGCTTGCAGCCTGCGGGGGTCTTTTCGTCGTGCCTGCCTTCTCGGCTGTTCAGGCCTGGGCCGGAGAGGACCGACGCGCCCGCGTTGTGGCCGCCGTGAATATCGTCAATTCCATCTTCATCGTCGGCGGCTCGCTGCTGACGGCGCTGCTGCAATGGCATGTGATCGGCTTTACCGAACCGACGCTGTTGCTGGTCCTCGGCGTATTGAATATCGGCGCCGCTTTTTTCTGGCTGAAGTCCCTGCCCGGTCATTTCGTGGCGGACTTGCTGAACATGATCTTCCGGCTGGTCTACAGGCTCGAAGTGAAGGGCCTTGAAAACCTGCCGCCGTCCGGCACGCCTTGCGTGATTGCGCTCAATCACGTCTCGTTTCTCGATGCGCCTGTGATCCTGTCGATCCTGGACGAGAAGCCGGTTTTCGCCATCGACTGGCAGATCGCAAAGAAATGGTGGGTGAAGCCATTCCTGTCCATCGCGCGCTGCTATCCGATGGACCCGATGCGTCCGCTTTCGACGCGCGGCCTCATCAACGAGGTCAAGGCCGGCCATCGTCTGGTGATTTTCCCGGAAGGACGCATCACCGTCACAGGCAGCCTGATGAAGGTCTATGACGGCGCGGCGATGATCGCCGACAAGTCCAATGCCGTCGTCATTCCAGTGCGCCTCGACGGACTTGAGCGAACGCATTTTTCGCGCACGCCGGCGGGCCTGATCCGCAAGAAGCTCTTCCCGAAAGTGCGCGTCACCATCCTGCCCGGCACGCCGTTGCAGCTCGATCCAAATGTGTTCGGACGCAAACGGCGTCAGCAGGCCGGGGCCGCGCTCTACGACCGCATGTCGGATCTCATCTTCCGCACCTCGAAGACGGACCGGACGATTTTCGACGCCATTCTCGATACCGCGCAGACGCTCGGAACGTCGCGTGTCATGGTCGAAGATCCGATGACGGGATCGCTGTCGACGCGCAAGGCGCTGATCGGCGCCCGCGTGCTGGGAGCGAAAATCCAGGGCTTTACCGAGGAGGGCGAGACCGTCGGATTGATGTTGCCGAACGCCAACGGCGCGGCGGTCACCTTCATGGCCCTGCAATCATCAGGGCGCGTGGTGGCGATGCTCAACTACACGGCCGGCATCGGCAATCTGGTGTCCGCCTGCAAGTCGGCCCTCATCAGGACCGTGCTGACTTCCCGCGCATTTGTGGAGAAAGCCAATCTGGGCGCGGTTACGACCGAACTCGGCAAGGAAGTGAAGCTGGTCTATCTGGAAGATCTGCGCAAGGAGATCGGGACACTCGAAAAGCTGAAGGGATTTGTCTCTGCGTCGCGGCCTCTCTCGAACAGCGCAAAGCCTGACGATCCGGCCGTCGTGCTGTTCACCTCGGGCTCCGAGGGCGCGCCCAAGGGCGTCGTACTCTCACACCGCAACATTGTCGCCAATGTCGCGCAGATCAACGCGCGCTTTGACATCACGCCGGCTGACATCGTGTTCAACGCCCTGCCGGTGTTCCACTCCTTCGGCCTGACGGGCGGCATGCTGCTCGGAATGCTGTCGGGCATGAAGGTCTATCTTTATCCCTCTCCCCTGCACTACCGACAAATTCCGGAAATCGTATATGGCATCAACGCGACCGTTCTGTTTGGCACGGATACTTTCCTCAACGGCTATGCGCGCATGGCCAATCCCTATGACTTCCGCTCGCTGCGATACATCATCGCGGGTGCAGAGCCGGTGAAGACCGAGACGCGCCGTCTCTACATGGAAAAGTTCGGGCTGCGCATCCTTGAGGGTTACGGCGTCACCGAAACGGCTCCGGTGCTGGCGGTCAACTCCGCCATGTTCAACCAGGTCGGCACCGTGGGCCGCCTTATGCCGGGCGTTGAATACCGACTCGAACAGGTGCCCGGCATCGAGGAAGGCGGACGCCTGCATGTCCGCGGCCCCAATGTGATGCTCGGCTATTATCGGGCCGACAATCCGGGTGTCCTGGAAGAGACCCCGGGCGGCTGGCACGATACGGGCGATATCGTGACCGTCGACCCGCTGACCTTTGTGACGATCAAGGGCCGCGCGAAGCGTTTCGCCAAGATTGCGGGCGAGATGGTCTCGCTCGCCGCCGTCGAGCAGATGTGCGCGGGCCTCTGGCCGGAGCATCCGCCTGCACTCGTTTCGGTTCCCGATCCGCGCAAGGGCGAACGTCTCATCATGGTGACCACGAAGCCCGGGGCGACGCGCGCGGAGGTCCATGCCTTCATGAAGACCCGTGGCGCGACCGAACTGATGACGCCCTCCGAAATCATGACGGTCGACGCCCTGCCGCTGCTGGGCTCCGGCAAGACGGATTATGTCGAGTTGAACCGCATGGTTCGCGAACGCACCGCGAAAGCGCCCGCATGACCAGCGCGATGGAGACCAGAACGCGCCGCTCGGGGCGCGAGACGCGCGAACTGATCGAACAGGAATCCCTGCGGCTGTTCGCCGAAAAGGGAGTCGATGGAACGTCGGTGCGCGATATTGCGCTCGCGGTCGGCGTGGCGGACGCCGCCCTTTATCGTCATTTCGAATCGAAAGACGCGATAGCGGGCGAAATCTTCGCCAAGCACTATGGCGTGCTGGCGCGAAGCATCAGGGAAATTACCGAAGAACCGGAGCCGTTCCGCCGGAAAGTCGCCGATCTGGTGGCGCTCTTCTGCCATCTGTTCGACGACAGTCCGGACGTGTTCCGCTTCATCCTCGTGCATCAGCACGCTCATCTGGACAAGATCGACGACGCGGACAACGTGGTCGAGCAATTGGCGCAGATGATGCGGCGCGCCATCACGGATGGCGATATTGCGGTGAAAGACGCCAATCTGGCCGCCGCGATGGCGCTCGGCGCGGTGGTGCAACCGGCCGTGTTCAGGCTCTATGGCCGCCTCGGCGGCCCCCTCGGACCCATGTCGCAACGCATTGCGACTTCGGTTCTGGCCGCGCTCACGACGGACATGGTTTGATTTGCAGTCCGGGAACACTATTCTGGGGCGGAACTCCCGCCTCAGATGGATCAGATCAGGAAGCCATGCCCACAGACACCGCCAAGGCGCCCGTTCGTCTCGCCGATTACCGACCGCCGGATTACCTCATTGATCGTGTGGAACTCGACATCAACCTGCATCTGACGCGCACGCGCGTGCGCAGCCGGCTGGCGATTCGCCCCAACCCGGCCGGCGTGACGGGAGCGCCGCTGGTTCTGGACGGAGATGGACTGAAGTCCGTGGCGGCCTCGCTGGACGGCACTGACCTGCGTTTCGACGAAGTGATCGCCTCTCCGGACAAGTTCGTCCTGCAGGCGCCGCCGCAGCGACCGTTCACGCTGGCGATCGAGACCGTCATCGATCCGTCAGCCAATACGCAACTCATGGGGCTGTATCGCTCGGGCTCCGCCTATTGCACCCAGTGCGAGGCGGAAGGCTTCCGTCGGATCACTTATTTCCTCGACCGCCCGGATGTCTTGTCCGTTTACACGACGCGCATCGAAGGCGACTTGAAGGAAGCGCCTGTTCTGCTGGGCAATGGCAACCCGATTGAAAGCGGCGAGCTCGACGGCGGACGCCACTACGCGATCTGGCACGACCCCCATCCGAAGCCGAGCTATCTCTTCGCCCTTGTCGGCGGCGACCTCGGCTGTTTTACGGATACATTCGTGACCATGTCGGGCCGCAAGGTCGATCTCGGCATCTATGTCGAGCACGGGAAGGAAGATCGCGCCGCCTATGCGATGGATGCGCTCAAACGCTCAATGCAGTGGGACGAGGAAGCGTTCGGACGCGAATATGATCTCGACGTTTTCAACATCGTCGCCGTGTCCGACTTCAACATGGGGGCGATGGAGAACAAGGGCCTCAACATCTTCAACGACAAGTACGTGCTGGCGCTTCCGGAGACGGCCACGGACGCCGACTACGCCAATATCGAAGCCATCATCGCGCATGAATATTTCCACAACTGGACCGGCAATCGCATCACCTGCCGGGACTGGTTCCAGCTCTGTCTGAAAGAGGGATTGACGGTTTTCCGCGATCAGGAATTTTCGTCCGATCAGCGTTCGCGCGCCGTCAAGCGCATCGCGGATGTGCGCGCCTTGCGGGCTGCGCAGTTCACCGAAGACGCCGGTCCGCTCGCCCACAATGTTCGACCCGAACTTTATCACGAGATCAACAACTTCTACACGCCGACCGTTTACGAAAAGGGCGCGGAAGTCATACGGGTTCTGAAGACCTTGCTTGGCGAGGCAGCCTTCCGGCGCGGCATGGATCTTTATTTCGAGCGTTGCGACGGAACGGCCGCCACCGTTGAGCAATTCGTCGCCTGTTTTGCCGAAGCATCCGGGCGCGACCTGTCGCAATTCATGCGCTGGTATTCGCAGGCCGGAACGCCGGTCGTGCGCGTCGCCTCGCAACACGATGCGCAGAAAAAGACCCTGACGGTCGATTTCGCGCAATCCACGCCGGTCACTCCCGGACAGCCGGAGAAGCTGCCGGTCGTGATTCCTGTGCGCTTGGGGCTGATTGGAGAAAACGGGCACGACATTCCGCTCGCGACCGGAAAAGCCGATGTCGCCAGCGAAGCCGAACTGGCCAACGGCGTCATCGAATTGAAGGAACCCGCCCGGCGCGTCGTTTTCACGGGCGTCGCCACCAAGCCGACGCTTTCGCTGCTGCGGGGTTTCTCGGCGCCGGTGAGAATAGAAGCCGCCTTTGATCCGGCCGACCTTCTGCGGATGCTGGCGCATGATGCGGACACGTTCAATCGCTGGCAGGCTGCGCAGACCTACGGGACCCGCTTGCTGATCGATTCAGCCAACGCCATCCGGCAGGGCAGAAGCCCTGCCGAGGACAGCGCCTTTGTGGACGGCCTTGGACGCATTCTGGACGATGCGGCGAAAGACGCAGCCTTTGCGGCTCTTGCCCTTTCCCTCCCGGGCGACAGCGACATTGCTCGCGAGATCGGCACGGATGTGGACCCGGACGCGATCCATGCCGCCCGCAAGGCTCTCCGCGTGACGTTGGGGAAGGCTCTGGGCAAGCGTCTGTTGCATGTTTACGAGAGCCTGGACTCGGGCGGGGCGTTCAGTCCGGACGCCGCCAGCGCGGGCCGCAGATCCCTGCGGCATGTGGTTCTGGATCTGTATGCGGCGGGCGACCCGCAGGCAGGAGCCGAAATCGCGATGCATCAGTTTTCGGCGTCGCGCGACATGACCAACCGTTTCGCGGCCCTCGCGGTCCTGTCACTGATCCCGGGAGACACACGCGAACACGCGCTCGACTCCTTCTTCCGCGCCTATGCGTCCGACCCGCTGGTGATCGACAAATGGTTCGCCCTGCAGGCCATGATCCCCGAGGCGCAAACGCTGGCCCGCGTCAAAGCCCTCATGGAGCATCACGCCTTTTCCTTCGGAAATCCCAACCGTTTGCGATCACTGGTGGGGACATTCGCGATGGCGAACCCGACGCAGTTCAATGCGGCGGACGGCAGCGGCTACGAGTTCATGGCCGATCTGGTTGCGAAACTCGACAGCCGGAACCCGCAGGTGGCGGCGCGGTTGCTGATCGCGTTCAAGAGCTGGCGCAATCTCGAAGGAGGGCGTCGGGCGCTCGCAGAGGCCGCGCTGCGGCGCGTGCAGACCATTCCGCAACTGTCGCCCGACGTTCGGGACATCGTGGAACGCTCGCTCGCGTAAGCCGGTTTGCCACACTGTGGTTGTAAAGACTCCCGCCCGACTCGCATGGCGTGTGGGCGCGACGATTTTGTTCGTCAACGAATCATTAAGGTCTGGACAAATCAGCCCCTCGGGATTCAGATGGTCCTGATTCGAAGCGATGCGGCACATGGCTTCGGATCATCGGAACGAGGGGGCCAAGCATGGCGCGTGAAAACGTTGCCAGTGCGTTCGTGCAAACGAACGCACAACGAGAGCCCGTGCGCTTTTTGCACGGGCGGATGAACGGCGGGGCGGCGCGGCTGCTCCGCGGCTTTGCGCGTTCGGTTCCTTATTTTTCTGCGCTTTTCCTGGCCAGTCTCTGCCTCATCGGATTTTTCTTCACGCTCCAGCTGAGAGAATGGATTCTCGCTGACGCGATCTCCGAAATGGAGATGGTAGCCTCCGCCGTAGCAGGCCAGATTGATCGCGCATCAAGCAGCCGCGGCGCTGGCGAAGATTATCTGGCGGATATCGCCTTTGCGGGGCGCGTGATCATCAATGGAAGGCGCGTGCTGATTGCAGATGCGAATGGTCGGGTGCTGGCCACGGCGCCCCGTAGCGCGGTCGGGGGCTATCTTACTGACGTGCTGGGCGGATCGCAGCCACTGACGACTTTCGCGGAAAAGGCTGGTGTCCTGCGGCTGAAAATGCCGGACGGCGGTGAAGTTCTTGCAACCGTCCATACTCTGCGCGCTCCGCTCGGACAGGTCGCACTGGTGCAATCCGTTGAGGACGCGCTGGCCAGCTGGCGTCAGGCCGCCCTTCGCATAGGCGCCCTGGTGGGCGCTGCGGCGCTCGTGACCCTCGTGCTTTCCGTCGCCTATCTGGGCCAGTTGCGTCTGGCGCGCGAGACGGCGGCCCAGTGCGACGATCTCAACGAACGCATCAACACAGCGCTGACGCGTGGGCGGTGCGGATTGTGGGACTGGGATCTGGCGCGCGGGCGGATGTACTGGTCGGGTTCGATGTTCGAACTCCTTGGAATGCAGCCGCAGGCGCGACACCTTTCCATTGCGGACGCCAATGCGCTTCTCCACCCGGACGATCCGGGCCTGAATGAAATCGCGCGTCATTTGCTGGCGTCGGGCGAAACCCATGTCGATCACGAGTTCCGCATCCGCCATGCGGACGGCGGCTGGCTCTGGATGCGGGCCCGCGCAGAACTCGTTCTGCGCGGACGCGATCCGTCGGCACGGCTCATCGGCATTGCGGTCGATATTTCCGAACAGAAGGAAATGGCTGCGCGCACCGCCACTGCGGACATGCGCCTGCACGACGCCATCGAGGCGATTTCCGAGGCCTTTGTTCTGTGGGACGCCGACAATTGTCTCGTCATGTGCAACTCGAAATTCCAGCGATTGCACAACCTGCCGTTCGAAGTCATCGAGCCGGGCGTCTCCTACGACCGCGTGATGGAATCCGGCACCTTTCCGCGGATACAGTCCGAAGTCGAAATCGACGAACATGCGCGCGCCTATGAGGCCCTGCTGGACGACGGCAGGTGGCTGCAGATCAACGAACGCCGTACCAATGACGGCGGCTACGTTTCGGTGGGAACGGACATAACGTCCATCAAGAAGCACGAAGCACAATTGATGGATTCCGAAAGGCGCCTGATGGCGACGGTGGCGGACCTGCGTCGTTCGCGGCAGACGCTGGAAACGCAGGCGCGTCAGCTGGCTGAACTCGCGGAGAAATATCTGGAGCAGAAGGCTGAGGCGGAGATCGCCAGCCGCGCGAAATCGGAATTTCTCTCCAACATGAGCCATGAGCTGCGCACGCCGCTCAATGCAATCATCGGCTTCTCGGAACTCATGCATACCGAGACATTCGGGGCGCTGGGGTCGGAAAAATATCGCGATTACTGCCGCGATATCCGTGACAGCGGGCGCAATCTTCTCGCCATCATCTCGGACGTCCTCGACATGTCGCGGCTCGACACGGGGCGTTTTGAACTTGACCGCGAAACGTTCTCGCTGCGCACGGTCCTGGACGAAACGGTCGACGAACTCGCCATCTCCGCGCGGGAAAAGAACGTGAAACTCCAGCTTGCGCCGGTGGTGGATGCAGACATGATCGCAGACAAGGCCGCGATCGCGCAGGTCTTGCTCAAACTGACCCGCAACGCCATCAAGTTCACCCCGGATGGTGGAACGATTACGTTGCGCTCACGCATCATCAACGATTGCGCACATATCTACGTCGAGGATACCGGCGTCGGCATTCCGCCCCATGCGATTTCAAGCCTCGGGCGACCGTTCGAACAGATCGATTCTCCGCTGGAAAACGGTTGCAAGGGCTCCGGGCTGGGACTTGCGATTGCCCGCAGTCTCGTGGAACTGCACGGGGGTTCCCTCCGGATCAAGTCCGCGATGGGCCTTGGAACGATCGTCCGAATCCGCGTCCCGCTTGCGCCGCCCGACCAGGAAAATCTGTCGCTGGGCCAGCGCGTCGACAGGCTGCGCTCGCTGACGCGCGACGCGGACGTGGCCGCCTGACAGCTAGCCTTCAAGAATGTAGTTGAAGACCTTGCGAACTGCCGTTCGCATGTCGGCCAGATGCCGCTCCACGCTCCTGAAATCAGGCAATGCAAGAAGCAGCGCAATGCGCCGTTTCACGGCCTCCGGAGTCTTTCCGGGCTCGAAGACGCCTTCGACAATCATGCGCGTGATCTGCATGAAGTCGGTATACAGGCGATGCGCCTCGATGAGGCTCTCCGCACCCGATGAATCAATCAGCTCGTTCCTGGCGGCAATCTCGATTGTCGTGCGCGTATTGACGTCGAGCAGCGCGGGGAATTTGCTGCTCCAGCGCATCGCGATGAACTGCGCGATGAATTCAATGTCCAGAAGCCCTCCTGCCACCAGCTTCAGGTCCCAGATGTCCTTGTCGCCCTTCTCCTGAGCGATGAGTGCGCGCATGTCGAAGATGGACTTCTTCAGCTTCCTGTCTTCTCCGTGACGGGCGATCGACCCATGGATAATGTCCATGATTTCGCTGGCCAGCGACTCGTCGCCGGCGATGACCCGCGCACGCGTCAGCGCCATATGCTCCCACGTCTCGGCTTCTTCGTTCTGATACTCCCGGAAGCTGCGAAGTTGCGTCGCCACGGGCCCCTTGCCTCCGGAGGGACGCAAACGCATGTCGACTTCGTAAAGCCGTCCGCGCCGTGTGGCGACGGTCAGGGCCGACACCAGACGCTGCGTCAGGCGCGTGTAGTAAGGTGTTCCGTGCAAAGGCCGGGGGCCGGATGAATCAGGATTGTTCTCGTCGAAATCATAAAGAAGCACGAGATCCAGATCAGACGACGCCGTCATCTCTCCGGACCCAAGCTTGCCCAACCCGAGCACGACGCAACGTCCGCCCGGGACCTTGCCGTATTCGGCGGAAAAGACGCTTTCAGTCCAGTGGAGCGCCGCCCGCACCACAACGCTCGCCAGCGACGAAAACGCCGCACCGGCCTGCGCAGGATCCATGATCTGCGACAGGGTGCGCAGACCAACGAGGAACATTTCTTCCTGTGCTATGTCGCGCAGGCCGTCGAGAAAATCTTCGGTGGATTTTGCCGTAGCCGCGAGAGTGGCGGTGCGTTGCTCGTAGTCGGCTTCATCCACCTTTGCCCGCACGAAGGTGGGATCGATTGCGGCGTCGAGAACATGGGGACGCTGCGCGATCACATTGGCGAGGCGGGGCGCTCCGCCAAGAATGTCGGCAAACAGATCACGGACCTTGTCGTTGGATTTCAGGATCGTCATCAATTCGATGGCGGCGGGCATGCGGGACATCGCGGCATCGAAGGCCAGCAGCGCTGCGTCCGGATCTCCGCTGCCAGAGAAGGATTCGAGCAGGGCCGGAACGAGTTCCGTCAGAACCTCACGGGCGCGGGCGGACTGGACGGCCGGACGCCGGCCGAAATGCCAGCCGCGAATGGTTTCGGCAGCGCGCGGCGCGTCCTGAAACCCGAGCCTGCTGAGCGTTTCAATCGTTTCGGGATCATCTGTGACGCCGGTAAAAACGAGGCTCCCGGTCTGGGCGTCAAGTCCCGGGGCATGTTCGAACAGGCGCGCATAATGTTTCTCGACCTGGCGCAGATGGCCGGACATTTCGGCTTCGAATTTCTTCAGCGTCGCGTGACCGCAGAATTTAGCAAATGCCGTCAGCGCATCCGTGTCGGCCGGGAGACGCTGCGTCTGTTCGTCGGCGATCATCTGCAGCCGGTGCTCGATCTTGCGCAGGTAGCAATAGGACTCGGTAAGATCCTTCACGGCATCTGCTGTCACCCAGCCGTCGCTGTTCAATTCGCGCAGCATGTCGAGCGTGCGGGAGCCGCGCAATTGCGGGCGGCGGCCCCCGAAGATGAGTTGCTGCGTCTGCACGAAGAACTCGACTTCGCGGATCCCGCCACGCCCGAGCTTCACGTCATGGCCTGCGACAGCAACCTCCGCATGGCCGCGCACGGAATGGATCTGGCGTTTCATCGCGTGAATGTCCGCGATGGCCGCGTAGTCAAAATACTTGCGCCAGATGAAAGGCCTCAGCCCCGTGAGGAATTCATCGCCGAGCGCAAGTTCGCCCGCGACGGGACGCGCCTTGATGAGCGCCGCACGCTCCCAGTTCTGGCCCAACGTCTCATAATAATTCGCTGCGGCGGGGAGCGAGATGGCGACTGCCGTCGATCCCGGATCGGGCCGAAGGCGCAGGTCGACGCGCAGCACATAACCATCTTCGGTGCGGTCCTGCAGCAGGCGCGCGAGACGGCGGGTGATCTGGATGAAGAATTGCGCTGCGTCCACATGTTCGGGAATTGCGCGCGAGTCGGGATCGAAGAAGACGATCAGATCGACGTCGCTCGAATAATTCAGTTCGCGCGCGCCATGCTTGCCCATGGCAAGCACCACCATGCCGCAACGCTCCTGCGGATCGGTCTTGTCGCCGATGAATTTGCCGGAATTGGCCGCCTCACGCAAAAGGTAGGATAGAGCTGCCTGCACGGCATGATCGGCAAAATCCGCGAGCGCGCCTGTCACGTGCGGCACATCCCAGAGGCCGCCTATATCCGCAACAGCGATCAGGAGAGCAGATTCCTGCTTTGCGCGCCGCAATGCGCGCATCACCGCGGCGTCGTCTTCGGCCTGTTCACACAGGGCTCGACATGTCTGCAGGCATTGCGCAAGAGCGGCTTCCGGCGAGGAATCGAGCAAGCGCGCCAGTCGCGGCGGATCGATGGTCGCCAGATGCCAAAGGAAGGGCGAGTGATCGGCGATTCCCAGAAGCAACTTTTCGACCGGCGGCAACCGCGATGTTTCGAGGAACCTGGAATCGTGCTTGAGGGCGTCCCGCAGATCCGCAAGCCGCCCTTTCGCCTGCCGCATATCGGACAGTTTTGGCGCAGCCCTGAGACGCGATGCCAGCGAGCCGGCGTCAGCTTGCGTTTCGGGGCGTTGCGTCGTCATGGGGCAGCCTTCTTGTCGCCTCCACAGGCGAGGCTGCCGGAACATAAGTGGCATTTATCATGGCGGGAAGTGCAATAACGACGCGGAGGCCGGGCGCATTGTCCTCAAGCCGCAACTCGCCGTGGTGCAACTGGGCGACTGCCGAAGCCAGAGACAATCCCAGGCCTGACCCCGGCCGCGAACGCGATCCCTCCAGCCGCACGAAACGTCCGATGACACGCTCGCGGTCCGCAACCGCTATGCCGGGGCCTCTGTCGGCAACCGATATTTCGACGGCATTTCCGACCTGACGCGCGCTGACCTGCACGTCCATTCGCTTTGGCAGTACATTGGCTCCTTGCGGCAAGAGAGGCAGATCGGATTGCGCGCCGTATTTCAGGGCGTTGTCGATGAGATTGGCCAGAGCCTGCCCGACCAGCTCGCGGTTGCCCATGATGATGAGATCGCGTCCTGCGCTGACGCTGAGTTGCGCGCCTGCGTCCTCCGCCGCAGGTTCGTAAAGCTCGGCCAGATCAGTGACGACAGTGGAAACGTCGAAGGCGCGCATGGCCTGCCGGTCCGTCCCGGCTTCCGCACGAGCGATCATCAACAGGGCGTTGAAAATCCGGATCAGATTGTCGGATTCGTCGATCATGCGCTCGAGCGTCGCGCGGTAGTCGTCCTGTGAAGAGGCGCTGCGCAGCGCTTCCTCGGCACGATTGCGCAGGCGGGTCAGCGGCGTCTTGAGGTCGTGCGCAATATTGTCGGAAACCTCGCGGAGCCCGTTCATCAATTCCGAAATGCGCTCCAGCATGGAATTGAGATTCTGCGCCAGACGGTCGAGTTCGTCGTTGCTCCCGGTAACGGGGAGACGACCGGCGAGATCACCCGCCATGATTTTCTGCGCGGAGGCATTCATGGCGTCGACGCGCCGCAAGACCCGGCTGGCGACGAAGATGCCGCCTGCGGTTCCGATGATGGTCAGCCACAAGAGCGAGGTGGTCAGCGCCCTCAACATCACGCCGTTGAGGGTTTCGCGATCTTCGAGGTCGCGGCCGACCAGCAGGCGGAAGCGTCCCGGCAGAACGAAGATGCGGGCCAGCGCACGCCGCCGGGCCTCGGTGTCGCCCTGGCGTTGATAGCTGGTCTCGACCACGCCGGGCCGTTGCAGAACGCCCGCCGGAAGATCAGCGACGTTGCCCGCGATGGTCTCGCCTGCAAACGTCGTGACGAGATAGAGCGATGCGCCGGGCTGTCGGGCCCTGCGCTCGACGACATCGACAAGAGCCCGTATTCCGCCTCGCGCATATTGTTCCGAAAGACCGGCAATTTCAGCCTCGACCGTGGAGGCGATCTGTTCATCGACCAGTTTCTTGACGTTCCAAGCGACCCAGCCCATCACGGCGCCGGCTCCCAGCGCGGAGATGAGCAGATAGGCCAGCGACAGCTTGAACGCCGTCGTTCGGATGAGTTTACCGAGAGCCGTCACGAACCATGTATCCAGCGCCGCGAATGGTGTGCAGCAAAGGCACGTCGAAGCCTTTGTCGATCTTCGACCGCAGGCGGGAAATGTGGACGTCGATCACGTTGGTCTGTGGATCGAAGTGATAATCCCAGACGTTTTCCAGCAGCATGGTGCGAGTCACCACCTGGCCGGCATGTTTCATCAGATATTCGAGCAGACGAAATTCGCGCGGCTGGAGCACGATCTCCTTGCCGGCGCGGGTCAGCTTGTGCGCAAGGCGATCAAGTTCCAGATCGCCGACCCGATAGTGCGTCGTCTCACCCGACGAGGAGCCGCGCCGCCGCGCCAGAACCTCGACGCGGGCCAGCAATTCGGAGAAGGCGTAAGGCTTGGCCAGGTAATCGTCGCCGCCGGCGCGCAATCCCTTGACGCGGTCATCCACCTGCCCGAGCGCCGAAAGGATCAGCACTGGCGTGTCGATCTTCTGCTGACGAAGCCCGCCGATCACCGTCAGCCCATCCATCCTGGGCAGCATGCGATCGACGATCAGGACGTCGTAATCGCCTTCGCAGGCGCGCTCATAGCCCGCGAGGCCATCGGCCGCATGGTCGGCGGAATGGCCGGATTCGCGGAACGCCTTGACCAGATAGTTGGCGGCGTCGCGATCGTCTTCGATGATGAGCAGGCGCATGTCTGGCATCTTAGCCGGTCCTTGCAAAAAACGGCAGACCGGGGGGCGCCGGTCTGCCGTCCTTTATTGGAGCCCGAGGGGGGTCGGCTCCAGTCCTTTAGCCGGTCGTGAGCCCGAGAGCCACGAAGCGGGTCGAGTCCGCCGACTTGACGCGGAGCAACACGGCCTTGCGGCCATCCTTCTTCGCGTCCGCGATCGCGCGGCTGACGTCAGCCGGGCGCGAGACCGGCTGGCCGGCAGCTTCGACAATCACGTCGCCGGCGCGCAGGCCCTTCTGGGCTGCGGGGCCGTCGGGATTGACGTCCGCAACCACCACACCCTGTCGTCCGGCGCCCGCCACCTGCGAAGCGGGAGCCAGCGTCATGCCGTAGCCGGTGAGCGCGTCGCCGCGCTGGTTGTCGCGCTGCGGAGCAGCCTCTGCGCGCTGTTCGTTCGGCATGTTGCCGAGCTTGACCGCAATGGTCTTCTCGGACCCTTCGCGGACCACCGTGAGGTCGACCTTCCTGTCCGGACCGAAGCCCGCAATCTTCCGGGAAAGTTCGCGCGGGCTCTCGATCGAGTCGCCATTGACGGCGGTGATGACGTCGCCGGCGCGCAGGCCGGAGGCCGCTGCGGGAGAGTCTTTCTGCGCGTCCGCCACAAGGGCGCCCTTCGGGCCCTTCAGGGACAACGAGTCGGCGATCTCAGGCGTTACCGGCTGGATCTGCACGCCGAGCCAGCCGCGCGCCACGCTGCCCTTGTCGTGAAGGGAGGCAATGACGTCCCTGGCGACTTCCGACGGAATGGCGAAGCCGATGCCGACGCTGCCGCCCGACGGCGAGTAGATGGCCGTGTTGACGCCAACCACCTGGCCCTGCGCATTGAAGGTCGGACCGCCCGAGTTGCCCCGGTTCACCGGCGCGTCAATCTGCAGATAGTCGTCATACGGACCCGAACCGATGTCGCGGCCGCGCGCCGACACGATGCCGGCCGTCACGGTGCCGCCCAGACCGAAGGGATTGCCGACCGCGATGACCCATTCGCCGACGCGAGGAGCCTTGGCGGCGAATTCGACAAACTTGTAGTTGCCGGCTTCCTTGATCTTCAACAGGGCCAGGTCGGTCTTCGGGTCGGTTCCGACCACGCTGGCGGCGACAGTCTTGCCGTCGTCGAAGGTCAGGGAGACTTCGGTGGCCTTGTCGACAACATGATTGTTGGTCACCACATAGCCGTCAGCCGAGATCACGAAGCCGGAGCCCTGCGACATGCCCGAACGCGGGCGTCCCTGCGGGGCGGACTGGCCGTTCCGTCCTTCGCCGAACTGGCGGAAGAACCGTTCCAGCGGGTCGCCCGGTTCGAACTGCGGCAATCCCGGGCGGTTCGCCGACGGGGCGTCGTTTTCGACGATCTTGACCTTGACGGACACGACCGCGCCGCGGACCTGATCGACAACGTCCGCAAAAGAGGGAACGCCGACCGAGGCCTGCGCGTAAGCCGCGCCAGGGCCGGAAAGGATCGGGGAGAGGTTGGCATAGCCGGAGACGCCGCCAACGGCGATCACGGCGGCTGCGCCCAGCAGAGCGTAGCGCAGCTTCTGGGCCTGGGAGCGCGGCGCCGGGGCAGTCGCGTTCTGGCCGGGAAGGTTGTTGAGCGAAGACATTCACTTCTCCATCAAATGCGGGTCTCGCCCGCCTTGAGGAAGAAGATGGTGCATCCCGATTTACACCGCTATTTCCGGCAGATGAATTCTTTTTAATCTGCGCTGCGGGAACAAACGGACGGCGGCGCAAAGGTCAGTTGTGATGTCGATCAGCCAGCGATAGCGTTACCCGCGACTGGAGACAGCCATGTTCGAGACTGCTTTGACGGCGTTTGCGACCTTCTTTGCAACGATCGGCCCGATCGAGGCTGCGGCGGTCTTCGCCGGGCTTGCGGCGAACATGAAGCCTGAACAGCGCCGAAGCATCGCCGTGCGGGCTGTGCTCATCGCGTCCGCACTTCTGCTGTTCTTTGCCCTGGCGGGGCAACCGCTGCTGCGCCAGCTGGGCGTCTCGATTGCTGCCCTTCAGACAGCCGGCGGAATCATCCTGATGTTGATTTCGCTTGATCTGATTTTTGCGAAGCCCGGCCAGTCGAAACTGTCGCCGCCGGAAAATGCGGAAGCGCATGTCAAGGAGGACATCGCTGTCTTTCCGCTCGCGACGCCCCTGCTGGCAGGGCCCGGAACGATGAGCGCCGCGATGGTGATGGCGTCGTCGGCGGAAGGGGACCCTAAGCGCATCGGCGTAGTCGTCGCCGCCATGATGGCGGTGCTTCTGCTCACGCTGGCGTTGCTGCTGAGCGCCAATCAATTGCATCGATTGATTGGGGTCACTGCGAGTCGCGTGCTGATGAGGGTTTTCGGCATTTTGCTTGCGGCCATCGCGGTTCAGTCCGCCTTCAACGGCGTCCTGGTTGGCTTGCTGCAAGCAAAGTAAGATAATCAGGCCGAAGCGCCGCCGTCCCGATCCAGAATATGCGCGAGCTTTGCACGCTCGGCGTCGCTCAGTCCGGCTCCGGCGCCGGATGCCGCGCGTCGGCTTCGCATCGACATCAGCACGGCGAGACCGCCCGCCAGAAGCACGAGCAGTGGCGACAGCCAAAGCAGAAGGGTGGTCACCTTGAACGGCGGCTTCAGGAGGACGAAATCGCCGTAGCGGGCGACCAGATAGGTGCGGATGGAATCATCCGAGTCGCCCGCCACCAGACGCTCGCGGACGATCATCCTGAGGTCCTTGGCGAGCGGCGCCTGCGAGTCGTCAATCGACTGATTTTGACAGACGAGGCACCGCAATTCCGCTGACAATTCGCGCGCGCGATGTTCGAGGGCAGGATCAGCCAGAATTTCGCCCGGCTCAACGGCCAGAGCGCCAACCGGCCACAGCAGCAAAAGCGTCAGGAGAAATCGGCGGAAGGTTTTCATTCGGCAGGCACCGCCGCAGGCGGCGTTCCGGTCTTGCGAGCCCGGCGCGCTACGCCGATGCGCAGACGCCTGTCGCTCAACGACAGCGCGCCGCCCAGCGACATGACAAGAGCGCCAAGCCAGATGAGCGACACGAGAGGCTTCCAGTAGAGACGCGCGTCAAGTGAACCGTCCGGGTTCTGCTCAGCGACCGTCACATAAACCTGACCGAACGAAAGCGTCGAGATGCCCGCTTCGCTCGTGGTCATCTGACGCGTCGAGAACTGGCGGCGCGAAGGCTCGATGGTGTCGACAAGACGATTGCCGTCGCGAATTTCCGTGTGCACCACAAGCGCCTTGTAGTTCGATCCGTCGCGGGGCTCGAAACTGCGGATGACCAGACGCCAGGGCCCGAGTTCGATCTCATCGCCTGGACGAACGGCCTGAATCTTTTCAATGCCCCACCCGGTCGCCGCAAGGCCAAGCAGCGTCAGTCCGACGCCCGCATGGGCTAGCGAGGTTCCCCACGCTGAACGCGGAAGGCCGACCGCTCGCGACAAGGCAATCTTGAAGCCCGCACCGCGCACGAATACCCGGCCCATGACGTCCACAAACGAACCGACGATGACATAGAGCGCCAGTCCGGCTGCGAGCACCGACAAAACCGGTTCGCCCTTCGACAAGGCGAAGACCAGTCCGCCGCCGACCCCGATAGCAGCAGCCCACATCAGCCGCTGCACTGCGCCGAGCAGGTCACCACGCTTCCATGACAGGAGTTGACCGATCGGCATCGCCAGGAATATCGGGATGAAGAGCGGGCCGAAGGTCATGTTGAAAAATGGCGGTCCGACGGAAATCTTTTCGTCGGCGACTGCTTCCAGCGCGAGAGGATAGAGGGTTCCGACGAAGACGGTGGCGCAGCTTGTCGTCAGCAGCAGGTTGTTCAGCACCATCGTGCCTTCGCGGGAGATCGGCGCGAAAATTCCGCCTGTCTTCAGCGATGACGCCCGGAAAGCAAACAGCGCCAGCGAGCCGCCGATGAAGAACACGAGAATCAGCAGGATGAAGACGCCGCGAGTCGGGTCGGTGGCGAAAGCGTGAACGGATGTCAGCACGCCCGAGCGGACAAGGAACGTGCCCAGCAACGACAGCGAGAAGGCCAGAATCGCCAGAAAGATCGTCCAAACCTTCAGGGCGTCGCGCTTTTCCATGACGGCCGCCGAATGAAGCAGCGCCGTACCGGCGATCCACGGCATGAGCGAGGAATTTTCGACCGGATCCCAAAACCAGAAGCCGCCCCATCCGAGCGTGTAATAGGCCCAGTAGGACCCCATCGCGATGCCGAGCGTCAGGAAAATCCACGCGACCAGAGTCCATGGCCGCACGAACCGCGCCCACGAAGCGTCAATACGCCCTGCCAGCAATGCAGCGGTCGCGAAGGAAAACGTCATCGAGAAGCCGACATAGCCGAGGTAGAGCAGTGGCGGATGGATCGCGAGGCCGGGGTCCTGAAGGATGGGATTGAGGTCCTGCCCCTCAATCGGAGGGCGGGCAAGCCGCGCGAACGGGTTGGAGGTCAACAGGATGAAAAGCAGGAAGGCCGCCCCGATCCATCCCTGAACCGAAAGAGTCAGGGCGCGCAGGTCGCTCGGCATTCCGCGCGAAAAGATCGCCATCAGCCCGCCGAAGAGCGAAAGGATCAGGACCCAAAGGAGCATCGACCCTTCGTGGTTTCCCCACACGCCGGAGATCTTGTAGATCATCGGCTTGGTCGAATGGGAATTTTCGACGACGTTCAGAAGCGAGAAATCCGAAACGATGTGCGCCCAGCTCAGCGCCGCGAAGCTGGCGGCGATCAGCAGGAATTGAACCACCGCCACAGGAGGGGCGATCGCCATCAGGGACTCATCGCGCCTCAGACCGCCGTAGAGGGGAATGAGCGCCTGAACGAGGCTCAGCGCCAGCGCCAGAACGAGGGCGTAATGGCCGGTTTCCACTATCACGGCTTTGCTCCCGGCTTGCCTTCTTCGCCCTGCCAGACGCCCTGCTTCTTGAGGCTCTCGGCGACTTCCTTGGGCATGTAGTTTTCATCGTGCTTTGCGAGCACGCTGTCGGCGCGGACGCGGCCCGGACCTTCAAGAACGCCCTCGATCACCACGCCTTGCCCCTCGCGGAACAAGTCCGGAATGATGCCGGTGTAGGACACCGCAACATCCTTGTTCGTGTCGGTCACCGCGAAGGAGATGGACTTGGCGTCCGCCTTGACGACCGAGCCTTCCTTGACAAGTCCGCCGATGCGAAGACGCATCCCGGGCGCCAAGGTCCGTTCGGCAATTTCGGTCGGCGTCATGAAGAGGGACACCGAACCCCGCAGCGCGAAAAGCGTCAACCCGGCCACCGAGGCCACGACCGCAAGCGCAATGCCGATCAACAACAGACGTCTGCCCTTGCGGGACATGCTAACCTCCGAGCCCGAGTTCGCGGGCCAAAGCATCCAGTTGCGCCAGTCCGGCCGGATCGGACGCGAAGTTCCTGCGCGCATCGGCCAGCGCAACCGCCGCGCGGTCCTTTTCGTTCAAGACCGTGAACGCTCGGACCAGACGTAGCCATCCCTCAAGATCATGGCCATTCTGGGAAAGACGGGCCGCAAGACCCTCCACCATGTTGCGGATGGCGGCCTGCTGCTGTTCAGCCGGCAGGGCGGCGACTGCGCGGCCAGCATCACTGTTCGGTCCGGCTCCGCCCAAAGCGGCGAGCCGGGACCGAACCATCTCGGCCCAGGGCGCATTCGGCGGAGCGCTGGCCAGCAGCCTTGTCCAGACGCTGCGCGCCGTCTCGGAATCACCGCGCTGCTCGGCTGCGATCCCGAGATAGAATTGCGGTTGGGCCATGTCAGGAGCAGCCGCTGCGGCTTGCCGGAAGGCCTGTTCCGCCTCGGCCGTCACCTTGCCGTTGGCGGCGTAAACGAGGGCCTGCCCCATCGCGTCATATTTTTCAGCCGACCCACCGGTCAGGCGGATGATACTCGCCATGGCGCGCGCTGCGTCCGCCGGACGGCCGACCCGCATATAGACGGGAGCTACAAGTTCATAGCCCCGCGCATCGTCTGGATTTTGCGCCAGATGCCGCTCGATCTGGGCGAGGGCAGCATTGACGTCCATCTTTTCAGGACTGGCGTTAAGGCGGGCCAGCAAGGGCTGATCCGGGACCCCCGGATTGCCGACCAGGACATAAATCCCAAAGGCAACGCCCGGAACAATCATAAGGCTGAGAATCGCAGCCGCGACCCGGGCCGCGTGTGAACGGGCCAAACCCGGCCCTTCGGCTTCGGCCACGTGAATCAGCCTGCGGGCGGCCTCGGCCTTCGCCAGAGCTGCGTCCTCCGCTGTCATCAGGCCGCGTTCAACGTCCCGGCTGATTTCCTCGGCCTGTGCGCTGAAAAAGGCGACTTCGCTTTCGACGGGCTGAACGCCCGGTTTGGCCCGCAACAGCGGCCACAGAATGCTGGCCAGCGCCAGAACAGTCAGGAATGCGAAAACAAGCCAGATCATGCGGTCTCATACCCGCTCCGGCGTCTGTTTGGAATGGCTGCCTCGTTCACACATCGGCGGCGGGGAGCCGCAGGACCGCCCGAAGCCCTCCCTGCGGGCTATCGTCAAGCTTGAGCTTGCCCGAGTAGGTTGAGGCCACATCCACCACGATTGAAAGGCCCAACCCCGAACCGGGCTTCGATTCATCGAGCCGCCTGCCCCGGGCCAGCGCTTCCGACCGCATCGCGGGCGGAAGGCCGGGACCATCGTCGTCGATGATCAGTTCGATCTCCGGAGAGACTGCCTCGCCCGGCGCCGCCGCCACACGCAGGACCGTGATGCCCACGCGCGCCGAGGCCCACTTCCCGGCATTGTCCACCAGATTGCCGACCATTTCTTCGAGATCCTGCGGTTCGCCGCGGAACTTCGCATCGGAGGGGCAAGTCAATTCGAAAGCGATGTGGCGATCCCGGTAGATCTTCTCGAACGTTCGGACCAGACGCTGCATGACCGGCGCAACATCGGTGACCGAACCGATCACGCTGGACCGCGCCGCCGCACGGGCTCGGTCAAGGTAATACGTGACCTGATCGCGCATGACGGCGGTTTGCTCGCGCACCTTGTCGGCCAGAGGGGATGCGTCAGGCCCGGCCTCGTTGATCAGGACGCTGAGCGGGGTCTTGAGTGCGTGGGCTAGATTTCCAACATGGGTGCGGGCGCGCTCGACGACGTCACGATTTGACGAGATGAGCAAATTGAGTTCCCCGGCCAAAGGCGCGAGATCGTCAGGAAAGGACCCGTCGAGCTTTTCCTTGTCGCCTCGACGAATAGCAGTGACCTCCTCGCGCAGGCTGCGCAACGGGCGCAGGCCATAGCGCACCTGCATGGCGGTCGTGCCTGCGAGTCCGAGCCCCAGAAACGCAAAGGCAACCACAAGCGCCAGTTCAAAGTCGGAAATCTGCTGGTCAATTTCCTCGACAGATCCGGCGACCTGCACGAGATATATGCCTTCGTCGCCGACATCGATAACCCGTTCGAGTTGACGAAGCCGTCTTTGATCGGGACCGACCGCGTAGCCGCGCCGCAGCCCGCCCAGTTCGGGCTCGACATTCAGGTCAGCAAGTTTCGGCAGGCGCGAGGCGAAAAGAGAACGCGAGGCTCGCACCTCGGCGTTCTGCATATCCATGCGGGTGATCTGCCAGTACCAGCCCGACAAGGCGAGTTCGAACCGCGGTTCTCCCAGTTGACCCGGCTCGGTGCGCGTGTCGTCTCCGGGATTGGCGACATCGGAAACGATCGCGCGCAAATAGACCCCGAGGCGGTCGTCGAAGGCGCGCTCGGTATTGCGCCTGTAAATCGTCGTGAGAATCAGACCGGTCAGCACCAGAAGCGCAATGCTCCACAGAGCTGCGGCGTAAAAAAGTCGCGTCGCGATCGGAAGCTGATCCAGTCGACGCAGGGGCCTTTTCATTTCGGCGTTTTCGCCGCTTCGGGCTCGCCGTCGGGCGACAGCAGATAGCCCAATCCCCGCACGGTCTGGATCGTGTCGACGCCCAGCTTTTTACGCAGGCGCCCGACAAAAACCTCGATTGTGTTCGAATCCCGATCGAAATCCTGATCGTAAAGATGCTCGACCAGTTCGGTGCGCGAGACCACGCGGCCCATGTGGTGCATCAGATAGGCGAGCAACCGATACTCATGCGAGGTGAGTTTCACCGGACTGCCGTCCACGACAACGCGGCTCGCCTTCGTGTCGAGACGGATCGGCCCGCAGGTCAGTTCGTTCGTCGCGTGGCCGGTGGCCCGCCGCAGCAGAGCGCGGAGCCGGGCCAGGACCTCTTCCATGTGAAAAGGCTTGGCGACGTAATCATCGGCGCCTGCATCGAAGCCCTGCACCTTGTCGGACCAGCGGTCGCGCGCGGTGAGGATCAGAACAGGCATCAGCCGTCCGGCCTTGCGCCACTCTTCAAGGACGGTGACGCCATCCTTCTTCGGCAAGCCTATATCCAGAACGACGGCGTCATAGGGTTCGGTATCGCCGAGGAAGTGGCCTTGCTCTCCGTCGAAAGCGCGATCGACGGCGTAGCCCGCCTGTTCGAGCGCCGTCACCAGCTGACGATTCAGATCCTTGTCGTCTTCAACTACCAGCAGCCGCAAGAAAGCCCCCGAATGACAAGTGCGATGATCGCTAGCGATTCTTGTCGACCGCCGCACCATCGACAGCGCTGACGTAAATGCGTGTTACCTTGCCGCTGCGCGGAAGCAAAGTCATCTCATAGACCCAATCATCGCCCCATTTGCAGAGACGGCTCGCGAGAGGTTCGGCGCGGGCCTTGCGGGCTGCGCTGCGCAGCAAGCCCAGCGGATCGGATAGGCGGTGCTCGGAAATGGCGCTGCGGGTCTCGGCCGGCGAAAGGCAGATGCGCGGCTCTTCCTGCGCGGCGGCGAGGCCGGCGCGCAGGACAAGCGAAAGCATAAGCGCGCGTGAGAGCGTTTGCATAAGGCTACCTTCGCAGGAACGGACTGAACCGTCCATGAACGGTGGCCGGGCGGAATTACGAACCCAGCGGCCCGTTGGCGCGGAACCGGCCCACCACGGCATTGACGCCGCCCAGAACCGCGGTCAAAGCGGCGCCGAAACTGGCCATGTCGTTGGAGTTCCAGGCAAGCAAAGCACCTGCGGTGGACGATCCGATCACCGCAAAGGAAGACCACACCGTCTGTGAAGCCCAGAAGGGCTTGCGATCGAATTCAGTGAAACTCTTTTCCTGAAGCATTTTGACTCCTTCGGTTGAAACATCGGCTGCTAAAGTGAGGACGCAAGGCGGAACAGGTCGTCGATCTCCGCCTCGGACTTGCCGAGTGCTTCGGCGGCCCCGGCGATGAGCGGGCTGCGGCGGTCGATTTCGGTCGCGTATTCCCAAGCGTCCTGAACGTCGGGGTCGGCCCCAGCAACAAAGGCCGAAACGGCCCCATACAGACCGGCCTGACGCAACGCCCTGCGGATCTGGACGGGCGAAACAGCCAGAACCGGCGCGGCAGCATCTTCTTCTTCGTGAAAAGCCGCCCCGTCCCAGAGCCAACCCGGCCCGGCAAACTCCGCCGCAATGGCCAGAAAGCCCTCGGGCGGAGTGAAACCGGTGGGCGCCTCAACGACGTTGTCGACGCGACCATCGCGCACCAGCGCAATCCTCATGGAAGCCTCCATCAGCCAAAAACCTCGACGATGATTTTCCCGGCTGCGCCGTTGCCGCCTGCGCCGGACGGATAGCCGTTCCTCGACGCGCCGCCGCCCCCGCCCCCGCCGCCGGGCCCTCCCCCGACCCCGCCCGGGTCAGCAGCGGCAGCGAGCGCGGATGCGCCGCCATTGCCGCCGTTGCCTGAGGTGGTGCCATAGGCAAGGAAGTTGGCGGCCCGGCCGGTTGCGCCGGACCCGGCCTGAGAACCGCCGTTCAGGGCGATCGTGTAGTCGCCCGCCTGTCCGAGACTGAAAGCCGTCACCGCATTGGCAGCCGTCAGGCCCCCGCCGCCTGCACCGCCGCCTGCACCCATCGGGGCGGCGTCCAACGCAAACGAAGCAGCATTGGACGACGAAGCGCCGGCCCCGCCAGAGGCGGCGTCCACGCGCGGCGGCAGTGAATAGGCTGCGCCTCCGGTTCGAGACCCGCCTGCGCCGCCGCTGGTCGTTCCGCCTCCACCGCCCTTGCCGCCGTATGCGACGATGAGACCGAACGACGTGTATCCACCATCTGAACCTGCGCCGCCGTTGGCGTCGTCAGCCGCGACCGATGCGCCGCCAGCACCGGCGGCCCCGACCAGGCAATTGATCGTCGCGCCGAAGTCGCCAGCCGAAACCCATCGCTCGACATAACAGCCCGGCCCTCCGCCGCCGCCCCCTCCGGCCTGCGTACCGGAGGCGCTGCGACGGCCTGAACCGCCCCCGCCGCCGGAGCCCCACAGCCGCAAGCGATACAGAACGTCGCCGGACTGTTTCGTATAGGTTCCGGACGACGTCAGAGTGTCCACGCGGCGCAGGCTCAGCCCGCCCAGACTGGCGCCCCCCGGCCACGACCCGGCAGCTTTCGGTCCGTAGATCTGCCGACCCGTCGCATCCAGGGCCCAGTCGCCGTTCGCGCCGACGCCGCTGGAAGGTGCCCCGGAGGTTGCGAGTATCTGCGATCCGGAAGCGCCGCGAAGATCGACCCATGAGCCCCACGAACCATCAGGATTCTGGAAGCGAATCTGCGTGCCGCTCCACTGGAACGTCGGCGCGGCAGCCGTGACCCCTGAAACGCCGGACGGGAAGGTGACGACGCCCGAAGCCGGATCGATGTCGACCGCCTGCCGCCAGGTCGCACCATCGGAGGAAACCTTGATCCGGAAGTGATCGTCGCCGATCAGCCCGGTCTCGGCGCGCGCCGAATAGCCAGACTGGTACAGTTGCGAAACCGTCTTGCTGACGGTCTCCTTGTTCAGCTTGAAGCGAAGATCACCGGCTCCGCCTTCCGCCAGAGTCAGTGCGGTGAACAATGCGGCGTTGAGCTTCGCCGAAAGAGGGTTTGTGGCGTCGGCTGTTGTGCCGATGCCGAGCCGGGACAAGTTTTGCAGGCTCGAAATGACAAGGCTGAGGTCCTGCCAGACAGTACCGTCGAAGACCGACAGACAGTTTTCGCTCTCGACATAGGCGCGCCAGCCTGTTTTCGGCGAAAGAAAGCGCCACGCGCCGTCTTCGCGGACGGCGATCTGACCGCCCCGACCTGCAAACGCCCCGGTGGGCGATGCGCCGACAATATAGCGTGCGCCGTCTGCGGGCGAAGCCGGAGGCGCCGCAACGCTCCGCGACACCACCGAAAGATGAATGCACGCATCAAGGATCGCGAGCGCTTCATTGTGAGTGACATGTTTTTGCGACTGGGCGGCCGCAAGATACGGCAGGCCCAGCTGACGGGAATCGCTCATCATTGCCTCTCGAAAAGAAATTCAGGAAACCGGAACTGTCGCGCTAAACGGGAAGCCGCGGCCGACAAGCGCGCTCATCTGGTAGACCCGAAGCGCAAGTTCGGTCTGCGCGCCCCCGAAATCTGTCACTTCTTCAGCCGCCGCATAGAGAGCCGACGCTGATGAACTCGCGATCGTCCTGACGATGGACGCGCCAGAGAGAATGTCGATTTCGTAAGCTTCGCGCTCCTCGCCCAACGGTATTTCGAGAGTCTCCCAAGCATCGGACTGGAGACGGCCGCAGCGAACGATCTCGAAACGTATCCCGCCCGAAACCCGCATGGCGCGCACCTTTGCGGGCGCATAGGGCATCAAGGACTTCGGGCTTGCCTGCGCGATCAACTCGACGCAGGCAGGATCAGCAAAGTCTCCGCTGGCTGGACCAATCCGGTAACGCTGCGGAGCACCCATCAGAGCAAGATCGGCAGTGAGTGGAACCACGGCCTGGTCGAGCAGGAGGAAAGTCGAGCCCGGCGGCAAAGTTCGAGCCGCAAGATGCTCTTCGCCGCCGAGCCCGCGCAGAAGCCGCGACAGTTTCCATTGGCGGGCGCCCGTCAGGATGGCGTCGACGAATCCGATGATTTCAACATTGCCGGCGACGTCGAGAACAGCCGCGAGATTGCGGCCGCCCAGCATCTCTTCCGTGGCCACGGATGCGAGCGCGCCGAAGGCCAGTTCCACAGGCAGTTCGTTCGCATGATCGATGCGGCCCACCACTCCGGCCGGCAAGGCCGCGAGCGTTTTCCCCACAACTGCCCGGTGATCGATGGTTCTGGCGAATTCGAACGACGAAGCGCCGACAGCGCGCCAGATTGCAAGCGGACCCGCCCAGGGTTCAGCGCTGGCCGCCACATATTGCAGGACAGCAGGCTCCGCCCTCGCAATCGCAAGATCGAGGCATTGAACAAAGGGCGGCCCGGGCACCGGCGGCGGGAGCGAGGGCTCCCGGTCGACGTTCCGCAGCGGACGATCATAAACCGACGGTTCCGTGAGCCTTCCCGATTCAATTCTCGCCGCAAGTCCCACGAGGTCCTTCTCGCCGAACCTGCTTTCCAGTTCGGCCAGCGCTCCCAGCGTGAGACACAGGACGAAGGTCCTGCCGCCCAGTTCCGCCTCGATTTCGCCCCGTCGCGGGTTCGCCATCTTCAGGCTCCCGTGAAGCTGAGCGCGCCGGCGGACTCAAGCGAGAGTTCAAAAGTCACTTCGCCCGCGTGTTCGCCACGATAGTCGAGCGAAGAAATCTGGAACGCCCCCTGCAACGTGCCGAACGAAGGCACGATGACCTGCCAGTTCCGAATGAGGCCATCGAAAAACACCTGGCGAATGAGTTCATCGGAACCAGCGTCCTTGAAGATACCGGTCCCGGCGATGCTGGCGCGGCGGACCCCCGCGCCGGCCAGCAGCTCGCGCCACCGCCCGGCGGATTCGGCGTGAGTGATGTCCACGGCGTCGGCGTTCAGCGCCAGTCGCTGCGTGCGCAATCCGGCGACGGTCGCGAAGGTTCCGCCGCCATCATCGAGCTTCAACAGCAGATCCTTGCCTTTTTGTGCAGCCATAGTGAAATCCCTTTGCGATTAGTCGATGTTTTCCGTCACCGCCCGAAACCTCATCGAGGCGCGGCCGAAGCGGCCGTCGTTCTCGCGGCGCGTTTCAATCGAAACGAGTTTCAGCGTGACGAGGTGATGCGAGGAGAGCGATAGCGCAGCATTGTCGAGAAGACGGGTGACATCGCCAGCAATCGACACCGCTTCGCCAACTCCAGGTTGAGACGACCAGACATGCAGGGACAGGATCTGCTCGGCGCCGACATCCGTGGAGGTCGACCAGTCGCGAACCATCACATCCCCGAAGGTCAGATAGGGAGTTTGCGCGCTGCGCGGAGCTTCATCGTGGACCGGCTGGTTCGCGAGGCGGCTCGCCAGCGCGGCGTTCGCCGCCACGGCGGCGCGAATGGCCTTGCGCAGCGCAATGATAGGCGAAGTCGTCATGGGGCTTCCTCGCAAAGACACAGCATCTGGATTTTGCTTTCATCGGGATTCAGGACTGCACGAATCCGAAGCTTCCGGTCGGCGCTGCGCAGGCGCATTCCGGCGCTGATGTCTGCGCGCCAGCGCGCATGGACAATGTGCGAAATGGAATATTCGGGCCGATCAGCGACAAAACGCGCCTCTCCGCGCGTCGGCTCGATCAGGCCCCACATCTCGCCGGCATCCTGAAAGGCCGTTCGTCTGTCGCCGTTTTCATCGACGGTATCGACGGGCGTTTCGATCACCAGTCGATGCCGCATGTCTCCAATCGTCATCGCTTTCATCAGAGCCTCATGCGACGGTAGGGAGCAAGGAGGGCCATGACGTCGTGCGGCGCGACCGCAGCTTCGCGGACGATGGAGGCATCGCCCCTGTGGTCGTACCAGCGCGCCACCAGCATTCTCACCGCCTGGATCAGGGGTGACGGAACATCGGCGGCCGAGGAACCAAATCCTGCGGTGACGTCGATCTCGATGCGAGCATCGAAAGTCGCGGCAGTCAGCGACAGGAGTTCAAGACGCGCAACATCCCCTGCCCTGTCGAGCCTCCAGGATGCGGCATCGAGCGTGAACGAAGCCCCGGCGAGCGGTTGCAGCCTCACCTGATCCACCGACAGGATGGGAGCGAGCGGCAATTCGATGCCGCCCCCCGCCAGCGCCGCCAGACATGTGATCCGCCACCGCTGCGACAGAAGAAGCACCCGTGTCGTCTGCTCCACGAGCATCCGGGCGCTGACGATCAAGGCCCCGATGAGATCATTGTCCTGAGCGTGCTCGACCCTGAGCCAACGCTTCGCATCGGCAATGGAGACGGGCTCCTGCGATGGTCCTTCAAGCAGAAACTGCGACATTGGAACTCTCCGGCAATTACGCTAGAACAGCGGCGATTTCAGGATTGGGATGATGAAACAATTCGTAGTTGCGCTCGCGTTGGCGGGCGTTCTTGCAGGTGGGCAGCCATCGAGCGCCCTGGTGGGTTCCTCGCGGTCCGGAGACCGGTTTGCGGCTCACACCGTAATGGTGTTGAATCGGACCCAATCGGCCGCAGGTTTTTGCACGGGCGTTGTGATCGCGCGCGATGTTGTGCTGACGGCGGCGCATTGCGTGATCGGCGCCGCTGGCCTGCGCGTCCTGGCGGGCGAGGGCCAACCGGTCGAACTTCTGGAAGTTGAGTCCGCCGTCACACATCCCGAATTTCGGCCCGATGCGCCCCGCACCCGCCAACGCTCGATCGATCTTGCGTTGATCCGTATGAAGCAGCCTCTGCCGTCGCGCCTGTCGCCTGCAACGATAGACCCGCAGCCCTCGATCGCCGTTGGCAGCCGCTTCAATATCGCGGGCTACGGCATCGCGGTTGAAGGGGATGAACGCAGCGCTGGCAAGTTGCGCGAAGGCGAACTCGTCGCCCGCGCGCCCCTTTCCTCCATCCTGTTGTGGGCGGAAGATCTCAACCGCAAGGGTTTCGGCGCATGCACCGGCGATTCAGGCGGTCCGGTCTTTTCCGCGGACGGAACGCGTGTCGTGGCCATCACGGCCTGGTCCACAGGCGCTGGCAAAAAGCATTGCGGCGCACTGACCCAGGCGACGCTCATCGCTCCGCAGTCGAAATGGATCGATGGCGTATTGGCCGCTTGGGGAGCGCGCTGACGCGCTCCCCTGCAGACCTCAGGCGGTGCCGAACTTCAGAAGCTTGATGGCGTCAAAGTCCTGGATGCCGCCGCCGACGCGCTTCGTGGTGTAGAACAACACGTACGGCTTCGACGAATAGGGATCACGCAGAACCCGAATGCCCAGACGATCCACGACCAGATAGCCGCGCTGGAAATCACCGAACGCGACGGAAAAGCTGTCAGCCGCGACGTCCGGCATGTCTTCCGATTCCACCACCGGGAAGTTCATGAGCGTGGCGGGCGCGCCGATGCTGGCGGGCGGCGACCAGAGATATTCGCCCGTCGAAGCCTTGAACTTGCGGATCGCGGCCTGCGTCTTGCGGTTCATCACGAAGCGCCCGTTCTGACGATAGCCGGCGCGCGTCGCGTAAACGAGATCCACCAGAACGTCCGACGGATTGCTGGCCGGGAATGCGCCGGCCGCTCCCGTGAGCACATAGGCGGTCTTGCCCCAACTCCAGGCCGCCGTCGTCGACTTCGTATAGGACAGGAACCCCGTCGGCTTGTTGACGCCGTTGCCGTTGACGAAAGCTGCGCCTTCCTGTTCGGCGAAGACGGTGTCGATTTCTTCCGCGATCCATTGCTCGATATCGACGGCCGCGTCGTCGAGCAGCGCCTGCGTAGCCGCAGGCATCGCGTAAAGCTCCATGGCGGGGAAAGTCATGTCGGCGATCTGCTGGTTGCCGGTCTGCGGCCGTGCATCGGCCTCGGCAACCCAACCGGACGCCGGACCGGACAGCGAGAAGGCCTTCTTGAACGTCGCGGTCGAGATAGCGCACACATTCGCGATCGAGCGGATCGGCGAAATGTTGGCCAGCCGCCGAAGGATTTCCGCTTCAGCCGGCGCCGGCACCAGATAGCCGCCGTCAGGGCCGGAGCCGATCGACATGGCCTTCTCTTCGATGGCGCGCAGTTCGGCCCCATCGCCCGAGCGCATGTAGTTGCGGAACGCCGATTTATGTTCCCGTGCGGTCGGATCATCGGACTTCGTATCGAGCGCCAGGCGCGGCCGCGAACGTTCCAGCATCTGCGTATCGAGGCGGCGCTTTGTCTCGTCGATGGCGCGATCGATGCGGGCGAGTTTTTCCTCGGTGATCACGTCGCTCTACATGCGGCGTTCGATCTGGTCAAGGCGCTGATCGTTGGTCTCGCGAAAGGCCGAGAAGGCGCGATGCAGCGAATCGAGATCGGCTGTGGCTTTGATTTCCATTGCGGTCATGCAGGTTTGCCCTTGTTCGTCACAACAAAAAAGGGCGGCGCCTGCGGCCCGCCCCGGTGAATACGCCGTCGATGAGAAACCCGCGCGCGACGGCGACTGCGCGGGCGAATTAAATTTGTGTCAGGTCAAATGTGGTTGACCTTCGCCTTCAGGCAGCTCAGGCGTTGTCCCCAATCAGCTCGAGCAGCGCCTCGGAATCGGTTTCGACATCTTCGTGGCCATAAAAGACGCTGTACTCGATATGGTCAACAAAAAGGATACTTCGCAACGGAAGCCAACCATGTCGCAGGGACACTTGTATGCAGTCGCAAGAGTACTGCGCTATGCGATGATCCACTTTTCGCCAGCGCAATAATTCGCAAAATTGCAGGAGCCTTTCCAAGCCTTTGAGTTGCACGTTGCTCTCCTAATGACGCTATCGCGGAGAATTTGTTTCCGACACCGAATCTGCTCGATTGCCGCATCAAGTAAATGTCTCGTTTGGCGATCCTCGACTCGCAGCCTCTTCCAGGTGTCCATCTCCACGTCGATGCCTATTTTGAAGCCGTTGCAGCCAGTCGATCCCTCACCATGCGCACAAAATGCTCGAGTTCAGCGGCTTTGAAAAAGTAGATTTCCGAGGGCGAACGCCGCCAAACCGCTCGCAACTCCTTGCGAGAAAGCAGGAGCAGACTCTCGATCTCCCGCAGCAATTCAGCATGCCCATCTCGACCAACATAGTTCAATCCCGTCGCGATTGCGGCGTCCAGCGACGGATATACCAGTCCGAAGTCTTGATGAAAAACGGAAGCAAATTTTTGGAAATGAGGAAACGAATCCATTTCAAAACCTCAATTGACGAGAGGATAAGCAGAGATGACCCTGTACCCTTTTATTGACCGGGGGTCTCGTATGATCGAAACGCCAACGCCATTTGTCTCTCGTATGATCGGCTGCATTCGGTCGTTGGCTCGATACGCTTCTCGGCCGGTTGTCGAGCCGAAAAACGCTTTGACAAATGCATCTGAAACCTCGCCGTCAACGACGTTGTCGACTATTGTGGAATTTTGCGCCAGTGTCGAGCTTGTCAGTTTCTGCGCCGCTTCTATCGATGGAAACGTTCCGGCCCGCTCAAGACCGACGGTAAACAATAAACCGCCCTTCAAACCCGCCCACTCCGCTCGTCCATTGCCCACCATCCGGATTTCCGGCCGCCACACGCGGCTGGTCGCGCCAACTAGTCCCGGAGCCGAAGCCGGATGGGTCGAAGCCATCCGCCGAGAGCCCAACAGCGGTTTCCTTTCGCGCCGCCAAGAATTTCAACTCCAGCGCCGTTGCGGCAAGTCTCCATTCAAGACGCGCGGAAGCCTGTCGCCAGGCGTCAGCGTCCGGCATCGTCTTCACATGCGACACACGGGCCTGCGGCAGCATCGGAAAGGTCACGACCGATATTTCGGTGAGGTCAATCGCGGTCAAATTGCGAATGCCGGTGCGCGGGTCCTTGTAGGATTTGCGAGCATGAAAGCCGATGGAGAGGCCGTCCACCGCCCCATCCCGCATCAGTGCAAGAACTTCGCGGGCCTTGGCGACCGCGAGATTGAGCTGGCCGCGCACGCGCAAGCCCCGCTCGTCCTCGACGATGTCGAGCCAGGAGCCGAGCGGCGTCTTGGCGTCGTGCTGCCAGAGCATCTTGATATCGCGCAGAGCCTTGCGCTGCAGCGTCTCGCGGAACGCGCCGCGCTCGACGCGGTCGCGCCCCAGATCAATGATTCCGAAAACGCTCGCGTAGCCTTCGAATGTTCCGGCGTCTGACACATTGGCGAGCATCATCGGCGCGCGCTTGATTTCAGGCATGCGCGGGCGAGCCCGTAAGGCTTCCATGTTCATCTCCATTTGATGAGCGACTTACTTGCGGCGGCGCGGCGCTGCTCGCTGCGCGGTCTTGCGTTGCTGTGGCTTGAGCCGTTCCAGCGTGCGAACGAAATCGCGAAAGACGAACTCAGGTTCGGGCATCTGTGTGGGCCCGGATGAGGGCGGCTGCGGAAGGTGATGGCGACGCCTGTTCATCGGTCGCCTCCAAACCTGCGATTAAAGTGCGACAGCTCCCGCACAAATCCATCGAAGCGCCTGTTCGCGGCGGCGAGTTCCTTCAGGCTCCAGACGAGAAGTCCCGAGGATCCTGTCGCCCAAAGGAACAAGGCCAGATGCGCGAGATCGCCACGTTCCAGTATGGATTGCGTGATGTCGGACATGGAGTTCCTCATCTTGCCGCAAGATTGCGCCAGGGGCCGTCCGTCCATTGGCCGCCATCGGGATTGCCCGCTGGTACACGCGGTTGGTTCTGCCATGGAATTCCGTATGTCGCGTTGGGGTGAGCCAGATCTTAGTCCGCGCTGTCGAGCAGTTTCCGAATGGTCCGGGAGCCGCCATACCCGACAGCCTCGCGCTTTTCGTCGTCGGTGAGGAAGCTCGCCTTGCCGATGCGGTCCCATTCGGCGGCGCGTTCGCCGGACAGCGCGTCGATGCGATCGACGTCGTAGTCCAAACGGAATTCTCCAAAGGCCTGGCGCAACCAGGCTGCGAAGCTGCGCTGCGTGCGGGCCACAAGCGGGATCACGGTCTGACGCCAGAAGGCGCGCTGGGCTTCCTGATAATTGGAATAGGTGTTGTCGCCCGGAAGGCCGAGCATCATCGGCGGAATGCCGAATGCCAGCGCGATCTCGCGCGCCGCTCCCGATTTCGCCTCGATGAAATCCATGTCCTTCGGCGTCAGAGAGAGCGACTTCCAGTCGAGGCCGCCTTCGAGCAACAAGGGGCGTCCCGCATTGCGCGCGCCCGAAAAGCTTTCGTCGAGTTCAGCCTTGAGACGCTCGAACTGTTCGTCGCTCATGGCGGCGCCGCCCGGACCTGCATAGACGAGCGCGCCGGAGGGACGCGCGGCATTGTCGAGAAGCGCCTTGTTCCAGAAGCCCGCCGCATTGTGAATGTCGAGCGCGACCTGCGCGGCTTCGAGCGGCGCGAAGCCGTAATGGTCGTCCAGAGGATGAAACAGTTTCAGGTGCAGGATCGGCGAAACGCCTTCGGGCGAAACCGTGAAGCGCACCCGCTCGCTGCCGACCGCATATTCATATCCGCGCGGCCATCCGTTCGGGCCGGGGATCACGCTCATGCGGTCCGGGCGCAGGTTGTAAAGTTCACGCGGCTGATCCTCGACGCTCGACGCCTCGATATACGCATTGCCGAACAGAAGCAGATTCGTGAAGACTGCTTCGAGCAGCGTCGGGCCGACATCGTTCGGGTTTGGCCGCGCAATGAGATCGAGCACCGGATGCTCGATGATCTCCTCTCGACCTTCAAACATCGTCCATGGAATCGAGGCCGCTGCTTCGGCGATCATCCTGACGGAACGATAGACGATGGCGTTGCGCTCGAAGCCCTGACGGGTCAGCTCCGTCACGTTGCGCGATGTCCAGCGCGCCTGGCCCAACGAATGAAACGCCAGCATGGGGCCGACGCGGGACGCTTTCTGATCCTGTTGCGGAGCGGCGCGCGCGCCCAGAAGCCTTGAGAAAAAGGAGGCCATGAAAATATCCTTTCTGGAGAGAAGGAGCCGTCAGATCTTGCGCATGCGTGGACGCGGCGGTTCCGGCGTCAAAGCCAGCGCCGTGATGGCCCAGACCAGCGCATCCAGCCGGTCGGGGCTTGCGCGGCCCGGCAAACCATCAGGGCCGAAGGCGCACATTTCATCTTCGAGCTTCGCCAAGGCTCCGACATGGCAGACTCGCTGCTGCTCATAAAGCTGTGCGACCGGAGCAGCGCGCAGATACTTGCCGCGCGTTGCGCGCACCATCCGAACAGGTACATTGTCTTCTGCTTCGGCGATCACGGCGGCAACCATTTCGCCGCCCTGATTGACTTCGGCGATCAACTCATCCGCGTCGTGCTTGTGGTAAAGCGCCAGCGCAGCTCGCGACCATGCGCCTGGACGCGCAGCCGACAGGCTCGCATCCTCCAGCACATAGATGAAACCTTCCTCATGGATGCCGGCAGCCACGATCCCGCAAGCGTCGGCGCGTTGGTGCGATGACGCCGGCGGATCAATGGCGACCACGATACGCCGAAGCGGCGGAGCGTGTTTGACACGACACGCCTCAAGCATGTCGCGGGTCCAGAGCGCATCGCTGCGCTCCTCGACAAAATCGCCGTCGATTTCCTGACGCCCCAATCGCGTACCGGCATAGCGTGCGACAATCTGCTTGAAGAAGGTCGGCGCGAGATTTGCCGCATTCGCTCTGGTTGAAACTTTTGTCAGGGCGGTTTTCGGATCGGCCGCCAGACGTCGCAGCAAGGGTTGCGGGCGCGGCGTCGTTGTCACCAGTTGGCGTGGATGATGGCCAAGGCGCAGACCGAATTGCAGCATGTCGAAAGCCTCCTGCGCATAGCGCCACTTGCCGAGTTCATCCAGCCAGGCGAATTCGAACTGCGGGCCACGCAGGCTCTCGGGATCGTCCGCCGAAAAGGCCTGCGCGACTGCGCCATTTGGCCATTCGAGGCGGCGGCGGGAAGGCTCCCATACCGGCCGCTCGTCATTGCGATGCACCGACAGAATTCCCGAGACGCCCTCGATCATCACATCGCGCACATCCGCCTTCGTCTCGCCGATAAGGGCAATGCGGCCGACCGGTTCGATGGCCAGCGAGGGTTCGCCAAGCGCAATCGCCTTCACCCATTCGGCGCCGGTGCGTGTCTTGCCCGCGCCGCGCCCGCCCATGACGAGCCACACTGTCCAGGGATCGCCGCCTTGCGAAAGCAGCGGCGGCCACTGGTCGTCGCGCGCCTGAATCTCCCACTGGCAGATGAGCGCGTCGAGTTCCTCAGCGTTCAGGTTCGTCAGCAGGTCCGGGATCAGATCGAGGTCGAAGAGCCTGTTCAAGACGTCGCGCAATGTCCGCTCGCAACGTGGCCATGTCGCGGGCAGGTCGTTCGACATGTCCATCGGTGCCCTTTCGGTTGCGGCCGTTCTTTTGCGTTTGCAGCTTGCGCAGTTCGGCGAGCGCCTTGCTGAGGCTCGCCAGCATGCGGGCGTTGCGCTCGGCGTCCGCAGTCGCGGTGCGGCCGAGGTCGTCGGCCGCGACCGCCAGTCCCTGTTCGAGCGCCGCTTCGATCTTTTCCGTCACTGCGCCTTCGTCGAACGGCGGCGCAGGCGCGCGCTTTCGCGGCGGCGACGATCGGGGCGTCGGGCTTTTGCGCTTCGGATGTTTGCGAGGGGTGGCGATGGGCGTGCGCATGGGCCATCCGGCCTTGAGACGCCATTTGTAGAAGGCGGCGCTGCCGAGCCCCAGCATGGCGGCGACTTCGGAAACCGGACCTGATCCTGCATCGTAAAGCGCGCGCGCCTGTTCGACGCGCTGCGGGTCGATCGCGGGTCCGGGCATTGCGGTCTCCGGGAAAACGAAACCCGGCGAAGCGCCTCTGCGCCGCCGGGTTTTTCTTACAAGTGTGGAGTGTGGGTGAAACCTACAGGATCAGCGCGCGCTGGTCAAGGAATATTTTCCCGTAATCCTGATTTTTTTCTCTTGTGGCCGATTGACGCTGCGGCCACGTCGACGCTGTTGTTTTGAGCCTGATCAAATGCCATGGCCCGAAGTTGCGCCATCAAGATCGTATTCTTTGAAACAGATTGGCGCTCCAATGTCCGCCCCCGCACCGGAACTTCTGGCACTCAGGGACATCTCCCTGTTTGCAGCCGTCGGGCAGGACTGCTTCGAAAAGCTGATCGGCTCCACGCGGCTTGAGACGCTGAGGCCGGGCGACACGCTGTTTCGCCAGGGCGATCCGGTCCATTCGGTCTTCATCGTCGTGGAAGGCTGGGTGAAGCTCGTTCGGCTGACGCCCGGCGGCGAGGAAATCGTCATCCGCCTGTTCAATCGCGGGCACAGTTTCGCCGAAACGCTGGCGCTCAGTCCGCGCCCGCATTCGACCAGCGCCGAAGCCGCCACGCGATGCGTCGTGGCGCGCATTCCCGCAACGGTGGCTTCGCGGATTGCGCATGAATGTCCCGACCTCGCCTTCGCTATCGTGCAGGCGGGCGACATGAGCATCTATGCGCTGATGGACGAAATCGAGTCGCTGAAGGCGCAGAGCGCCGACGAGCGCGTGGCGCGTTTCATCCTGTCGCTGTGCTCCCATCGCGACGGGCCCTGCACGGTGCACCTGCCGTTCGGCAAGCGGCTGATCGCGGATTATCTTGGCGTCAAACAGGAAACGCTGTCGCGCTGTTTCGCCAAGCTGCGCGGGATCGGAATCGACATCGGACGCAACGAGATCCATGTGACGAACGTGCCGCGTCTCGAAGCCGCATTGATGGAAGACGCCATACCGTAGCGGATTTTACAGAAAATTTGCCGCTCCTGATTCACGGTTATTCGGCATGGATGCGCTAGCTTGCCTCACGACGCCCGACGCGGGCGCCGGAAACACAGGAGCGGGCGTGAGCCAGATCAGCATGGAGCCGAGCGCGATTTTCGATGCTCCCGACAATGAAAGCCGCTTCGCTCCGCTGGCGCTTAGCCTGCGTGACAGCATCACCCTGAAAATCGCCATCCGCATGTGCGCAGCGTTCAATGCAGGCGGACTGTTTGCGCTCGTCGGATATGTCGGCATGCTGGTGGGGCCGGAGAGCATCGGGGTCAATGTCGAACTTTTCGTCCCGATGGTGGCGGCCTTCACGCTCGGCATGATCTTCGCCGCCATGGCGACGCTCCTCTGGTTCAGGGCGCTTCAGGAAATGGCGCAGGCCGGCGCCATCGCGATGGACGAAGACGGTCCCGAGGACGTGCGGCGCAGCGAACCCTACCGGCGCGGTTTCAACTTTCAGTTCTGGACCACGAGCCTCGTGGTCTGCTCCTATGCGGCGTTCGTGGGCGGGCTCGGCGGTTTGCCGATGTTTTTCTCGGCCACCGGCATGTGACATTCTGAATTAAGGCTTTTGGCGTTAGAGATGCACGGGCGCGGAATTTTCCGCGCCCGATTCTGCATTTCGAGATGGCGATGCCGCTCCTTTCCCTTGCCGCCCTGACCATTCTGGACGCGGGTCCTGCCGGACAAATCCGCGCCGCCGCCGAAGCAGGTTTCGAATCGGTCGGCCTTCGGCTCAATCCGCTGGTGGCGACAGACCTCCAGATCGTCGGCGTCGAGGAGCGGCAGCGCGAGGTCGAGCAATTGCTGCGCGACACGGGCATGAAGGTCCTGGAGATCGGCGTTTTTCCGATCCTGCCCGAAATGCCGATGGATGCGATAGCGCCCGTGATGGCGTTCAGTCACAAGATCGGCGCGCAATATCTCGTTTGTCCCGTGGAGGACGCCGAACCGCAGCGGCGGATCGACACGTTCGGACGCATCTGCGAACTCGCCGAAAGCTGCGCCCTGACGGGTTTGATCGAGTTCAATCCCTACAGCGCCTGTCCGACTCTGGCCGACGCCCTCGACATCGTGCGTCAGTCGCGGGCCGAAAACGCCGGTCTGGTGATTGATGCCCTGCATCTGTCTCGGTCGGGCGGAAAGCCTTCCGATCTGGCCGGGATCGAGCCGCATCTGTTGCGGCTGACGCATTTCTGCGACGCGCCCCTGCCGCCCGCGGGGCAAAAATCATTCGAGGAACTGCGGTCCGAATCCCGCAAGGCCCGGATGTTGCCGGGCGAGGGATCGCTCTGGCTCGACGAATTGCTGGACGCCCTGCCCGCCGATTGCGCCATCAGCATCGAAGCTCCGACCGCCCGCGATGCTGCCTTGCCTGCCACCGAGCGCGCACGCCGCGCCCTGCTGGCGACGCGCGGCTTCATGGCTCGCCGCGGCGCCCGCTGAAACCCAGAAAAAAGCCCGACGCTGGGGGCAGCGCCGGGCGAGACGGGGGGTCTTACTTGGGGGCAATGGAATTGCCTGACGCTGAACATCGTGCCCGGCCGTGTCGGCTGAATGACCGGAACAGGGCGGAATCACGGCGCAGAAGATAATTCTCAGGGCTTCCGCCGGGCTTTCGTCGGCGTTCGGCCCGGCCAGGCGACCACGAAATCCGGCAGGTCTTCGACCGGAACATCGTTTTCGAGCGCCTTCACCCTGCCCCGCACCGAAACCCCTGCCTGAACGACGGTTTCGGGATCACCTGACACCAGCGGGTGCCACCAGGGCAGATCCTTGCCGTCGGCGACCAGCTTGTAGGCGCAGGTCGGCGGCAGCCATTTGAGGGTCCGCACCTCATGAGGCGTCAACTTGATGCAGTCCGAAACGAATTCCTGCCGCTTCGGATAGTTGGCGCATCGGCAGGAATCCTGCCGGAACAATTCGCAGCCGACGTCCGTGAAATAGATCTTGCCCGAATCCTCGTCCTCGAGCTTGACCAGACAGCAGCGCCCGCAGCCGTCGCACAACGATTCCCATTCGGGTTCGGTCATTTCCTCCAGCGTTCTGGTCTTCCAGAACGGAGCGGCGGGAAGCTGTTTCTTGGCCATGAAATCGGGACCGGAGAGGGCGGACGCCCCCACATGCGCCCGCCGCCGCGACGGATCAAGGCCCCGGCACGGCGATTGCCCGGTAAATGGAATGTTAACGGACGTGTCGCGGGCTCGCGCAGAATTGTGCCGCTCTGGTGCAGGGTGCGGAGATTCGCAATCGTCAGAGGACGTCGGGCGGCTTATATAGACGCGGCCATTGCGGGAGACAGGCAGGGTGTTCGAGGAAATCCGGAATTCGAGAATCGGCAAGCGCGTGTCCCGCGCAATGCTGGCGCTCGACGCCTGGATCAATTCCTCTCTCTACGACAGCGGCCAGCGCGCCCGCACCGTCTACGCCGATTTTTCCGCCTATATGGACCGGTTCTACGTGTCGGGCTGGAGGAAGCTCGGCGTGGAGGCGGCCTGCGAAGGGCTTACGCTCGGCCTTGCCGGCTCTGTCGTCATGTTGGCGCTCGCCATCCCGGCCTTCAACGAAACATCGGACGAGGACTGGCTGAAGAAGCAGGATCTCGCAGTGACCTTCCTCGACCGCTACGGACAGGAAGTCGGACGGCGCGGAATCAAGCACGACGATTCGACTCCGCTGTCGGCCTTCCCGGATCATCTGATCAAGGCCGTGCTGGCGACCGAGGACCGGCGCTTCTACGACCACTGGGGCATCGACCCGATCGGCACCCTGCGCGCCGTCACGGTGAATGCGCGTTCGTCGGGCGTCGTGCAGGGCGGATCGTCGATCAGCCAGCAGCTCGCCAAGAATCTGTTCCTGTCGAACGAGCGCACGCTGGAGCGCAAGGTCAAGGAAGCGTTTCTGGCGATCTGGCTTGAGTTCCGGCTGACCAAGCCGGAGATTTTGAAGCTCTACCTTGACCGCGCCTATATGGGCGGCGGCACGTTCGGCGTGCAGGCAGCGGCCGAGTTCTATTTCAACAAGACCGTGCCGGAAATTTCGCTGTCGGAAGCCGCGATGCTGGCGGGCCTGTTCAAGGCCCCGACGAAATTCGCCCCGCACATCAATCTGCCGGCTGCCCGCTCGCGCGCCAATGACGTTCTGAACAATCTGGTCGATGCGGGCTTCATGACCGAAGGCCAGGTGTTCATGGCCCGCAAGAATCCGGCGACGCCGGTGGACCGCCGCCGCGAACTCAGCCCGGACTGGTATCTCGACTGGGCGTTCGAAGAGGTGAAGCGCCTCGCGGCCTCCGGCAAGTTCGGGAATGATCGCGTCATCACGGTCCGCACCGCACTCGACACCAACATCCAGAAGCGCGCCGAAACAGCCATCGAGGACAGCCTGCGGCTGTATGGACGCCAGTACCGCGCCACGCAGGGCGCGGCCGTCGTGATGGAGCCGAACGGCGCGGTGCGCGCCGTGGTGGGCGGTCGGGACTATGGTTCGAGCCAGTTCAACCGCGCCACCGATGCGGCGCGGCAGCCGGGTTCATCCTTCAAGCCGTTCGTGTACCTGACCGCGGTCATGACGGGCAAATTTCACCGCGACACGATTGTCGACGGATCGAGCATCTGCATCGGAAACTGGTGTCCGTCCAATTACGGCGGCGCGGGCGCAGGTCGCCTGCCGATGGTGGTGGCGCTGCAAAAGTCACTCAACACCGTGGCGGTCTGGCTGTCGGTCAAGATCGGCGAAGCCTACTGGCCGAAGGGGCAATCCTTCCACCTGGCGCGCATCGCCGAACTCGGCCGCAAGAAGATCATCGAGAACGCGCGCACGATGGGCCTCACCACGCCGCTCATTGACACGGTTTCGCTGCCGCTCGGAGCGGGCGAGGTGAAGATGATCGAGATGGCATCCGCCTATGCGGTCTTCGCCAATGGCGGCAAGCGCGCGACGGCTTTCGCGGCCGTCGAGGTGCGCAGTTCCCACGGCGACGTCATCTACCGCCGCGACCGCGAGCGCGATTATGGCGAGCAGATCATGCCGGCCGACAAGATGGCCGAGATGAACAACCTGATGAAGGAAGTCGTGGCCGGCGGCACCGCCACCGTTGCGAAGCTCGACGGCGTTGTCGCGGCCGGCAAGACCGGCACCACCAACGCCTATCGCGATGCATGGTTTGACGGGTTCACGGGCAATTACGTCTGCACGATCTGGTTCGGCAATGACGACGACACCTCCATGAACAACATGACCGGCGGCTCGCTGCCCGCCCGGACGTGGAAGGAAATCATGGCCTATGCGCATCAAGGCATCGAGCTGAAGAACCCGTTCGGCGTCACCGATGCGCCCCCGAAGGTCGCCGCCGCGCCCCCGATGGCTGGCGGCACAGGCGACCTCGGCCGTCCGCAGCGGCCTACCACCCTGTCGCGCCAGTCGGCGGAAACGCTGGGCCGGATCGAGACGCTCTTCTCGACCGCCCTGCCCCGCAAGCGCGCCGAGGCGCAGCCGGAAAACCCGCGCCGCAGCGCCGGCCTGGGCGGGCGCGTCAACATCGACTGACACGCGCCGGGGTGACAAGCGCCCCTGGTCCGGGCACGATGAAGCGAGTCGCGGCGGTTCCGGATCGAACTTTGGAAAATTTCTTCAAGACTCTGGCGACACTGCTGATCGGCGTCGCGCTGGGTCTTTTCGCAACCTACATGGCGGTGGAGCGCGGCTACGGCTTCGGGGCCGTGACGGCCGGCGCGTGGACCGCATGGCCCAAGTCCGGCTCCAATGAGGCCGACCCGTATGCGCGCGCGGTCGTCGCCCGCACGGGCGAAATTCCGCTCGGACTTGCGGAAGGCCTGATGTTCGTCGCGCGCGCCGATGACGACGGCGCGCCGTTCGATCCGAAATGCGACTATACGATCCGCGGCCCCATGCCGCCGACGCGCTACTGGACCATCACGCTGATGGACCCGCACGGATTGCTCATCGAGAACGAGATCCAGCGCTACGGATTCACCTCGGCTGAAATCGTGCGCGAGCGCAACGTCCCGATGGACGTCATCGTCTCCGCATCGGCGAGGCCGGGCAACTGGCTGCCGATCGGCCAGCAAGCGCCGTTCATCATGGTGCTGCGTCTCTACGACACGATCGTGCGGTCGAGCGCTTCGGCCATCGAGGCGCGCGCGCTCCCGGCCGTCACGCGCGGGCGCTGCGCATGAAGCGGCTCGACCAGTTTCTCGGATGGCTCCCGTGGCTGCTGGGCGCGGTGATCATCGGCGGCATCGTCCACATCGTGTCGATCCTCGCCATGCCGCGCCTTGCGCCCAATGATTCATGGGCGCGCTTTGCGGCGGTCGCTCCGCTGTCGCGGCTGACTCCGCTGCCGCCCGTCACGCCCGGCAAGGAGTTCGGTCCCTACGAAGACCCGGCCATGGCGGTTTCGATCTGCCGCTACGATCTCGATCGCGGTCCGCTGCGGCTGCGCGGCAATTTCACAGGCGGCCAGCTGATCCTGCTGTCGTTCCACAGCCGCTATGGCGACGTCTTCTATTCGATGACGGACCGCAGCGCAGCGCGCGGCGTGCTCGACATTCTGGTGGTCACGAGCACGCAACTGGCGACCATCGAGGCGTATGACAGCGAAGATGAACTGCCGTCCGAATTGCGCCTCACCGCGCCCGACCGGCTCGGATATGTGATTGTGCGCGGACTGGCCCCGCAGCCCGGCAATCGAGACGCCGCCGCCGCGCGTGTCGCGGCCATTGCATGCGGCGTCGAAGCCGCGATCCCCGGATAGAGTCAGGCGCGGCGCTTGCCGGTCGGTTTCTGCGGCTTTGCGCCGGAACGCGAAGCACGTTTGCGGGGTTCGCGCACGACCGGCTGGTCGTCGTAGCGTTCGTAGCGGACACCCGTGAAAAACAGAATTTCTGCGCCGGTCGCGGTACGTCCGGTCGCGCGCTTGCGAAACTCGTGAAGACTCAAATCGAAACTCAGTACATCGCCCATATCGCTACTCCCGGTAACCCGGTCCGGCGGAATTGCCGGCGCGAACTAGCCCCGCGGCCATAACGGGCGACCGAAGGTTAATGTTCCGTCAATAAAGCCGTTCTAAGCTGAGTCAGCGTTTCGAATTGAGTACCTGTGTCATGTCGGCCACTCCGTCAGCTTTCCCCGAAGGCCTGTCCGAGACAGAGTCCCTGCCGACAAGATCCGCTCTCGTGCGGGTGCTGACGGACCTGTTCGCGGTGCGTCCGCATCATACGGCGGAAGAGATCCGGCACTACGAGGAGATCATGCTCCGCATGGCGCCGGACGCCGGGCTCGACGTGCTCACGGAAGTCGCCCGCAAGCTCGCCCCGCATCCCAATGCGCCGCTGCCGGTGCTGCAGGCGCTCATCGACCGGGACGCCGATTGCGCCGTCTTCATTCTGGCCGAAAGCCCCGTCGTGACCGACGAAATGCTGATGAGCGCGGCCCAGTTCGGATCGGGCGATGTCGCCGCTGCCGTCGCCCGCCGCAAGCCGCTCGACGCAGGTCTGGCGAACGTGCTGCTGACGCGGCCCGAATACGAAGTCTGGCAGTCGCTGGCGGGCAACGAGACAATTGTTCTGGATGCCGAGGCCCTGCGCGAAATGGCGCGGCGGGGACGCGATGACGAGGCAATGGCCGGCGCGGTCTGCCGCCGCACCGACGACCCTGCGGTGCTTCTGCCGCTGTTCCTGACGGCTTCGCCCCGGCAGCGCGCATCCATCATGCTGGACGCCGAGCGCGAGGCCCTGATCGCCGGGGGCCGGGGCGCAGCGGAGCGGCATGACCCGGCGATCTGCGAGGCGCTCGAACAGGCTGCGATGGCGCACGACGCTTCGGAATTTCGCGCCCGTCTGGCGGCGGCGCTGCGCTGCGACGTTGTGCTGGCCCGACGCATCGTGGCTGATTCCAACGGCGAACCGCTCGCAATGGCGCTGCTGTCGTTGGGCATGTCGACCGACGCCATCATGCGCGTGTTCCTGATGGGCCAGGAGTCCATCGCGCATGATTGCGACAAGATGGAAATGCTGCACCGCCTCGTACGGCAGACATCCTTTGCGGCCGCGCAGCGCATCGTCCGCGCGATGCTGGGCGTTCAGGCAGCACACCCTGTGCGCGCGCATCGTCCGGTGATGGATCAGGGCGCGAAGGCGACTCCCAGCCGTCCGGCCGCGCACGAGACGCCCGCCGCACCAGCGCAGCCGCGCAAGCTGCCGCTGTTCCTGTTCAAGAAGCGACTGCGCTGATCATTCCGCCAGATCGAGGAAGTGGCGGCCCTTGCGGTCCTCGACCTCGACGATCCAGAGATCGGAATCGAACTTGATCTCGCGGCGGAGTTTTTCTTCCGCAGTAGCGGGGTCGATCCAGTCTTCATCGTGGAGACGGCGCCAGACGCGGTCGACGCCGCGCTCGGCAAGTTCGGTCTGAGGCGCAGGGCCGAACACGGCCGTCTGGCCGTCGAGCCGATCTACCTTGACGAAAATGGCGCCCGCTTCCGCCGCGCCCCGACGGCGCAGCACCGCATAGGCGCCTTCCGTGCTGCACCGACGCAAATAGGCTGCGACCCAGATATCGGCTCGCAGCCTCATGCGATCAATGGATCGCGATGCGCGATTGCGCAGCGAGTTCGCGAACGGTTTTCGACGAGAGGTCGCCCGTCACCGGGAGGCCGCGATCGCGCTCGAACTTCTCGATCGCCTGCTTCATCGACTTGCCCATGACGCCATCGGCCTTGATCGAGTAACCGAGCTTGATGAGCGCGCGCTGAGCCGACTGCACGCGAGTCTTCTCGACCTCATTGCCCATCGGGGCGAGCGAGCCCTTGTTGATCAGCGCCGCGATCTGGTCGCCGCTGCTCTTCTCGGTCGCGGCGACCTTGGCGCCGCCCATGATTTCGGCTGCTTCCTTGGCGGGCGCGGAACGCGCGGCGACGGGAAGAATGTTCTGCGGGGCCGCCGGTGCTGCGGCCTGCTGCGACGCCTGCTCGAGCGGACGTGGCGCCGGAACCGGAACCGCCGCAGCGCTGGTCGCGGGCTTCTTGACTTCGCCCGTGTTCATCAACGGCGCCGGGTGGCGCGCTGTCTGGAAGAACAGCGCGTTGATGGCGATGCCGACCAGCACGGTCGAGAAGGCGGCGCCGAGAATGGTGCGCGCCGGACGGCGGCCGAGGAATTTCAGCCAGGCAAAGCGGCTGGCGGTTTTCTTGCCGCGACGCGAAGGGGCCTTCTGGGCCGGGCGCGAAACGACGAAATCCATATCGTTGCGGGCGAGAGCTTCACGCAATTTTCTTCACCATCGGCTGGAGGGAGTTTTCTGACGAAGGCGCGGGGCGGCGCGCAATCGCCTCGATCTTTGCGGCGGCAGGTTTGGCCATGACGCGGCGGCAGTCGAGCGGCAGGCGAACGGTCACATGCGTGCCCTGCCCGAGTTCGCTTTCCATCGAGATCGCGCCGCCGTGCAGGCCGACGAGTCCGCGCACGACCGACAGACCCAGACCGGTGCCTTCATAAGGGCGGTCGTAGGAACCGCGCGCCTGGAAGAAGGGCTCGCCGATGCGAACCAGATCGCGCGGCTGGATGCCGATGCCGGTGTCTTCGACGCAGAACACCATCGAATTGCCTTCGAGGCGCACCCGGATGCTCACCGAACCGCCCATCGGGGTGAACTTCACGGCGTTGGACAGCAGGTTGATGAGGATCTGCTTGCAGGCGCGCTTGTCAGCGACCAGTTCGTCAAGGCGCTGTGGTACGTCGCGGATGATCGCGACGGACGATTCCTGCGCCTTCAGGCGAACCATGTCGAGGCACTGATCGACCAGCGGGCCGACCTCGAAAGCTTCCGGCACGATCTCGAAACGTCCCGCGTCGATCTTCGACATGTCGAGAATGGAATTCACCACCGACAGGAGATGTTCGCCAGACCCGTGAATGATGTTGGCATATTCCTTCCGCTTGGCGGAATCGCGCGGCATCAGATCGTCGTTGCCGAGCATTTCGGAGAAGCCGATGATGGCGTTCAGCGGCGTGCGCAGCTCGTGGCTCACATTCGCCAGGAAGCGATCCTTCCAGAGATTGGCTTCCTCGGCCTCGATGCGGGCTGCTTCCAACTGCGCTTCGTGCTGCTTGGAACGGGACACGTCGCGCACGACCGCGATGACGGCCGCGCCGTCGCTGGTCTGGTCGGCGCTGTCCACCGCCACACGGCGCGCGCGCAATTCCACCCAGACGAAAACCGGTTCCTCGAAATCGCCGTGCTGGCTCGCCACGGAGGACTTGCGCAGACGCATGTCGACCGTCACGGGCTCGTCGGCGTCTGCTGCATCCGCAATGGCCTTGAGAAAGGCGGGCCGGTCGGCGACGTGAATGCGCTCGAACATGCCGCGTCCCATGAGTTCGCGCGCCGGCAGGCCGAAAAGCCTGTCGCTCTCGCGGCTGGCGTAAAGCACTGCACCGCCGCGATCGTGCCGCAGCACGAGATCGCCGAGCGCGCCGGACAACGAATCGAAGTTCGCGGCCCCGATGCGCGCCATGCGGCGGCGAGCCTCGTGCAGGCGCATGGCCGTGAGGGTAATGACGAGAAGCACCGCCATGGGCGGCGCGGCATATAAAGCATCTGCCAGACCCGGCGCATGGGCCGAGACCGGGATGAGCGCATTGGAGTGCAACGCCCCGAGAACCAGAATGCCGACGATGCTGGCGACGCCGGTTCCGACCACGAGGGGCACGCTGAAGGAAAGTGCGGCTTCAAGCGGCGCGAGCAGCAGCCACAGATATGCGGCCGAAAAGGCAGAGCCGCCGCGCGAGGCGACTGCGAGCGCCATGCCGACCATCGCGGCGGCGCAGATCGCATGGGCCTCAACGAGCCGGCCCGTGCGGCTGACGAAGATCACCGCCAGAATGGGAATCAGCAGGCCGGAATAAACCGCCATATGGCTGAAGGTCGGAACGCCGAAAATCGCCAGATCGAGCGGAAGAATCGTCAGGCCGATGCCGGCCACGGCCATATGCGCGACCACGAAGGCCTGATGGCGCATGCGATCAACAGCATCGGCCCGGGCACTTTCGTGCACAAGGGCAGAAACCCGATCGAGAAGACTCGCCACAACGGCCACGCGAAACGCTCACTCTCACTCGCTCCGGCGCCTGTCCGTCGCGTGATAGGACTTTCGCAGGTCCCTCTTAAGTGAACCCTAAACCATGACGTCCGGCGGGAGGGATTTTCTCCGAAAACACATCGAGTTCGCCCCGATCGAAGCAAAACCGCGCCCTATGGTTTAGGATATGTTTCCAATGCTGGGCTGTTGCGGCCGTTCAAGGTAAACGCGCAGTTGACGGACAGTCGCAAATACAACGGGATTTCTTGACCGGCATTTGATGCGAATGCGCTAGCTTTCCACGGTCGATCATCGGGATCGGCTCGTGAGTTGGGCATGTTCTTCCTGCTGCGCAGCGCCTTATGGCTCGGACTGGTGTTCTCGGCGATGGATTGGCCGCGGGACGGCGGCATCGCGTCGGATATTCAGGCGATCAGCGCGCCCGCTGTGGCGCAGGGCCGGGCCGCCATGGCCGAAAAAATCCGGAAGACCTGTCTCGAATCAATGGCGGACTGCATCGAGGGCGCGGCGCGGCTCAACCGGCTCGCGACCGACCTTGCCGACCAGAAGACCACAGCGGTTGCTTCCCTGCGCGCTGCGCCGGGCGGCATCGACGCGCTTCTGGCGCAGGACCACGAGCTTTCGCGGCGCGAGCAGGCGGCCGACCTGCAGTCCCTGCAGCCTGCGCCTGCGGCGCCGCCGCTGCCGGTTGCGCGCCCGAAATCGCTCGGCAGGTGATTTTCAGGTTGGCCGCCGGCGCGCACTCGCCCATATAGGGCTCGAAAGCGACGCCCATGCCCCTGCCCGATATCGACGAACTCATCGAAAACTTCGCCCTGATCGACGATTGGGAAGAGCGCTATCGCTATGTGATCGAGCTTGGCCGTGAGCTGGAGCCCCTGCCCGAGGACGCGCGCAACGAGACCAACAAGGTGCGCGGCTGCGCCAGCCAGGTCTGGCTGCTGACCGATGCGTCGCGCAACGACCGGGGCGAGCCGGTGCTGGAATTTCGTGGCGACAGCGACGCGCACATCGTGCGCGGGCTGGTTCTGCTGGTGCTGGCCTTCTATTCGGGGCGCACGGCAAAGGACATTCTGGCCCGCGACGTCATCAGCCTGTTCAAGTCGATCGGGCTGACCGAACACCTGACCCCGCAACGCGCCAACGGCGTGCGCTCGATGGTCGAGCGCATCCGCCGTGACGCCCAGACCGCTCTGGACAAGGCTTAGGGCTGTGAGACGGCCGGTTCCACGACGCCCATTGCCGGGCGATAATCCTCGACGCCCCAATGTCGCAGTCCGGGCGGACGGGCCGGCGTTTGCGGCGGTCCATAGCCGTAGTGGCGTGCCAGCCGGGCAAGCGCCATGCCGAGCACCACCTTGGCGGACCGGGCCGGCCAGCGATGCTCGCTCTCGATCAATTCGAGCCCTTTCAGAAATCCGCAGACGTCGACCAGGATACCGCTGAACTCGGGCCCGACCGCATGGAGCGCGCGGTCGACCCGCTGGCGGGCGGCGACCACCATGTCCGAATACGTCATGCCCGCATTGGAGCCCCGGCCGGCGCCGACAGCAGACCAGTTCGGGGTGATCGTCGGCATGATCTGTCCGGCGGTCAGATCGCGGCGCAGTCGCTCGCCGGCGTCGATCAGATGCGATTCCATCAGGGGCGCGCCGTCGCGGCCCTTGCGGGCGGCGAGCCAGGCCAGCGGGCTTTCCTGCACATTGACCGAGACGGAGACGGACTTGCCGGCTTCCGCGATGCGCCTTTGCAGCAGGCGGCCCTGCTGGACCCGAAAGGGGTCCTTTTCGGGTCCGGCTTCAAGGCGCAGGAGCTTCGCCCGCCCGGCATCCGTCACGTGCAGGCGCGGACGCGAACCGGTGCGATCCCATGCGGCCAGACCTTCCGACTCAAGTTCGCGGGCGGCCTTTTCGGAGCCGGACGCGACCTTCACCGAAATTCCGTTGCGGGAGCCGGTGACTGCGATCCGGCTCGCGACCGGGCCATCAGATTCCCAGCCGTAAGCGCCCGGCGCCGAAAGCGCCTCCAGCAGGGCGCGGGAGGACGATGAGAGCGGCGCGCTCATTGCGGCCTCCCGGCGGACATTGCGGGCATGAAAGTCGAAAGATAGCCCGAGAAGGACTGTTCCAGCAGTTCGAGGCACCAGTCGAACGAAGGATCGTCGCGCCGGTCCTCGACCCGCCCGCAGGCATGCCGCACGGTTGTGCGGTGGCGGCGGAAGGCGTGACCGACCTCCTCCATCCCCTCCCCGCAAACCACATGCGCGAAGTACATGGCGGCGTGGCGCGCATCCGCAACGCGCGCGCGGCGGCGGGTGGGGCTGAAGATTTCGGTGCGACGCACCCCGAACATATGCGCCGAAACGCAGGAGGCGAGCGCCGAACAGGCCCGACCTCCGTCCTGTTCCGGTCCGGTTGAAACTGACTGATACGACACGCAGCGACCCTCCTGTGATCAGGAGAGGCTATTATAGGATTATTTTCTTTTCAATAGGTATTTTTAGACGCGCCCGGACGGACCTTCCTGCAAACGAAAACGGCGCCGGATTTCTCCGACGCCGTTCTGAAATCAGCATGCGAACTTTCAGCGGCGACGACGGCGCTGCTGGCCGAGGCCCATCTGCTTGGCAAGGGCCGAGCGAGCTTTCGCATAGTCCGGAGCAACCATCGGATAGTCAGACGGCAGGCCCCATTTCTCGCGGTATTCTTCCGGCGACATGTTGTACTGGGTGCGCAGGTGGCGCTTCAGCGACTTGAACTTCTTGCCGTCTTCCAGACAGATGATGTAGCCGGGCGTGATGGACTTCTTCGGCGGGACGGCGGGCTTGGGAGCCTCAAGGGCGAGCGGCGCGGCAACGGCGACGCCGCCGCTTCCGATACGGGTCAGGGCGCCATAGACCTCGTTGATCAGGGCCGGCAGTTCGGCTGCGGGAACGGAATTATTGCTGACATAGGCCGAGACAATATCCGCAGCGAGCTCGATGTAGTTTCCGTTGGCATCACTCATGTGGGATCTCTCTAGTATTTGATCTTGTTCTTGACGTCCTGCACCACTGCGACCGCCAGACTTCCCTTCTGGCGAATCTGAATACAAGCAACAACACAATCCCGGTCGCAAAGTAAAGGAGAAAAAGCGGGAATTCTTCGTTACTGAACGCAATTTTCTTGACTATCCAATGAAACGCCACGCTCTCGACGCCACAATTCGAACGCATTCAACGTCATTTCATTTTTTAACACTGTATTTCAAAAATTTAACTAGGTAAAATTCGACTAGATTTGCAGCAAGGACAATCTTTAGGCAATCACGCCCTGTTGAGGCTCGCCCTAGTCGTGCGGGGCGGAGTCAAGCTAGTTTGCAGACAGACAAACCGGGTGCGACATGGCCAAATCAACGAAGACAGCAGCAAAAAAGAAAACCGCCCCCAAGGGCAGGAAGTCGCCTGCCAGGAAGACATCCTCGCCTGCAGCCCGGACGCGCAGGCCCAAGCCCCCGGCAGCCGAACAAAGGCCTGACACGAGGATCGTCCACGGGGTGGAACTGACCGACGAATATTCGTGGATCAAGGCGGCGAACTGGCAGGATGTTCTGCGCGACCCCAAGGTTCTCCCCAAGGATATACGCACGCTGCTCGAAGCCGAGAACCGCTATACGGATTCTGTTCTGGCTCCGACCAAGTCGCTGCAAAAGAAGCTGGTGCGCGAAATGCGCGGGCGCATCAAGGAGGATGAATCCGAGGTTCCCGCCCCGGACGGTCCCTATGCGTATTTCCAGAAATATCGCGAGGGCGGCCAGCATCCGCTTATCTGCCGCAGGCCGCGCGAGGGCGGGCGGCCGCGCGTCATGCTTGACGGCGACAAGCTGGCCAAGGGCAAGCCGTTTTTCGATCTGGCGACCGCGTCCCACTCGCCGGACCATTCGCGGCTCGGCTGGAGCGCCGACGAGAAAGGGTCCGAGTTTCACACGATCCGCATCCGCGACCTGAAGACCGGCCGCGACCTGCCCGATTCCATTGTGGATACGGACGGCGGGCTGCTCTGGACGAGCGATTCATCCTCCTTCTACTACGTGCGGATGGACGCCAATCACCGCCCCGGGCAGGTGTTCCGCCATCGCATTGGAGATGATCCGGCCAAGGCCGAGATGGTGTTCGAGGAAAAGGACCCGGCTTGGTTCGTCCATGTGTCCGAAACACAGTCGGGCGCGTTCGGCACCATAGAGATCAACGATCATGAAACCAGCGAGAGCTGGCTGCTCGACCTGCGCGACCCGGTCGCCAGGCCGCGCGTCGTGGCCCCGCGCGAACATGGCGTTCAATATGATGTCGAGCACCGTCACGACACGTTCTTCATCCTGACCAACGCGGACGGGGCGGAGGATTTCAAGATCGTCACCGCGCCTGTGGCCGACCCCTCGCGCACCAAATGGGTGGATTTCATTCCGCATCGCCTCGGCCGGATGATCACCGGTTTCGTCATGTTCGAGCACTATATGGTGCGGCAGGAGCTGGAGGACGGCTTGCCGCGCATCGTGATCCGCGACCTGCGCACGCATGAAGAACACGCGATCGCGTTCGACGAAGAGGCCTATGATCTCGGCCTGGAAGACATGCTGGAATTCGACACCGAAATCCTGCGCTTCTCCTATTCGTCCATGACGACCCCGGAAGAAGTCTACGATTACGACATGGGCAAGCGCACGCGCGTGCTGCGCAAGCGCCAGCAAATCCCCTCCGGACACAATCCGGACGATTACATCACGCGGCGCGTGTTCGCGATGTCGCACGACGACGAACTGGTGCCGGTGTCGATTCTTTATTCGAAGAAGACGAAGCTGGACGGCAGCGCGCCCTGCCTGCTGCAGGGTTACGGTTCATACGGCAATGCCTACGAGGCCTCGTTCGGCGCGCACCGTTTCTCGCTGGTGGATCGCGGATTCATCTTCGCCATCGCGCATATCCGTGGCGGGACCGACAAGGGCTGGCGCTGGTACAAGGACGGAAAGCTCGACAAGAAGCGCAATACGTTTCTCGATTTCATTGCGGCCGGGCGTCATCTGGCGGAGCACAAATTCACCAGCGCAGGGCGCATCGTCGCGCTGGGCCGCAGTGCGGGCGGCATGCTGATGGGGGCCGTCGCCAATATGGCGCCGGATCTTTTCGGCGCCGTGGTGGCGGGCGTTCCCTTCGTGGATGTGCTCAACACGATGCTGGACGACACGCTGCCGCTGACGCCGCCCGAATGGCTCGAATGGGGCAATCCGATTGCGGACCCCAAAGCCTTCGAGACCATCCGGTCCTATTCGCCTTATGACAATGTGAAGGCGCAGCATTATCCGGCGATCCTCGCACTGAGCGGCCTCACCGATCCGCGCGTGACCTATTGGGAGCCGACCAAATGGGTGGCGCGGCTACGCGCCCGCATGACCGGCGGCGGGCCTGTCCTGCTGCGCACCAATATGGACGCGGGACATGCGGGCTCGGCGGGGCGTTTCGACAGGCTGGAAGAACTCGCGATTGATTACGCCTTCGCGATTACCTTCGCTCAAAGCAAGCTGGTCGCCTGATGCTGATGAAAGCCGCGACATCGCAACTGGTCGTCATCGACGTGCAGGAAAAGCTCCTGCCGGCGATGATGAACCCCGATCAGGTGCTGGCCCGCATCGGCATTCTGGCGGCGGCGGCGCGCAGGCTCGCCGTGCCGTCGCTCATCACCGAGCAATATCCTCGCGGCCTCGGTAAGACATGCGAGGCCGTACTGAACGCTTTCGGCCATGACGCTACCCTCCTGGAGAAGATGACCTTCTCGGCCGCGACGGAAGACGTTTGCGGCGCGCATCTTGCCCGCATCGCGCATGAGCAGAACAGGCGCCAGATCATTTTGTGCGGCATCGAGAGCCATGTCTGCGTGCTGCAGAGCGCGCTCGACTTCATCCAGGACGGCTACGAGGTTTTCGTCGTCACAGATGCGGCATCGTCGCGCGCGGCGTCCTCCATGGACTTCGCATTCCGGCGCATGGAGCGCGCGGGCGTTTCGCTGGTCACGACCGAGATGGTTCTGTTCGAATGGCTTGAGCGCGCAGGAACCGATGACTTCCGCGCGCTCTCGAAGATGATCCGCTGATCAGAGTTTCTTGCTCTCGATGAAGGCGCGCAATTCTTCGAGCGAGGAGAACTTGTACATGCCGCTTTCGGTCTGCGCCTCGATCGAGCCATCGGAAAAGAGCTGATAGGAGACGCCGCCCGATTCATAGCGGCGCACCAGCAGGGGCGGCGGAGGCGCGAATTCCGGCGGGGCGTCTTCCTCCGGCGCGAGTTCGGCCAGGTGGGGTCGCGTCGGGACAAGCGCCTGCGGAAAATCGGGCCATTCGCCGCTGCGGAATTCGCTCACGCGCGGCGGCGGTCGATGGTCCGGAACTGGTTCCGGAGGCAAGTCGACCGAAAGCCTCGGGGCAGGCCGGGGGATGCGGGATTTGAGCGGCGGCAGCGGCGGAATGGGCCGCGTAAATTTTTCGGCGGAGCGCGGCGGCGGTTCCTCGACCTTGATGTCCGGAAAGGCGGGGATCGGCGGCAGCGAATCGAATTCGGCGGGCTTTTCGGGCGTCGAAGGTCCCTCCACGCTCGCTCGCGGCGGCGGCATGGACGCTTCGAGCGGCAAGGGGAGCGGGTCCGGCTCGGCAGGCGGCGGCGAATCAGCTGGCGTCTCGCGGCCGGGCGCCTCAGCCCTCGCCGCAACGGGCCGCACCGGCCTGACGGCATTGAGGCTGCGCGACAGCGCGTCGATGCGGGCCATGACTCCCGCCAGGGCCAGAACCACAAATCCGCTTGCCAGAAGGGCGCTTCCTGCAATCACCTGCGCCCAACCGCGCTCGACCTGAACGATGCTCCAGCCCTGCGCGGCCGTATAGCCCCCGGCGATCATCACGAGCACGCCCATCGCGGCGACGAGCCATTTCAACATCGATTGCGTCCATTCACATCAGCCTGCGCAAGGTTAAGCACGATCGGAGCGGCCCGCAAAGCAGCCTTGCGGTCGCGCTTTTTCACAGCGCAAGCGTTGACGCATGCGGCACAAGCCCTAAGCTCCCTGCGGCTGGCGTCGACTGGCCGGGAGGCACACATGTCCGCAATTTTTCAGTCGCTGCCGCGCACGCTCATCGCGGGCGTCGTCCTGCTCGTCATCATGGTGGTTCTGGCGGGGGTGCTGAGCGGTCAGCCGCTCGCCATGAGCCACGCCTGGGGCGCATTCTTCATGCGCTGGCTGCACATCATGAGCGGCGTGATGTGGGTTGGCCTGCTCTGGTATTTCAATTTTGTGCAGATCCCGACCGTGCCGAAGATCGAACCGGCCGAGCATCGGGCGGCGATCACCAAGTTCATCGCCCCCAACGTGCTGTTCTGGTTCCGCTGGGGGGCGGTGGCGACCGTCGCCACTGGCCTGCTGCTGGCGGCCATGAACAATTATCTGGTCGATGCGCTGTTGCTGCGCCGGAGCAGCCTCGCCATCGGCCTCGGCATGTGGATGGCGCTGATCATGGCGTTCAATGTCTGGTTCATCATCTGGCCGAACCAGAAGAAGGCGCTGGGTCTTGTCGAGGCCAGCGCGGACGAGAAGGCCCGCGCCGCCCGGATTGCGATGCTGACCTCGCGCTTCAACACGATGTTTTCGATCCCGATGCTTTATTTCATGGCCGCCCAGAGCCATGGAGGACTTTAGGATCGTGTTTTTTCGGTCCTGAACACGGGCCGAATTTCCAGCCGGGACGGAGCGCGGCGCTTGCATAGCGCCGCGCTCCGTCCCAAATAGCAGCCACCCGCGGCCTGCGGGCCCAGATCAACCGGAGATGTCGTCCATGTCCTTTTCGCTTCCCGACCTGCCCTACGCCTATGACGCCCTTCAGCCCTACATGTCGAAGGAGACGCTCGAGTATCATCACGACAAGCATCACCTCGCCTACGTGACCAACGGCAACAACCTGATCAAGGGCACCGAATGGGAAGGCAAGTCGCTTGAGGAGGTCGTGAAGGGCTCGTTCGGCAAGAACGCCGGTCTCTTCAACAATGCAGGCCAGCACTACAACCACCTGCACTTCTGGAACTGGATGAAGCCCAACGGCGGCGGCAAGATGCCCGGCAAGCTCGAAAAGGCCATCGTGGATGGCGTCGGCTCCATCGACAAGATGAAGGAAGACTTCATTCAGGCCGGCGTCACGCAGTTCGGTTCGGGCTGGGCCTGGCTCGCCGTCAAGGACGGCAAGGTGATTGTCGCCAAGACCGCCAATGGCGAAAGCCCGCTGGTGCAGGGCGCGACGCCGATCCTCGGCTGCGACGTGTGGGAACATTCCTACTACATCGACTACCGCAACCGTCGCCCCGACTACATGAAGGCCTTCGTGGAAAATCTCGTGAACTGGGAATACGTGGCCCAGATGTACGACGCCGCCACCAAGTAAGGCGCGAATGATCCAGATCGCCCTCGTCCTTCGAGACGCCGCTGCGCGGCTCCTCAGGATGAGGGCTTTTTGCATCCGACAGCCCTCATGCTGAGGAGCGCCAAAGGCGCGTCTCGAAGCACGAGGGCTTTTCATTTTTTACTCGGCGTCATTGCGAGCGAAGCGAAGCAATCCAGAGTCGCGGGCTCGCGCTGATGGATTGCTTCGCTCGCAATGACGACGGAGACAGCTAGACGCTCGCCACGTCCCTCAGGAAGCGGTCGATCGTGTGGTTGAGCTGCTCGGTCTGCTGCGCCATGTCGCTGGCGGCCTGATGCACCTGCGCGGCCGATTGATCGGTTTCGCCGACGGACGATTCAAGACGCTTCATGTCATTGGCGGCCGATTGCGTGCCATGGGCGGCTTCCGAGGCGCTGCGCGAAATCTCGTTGGTGGCGGAGGCCTGCTGCTCGACCGCCACCGCAATGCCCGCCGTATATCCTTCCGCCTGATTCATCGTCATTGCGATGGACGCGATGGCCTCCACCGCGTCGGTCGTGGCGGACTGGATGGCGTTGACGTGCTCGCCGATGCGCTCGGTGGCGCGGGCGGTCTGGTCGGCCAGCGATTTCACTTCCTGCGCGACGACCGCGAAGCCCCTGCCCGCCTCGCCGGCGCGCGCCGCCTCGATGGTGGCGTTGAGCGCGAGCAGATTCGTCTGCGCCGCAATGGCCTGAATGAGACCGATGATCTCGCCAATCTCGTTGGCCTTCGACGCAAGCCCGTCGATGGTGCGGGTCGTCTCGGTCGTGGTGCGCGAGGCTTCGATCACCACGGAGCGGGTGCGCATGACCTGCTGCTCGATCTCGGTGATCGAGGCGGACAGTTCTTCCGAAGCGCGCGCTACAGTCAGCACGTTGGCGGAGGCGTCGGAGGTTGCACGCGCGGCGGCCTGCGCGCGGCGGGCGCTTTCCGTCGCGATGGAACTCATGCTGTCGGCCGCTACCGTCATCTGTTCGTTGTGCGACGAGACCTGCTGCAACACGCCGCCGACCGTCGTGCGGAACTGGGCGATCAGCGAATCCACGCGCTGCTGGCGCGTCATGGTGGAGGAGTTGGCGGTTTCGAGCGCCTGTTCCAGCGCCATGCGCCCTGACAGCCGGTCCTTGAAATGCTGGAGCGCCGACGCGATGGCGCCCAGTTCATCGTTCCGCTTCATGGCCGGAACGGTCGCGGTCAAATCGCCCGAAGCGAGCCTGCGCATGGCGTCGGTCAGCGATTCCAGCGGACTGGTGACGCGTGACAGGAGGAAGTTGAGCAGGAACATCACGCTCAGGAGGAACAGGACGCCGCTGCCGATGATCCAGGCTACCTCGCGAATGGCGCGGCGGGTGGTGGAGGCCCGGGAATATTCGACCGCCACATAACCGGCGGGCGCCTGCGTCTCGTCCACGAAGGGCGTGATCTGGAAAATCGAATTGGCTTCGGGGATCTGGATGGCGCCGGTCGGGGGCGCGGTGACGCCGCGGTTCGCCAGCATCGCCGAAATCGCGTCGGGGGAGAGTTCGAGCCGGCCGTTGCGGGCCTTGCCGGTCAGCAGCAGTCCTTCCTCGTTCACGACAATCGCGGAGACGAACGGCTCATCGAGCCCGAAGGGTTCAAGAACCCGATTGGCTGCTTCCGCATCCGAGAAGGCGAGCGCATCGCCGAGCGGCGCCTCGACGAGGCGGACCGCCGCGGCGAGCCGCTCCGACAGGGTGGAGGCCGCGCTGGTCCAGACATAATAGCCGCCGGCCGCGACGGTCGCGCTGACCACGAACCCGCACACCAGCGCCGCAATGAGGATCATGCGGTGGCGGATGGTGGTCGGTTCCGGTTCGACAGCCTGCGACACTGGCGCGGCGGTGGCCGAACCGGGGTCGGCGGACTTGAACAGCTTCATCGCGATCGTGGCTCCGGCGCGACCCCGAAGGGGCGCGCGCGCCGCCCATTGCGGCGCAAACCGCATCTTTCACCAGCGCGATGAAGGTCTGGTTAACCGAAGGCCGAAATGGCCCGGACGGGCGGAGGCGCGAGCCTGGCCCCGGCGCTCGCCAGACAGGCCGAAAAAGCGTCCGAAAGCAGGAAATCCAGTTCCTTTTTCCGGCTGTCGACCACGCTCTCCCAGGACCTCAGCTCGTCATCGATGCGTCCGGGATGGCACATGACCAGATGCCGCTCCCCGGGGGAGACCAGATAGCTGGCGAAATCCTTCGCAAGGTCGCGCGAGGCGTCGAACGGCGAATAGCCCGAAAAGCCCTCGTTGATCTCGAACCCGAGGCGCGTTGCGGCCGGGCCGAAATTGCGCGTGAGCAGGGCGACGACCAGAGCTTTCTTCGCCTCGAACCGGCGGGCCATGATGCGCGAAAGCCGGTCCGCGCTGTCGCGCAGCCAAAAACCGGGCCGGGCCAACCGCCGGCGCGACATTTCGTCGAGAATCCAGCCCCCTATGCCTGGCAGCCCGTGCACGTGCTGGTGGCCGTCGATGAAATCGGGAGTGAAACCGGCAGCATCCTCGAAGGCGTCGAGTTGCGCGAGAAATTCGCGCCGGATTTCGCTTTCCGGAAGCTGTCCCAGAAGCGAGGCGCGCAGCACCTTGCCGAGGGGCGGAAAAACCCCGCCGGGCGCAAAATTCGGCATACGGGTGAGCGGCTTGCCAAGCGTCAGGTTGAAGTGCAGGCCAAATTCCGCAAGCGTACGGTAGAGCGGCAGTCGCGAGGAGGCCCGTTTCCAGTCGGGCTGGTTGGCCATCGCGCAGGTGGAGGTCAGGCGGCCCGCCGAGATCGCTTCCAGAATGCCGTCGGAGACGGCTGGAGACAGGGCGTAATCGTCCGCGCAGAGTTTGAAGCTGAAGCTTGCCAATTCATCGTCCATTCAGGCGAGACCGCACATAAAGCTCCCGGCACGATGAGCAAGGCGTCAGAACCGCGCCTTGCCTAATCGGATCGCAGGAACTACCAGTTTTCTCCCAACCGGTTCAGCGGAATCAACGAATGCCCGCGCAGGATGCTCTGGATTTTGGCGCCGAGAGGCCGGAGCTTTCGGTCGTCATCCCGGTTTTCAATGAAGCCGACAATATCGACGGTCTCGTGGCGCGTGTGATTCCAATCCTGGAAAACTGCGTCCGCTCCTTCGAAATCGTCTTCGTGGACGACGGCTCGTCCGACGGGACGATGGAGGCCCTGCGCCGCGTCAATGTGGCAGACCGGCGTCTCCACGCCGTTTCGTTCAGCCGGAATTTCGGCAAGGAGATCGCCATCGCGGCGGGGCTCGACCACGCGAGGGGCGAGGCAGTCATCATCATGGACGCCGACCTTCAGCATCCGCCCGAGGTGATCCCGACCTTCGTGGACTACTGGCGGCAGGGCTACAAGAACGTCTTCGGCCAGCGCACAGACCGCGAGCAGGACAGCCCGCTCCGCCGCCTGTTGTCGCAGCGCTTCTACTATCTGTTCGGCCAGTTCGGCGAGACGCCGCTGCCGCCCGGCGCCGGCGATTTCCGACTGCTCGACCGGCAGGCGGTCGAAGCGCTTTGCTCGATGGGCGAACGCGCGCGTTTCTCGAAAGGCCTCTATGCGTGGATCGGCTTCAAGTCGATCGGCGTGCCGTTCGAGGTGGCCGAGCGCGCGCATGGCACGTCGAAATTCAGCTATCGCAAGCTGACGCGCTTTGCGCTCGACGGATTGATGTCCTTCTCGACGGTGCCGCTGAAGGTCTGGACCTATGTGGGCACGATGATCTCAGCCTTCGCGATCCTGATGGCGGTCTACTTCCTGCTCAAGACCGCGATTTACGGCGTGGACCTGCCGGGCTTTGCGTCGCTGATCGTGTCGGTGATGTTCTTCGGAGGCATCCAGCTTCTCTCGCTCGGCGTGCTGGGCGAATATATCGGGCGCATCTTCGCGGAAGTGAAACGCCGCCCGCTTTATCTTGTGGCGGAGAGGATCGGCGATCACGGCGCCGAAACCGCCGACCCGCCGATGCCCTCGCGTCACCGGCAGCGTGTCTGAGTGTCGATGATCAAGAGCCTCCTGTCGGTTGGAGGCATCACGCTGCTGTCGCGCGCTACAGGTTTCTTTCGCGATGTGATGCTCGGAGCGGTGCTGGGCGCAGGACTGGCGGCTGACGCTTTCGTCGTGGCCTTCAGGTTGCCGAACCATTTCCGCGCCATCTTCGGCGAAGGCGCTTTCAACGCCGCCTATGTGCCCACCTATTCGGGCGTTCTGGAAAAGGAAGGCGCGGCGAAGGCGAAGGTTTTTTCCGGGCAGATCTTTTCGCTGCTGCTGCTCTCGCAGATCCTCGTTCTCGGCCTTGCATGGGCGTTCACGCCTGAACTTGTGCGTCTGCTGGCGCCGGGATTTGCGGACGATCCACAGAAGTTCGATCTGGCCGTCGTGCTGACGCGCATCACGTTTCCCTATCTGCTGTGCGTGACGCTGGTGACCCTGCTCTCCGGCACGCTCAACGCGCACCGGCGTTTCGTAGCGGCGGCTTTCGCGCCGGTGCTGCTGAATCTTTCCATGATGGGCGCGCTGGCAATTGCGTTTCTGTTTCCGAGCGCCGGCCATGCGGCTGCGGCTGGCGTCTGCGCGGCGGGGGTTGCGGAACTCCTGTTGCTGCTGATCGCCGCGCGGCGCGCCTCGGTCCTCGCCTCGCCAGCAAGGCCGCGCTGGACGCCGGACGTCAGACAATTCTTCAAGACCGTCGTTCCGGCGGTCATCGGTTCCGCCGGCGTGCAGATCGCGATCTTTGCCGACACGATCATCTCATCACTTCTGCCGACCGGCGGGCCCTCGTCGATCTATTATGCGGACCGCATTTACCAGTTGCCGATCGGGGTGATCGGCATCGCGGCAGGAACCGTGCTGCTGCCGGAGATGAGCCGACGTTTCGCGGCGGGCGATCCGGGCGCGGCCTTCCATGCACAGAACCGCACGATGGCGATTACGATCCTTTTGTCCGCCCCGTTTCTGGTGGCGTTCCTGACGATCCCGGACCTCATCATGCGCGCAGTCTTCGTGCGCGGCGCCTTCACGGTTCAGGACGCCGATGCGGCGGCGGCGGTGCTGGCGGCCTACGGGTTCGGGCTGATGGCGGTGGTGCTGATCCGTTCCGCTGTGGCGAGCTTTCAGGCGCAGGGCGACACGACCACGCCGATGCTGATTTCGCTGACGGCCGTGGCGGTCAACGTTGTTCTGAAAATGCTGCTGTTCCGGCCGCTCGGCGCGCCGGGTCTGGCGCTAGCGACGGCTGTCGGAGCCTGGATCAATTTCGGCCTGCTGACCCTGTTGGCAATGCGGCGCGGGTCGATGCGGGTCGATCCACTGACGATCAGGATCGGCATCGCGGTGGCGGTCGGCTCGGTCCTGCTGGCGGGGGTCGCGCTGTTCGGGCAGACGCTCGCCGCACGGCTGGCGGCAGCGTCCGGCCTGTCGCATCCGATCCTCGATCTCACGGTGCTGGGCGCTGCGGGCATTGCGGTCTATGCGGGCGCCACCGTTGCGGCCTTGCGCCTATTGGGCGTCCCGCTGTCGAAGCTACCCGGCTTGCGCCGCAAGCCGCAACCAACCGCCTGATCCATGCAATATCCGGTCTATGTCTTCGACGCCTACGGCACCCTGTTCGACGTGCATTCCGCCGTGGGACGGCTTCGCGCGCGGATTGGCCCTCAGGCGGACCGGCTGTCGGACCTGTGGCGCAACAAGCAGCTCGAATATTCGTGGGTGCGTTCGCTGATGGGCGTTTACCGGAACTTCGAGGAGATTACCGCCGACGCGCTGGATTTTGCCGCGAGCCGTTGCGGAGGCATCTCCCCCGACCTGCGCGCCGATCTCCTGGACGCCTACCGGGTGCTGGACGCCTATGTGGACGTTCGCCCCGCGCTCGAAGCCTTGCGGCGCAAAGGCGCAAAAACCGCAGTCCTGTCCAACGGGACGCCTGCGATGCTGGCGGACGCAGTGAAGGCGGCGGGACTTGCGGATTGCCTTGATGCGATCCTGTCCGTCGATGCGTTGCGCACCTACAAGACCGCCCCTGCTGTCTACCAAATGGCCTGCGACCATTTCGGCGTGGGTGCGCAAGCGATCTCGTTCCAGTCGTCCAATAACTGGGACATTGCGGGCGCAAAGCGCTTCGGATTTCGGCCTGTCTGGATTAATCGCACCGGTCAACCCGCCGAATATGTCGATTGCGCTCCGGCTGCGGTCCTGAAATCACTTGACGGAATTGCGACGGTCGTCGACTGACCGTTTTCTGAGCAATGTTTCCACCGGGGCGTTTGAACTTTCGATGAGCCAGCCGACCATCGCAAACACCATCGCGGAGCTTCGCGCGCTGACGGCCGGATGGCGGAAGGCGGGCGACACAATCGGCCTTGTGCCGACGATGGGGGCGCTGCACGAGGGGCATGTCTCGCTGACGCGGCTGATGCGCGAGAAGGCCCGCCGCACCATCGTGTCGATTTTCGTCAATCCGACCCAGTTCGGCCCCAACGAGGATTTCACCCGCTATCCGCGCACCTTCCAGGCCGATTGCGAAAAGCTCGCGGCGGCGGGCGTCGATGCGGTCTTTGCGCCCGCGCCGGACGAGGTTTACCCGGACGGGTTCTGCACCACGATCTCGCTGGCCGGTCCGGCGACGGCGGGCCTCGAAGATGCATTCCGCCCCACCCATTTCGCGGGCGTCGCAACCGTGGTGACCAAACTGTTCACGATGGTCGCGCCCGATGCGGCGATCTTCGGCGAAAAGGATTTCCAGCAACTCGCAGTCATCCGCCGCATGGCGCGCGACCTGAACCTGCCGGTCGAGATTCTGGGCGCGCCGACGATGCGGGAGGCCGACGGCCTCGCCATGTCATCGCGCAACGTCTACCTCAGCCCGGCCGAGCGGCAGGCGGCCCCTGCCCTCAACCGCGCCATGCGGGCGGCGGCGACGGTGATCCGGAGCGGAACGGCCATCGCGCCCGCGCTGGTTGAGGCCCGCGCGGCCATTGCGGCGGCTGGCTTCGTGATCGACTATCTGGAGGTGCGGGACGCGGGCTCGCTGGCTCCGGTGGAGAAGCCCGAAGAACGCGCCTTGCGGATGCTGGCCGCCGCGAGGCTTGGCAAAACGCGGCTGATCGACAACATCAGTCTCGACGACTGACAGGGAGTTTCCGGGCATGGCGTATCTGGCCGACATGAAGCCGCTCAAGCTTGGCGATATCGCCCGTATGCGGGCGAACAAGGAAAAGATCGCGATGCTGACCGCCTATGACGCGAGCTTCGCGGCCATGCTGGATCGTTGCGGCGTCGATGTGGTGCTGGTCGGCGACTCGCTCGGCAATGTCATCCAGGGGCAGGTGACGACCCTGCCGGTGACGCTCGAACATATGGAATATCACACGGCCTGCGTGTTTCGCGGCATGGAGCGCGCCTTCCTGATCGCCGACCTGCCGTTCGGGGCCTATCAGGAAAGCCGCGAGCAGGCTTTGCGCAGTTCGGTGAAACTGATGCAGGCGGGCGCCCAGATGGTGAAGCTCGAAGGCGGCTCCTACATGGCCGACACTGTGCGGTTTCTGGTGGAGCGCGGCATTCCGGTCTGCGCCCACATCGGCCTCACGCCGCAATCGGTGCATCAGCTCGGCGGCTACAGGGTGCAGGGCAAGGGCGACAATGCGGCGGGGGCCATGCTGGCCGACGCGCTGGCGCTCGAACAGGCGGGCGCGGCCATGATGGTGATCGAGATGACCCCGTCGGAAACCGCCTCGCGCATCACCAAGACTCTCAAGACCACCGCGACGATCGGCATCGGCGCAGGCCCCGACTGCGACGGCCAGGTGCTGGTGCTCTACGACATGATCGGAGTGTTCCCCGGCAAGCGTCCGCGCTTCGTGAAGAATTTCATTCCCGACACCGGCACCATCGAGGGAGCGGTCAAAGCTTACGTGACGGAAGTGAAGAGCGGCGCATTCCCGTCGAAAGAGCATGGGTACTAGGGAGCGGACAATTCCGCTTCACCCTGTTGTGACGCAGCCTCTCAGGTTTGTGGACTAACCTGCTCTCATCACATCGGGAGAGCGCCATGAAATTCGCAGCCGCCGCCATCACTCTGGCGCTTTGCGCCGTCGCATCCGGCCATGCCCACGCGCAGGGAGCGCAGCAAAAGATGGCGGCCATCCAGATGCCGGAAGCGCCCGCGCTCGTGCCCGTAAAGCTCAATCCGGCTGCCACGGCCATTCTGGTGTCGGACATGATCGACCCGATCTGCAAGAGCCAGCCGAAATGCGTCGCCACCATGATCCCGCTAGCCAAGGCCTTTCTGGAGCGGGCCCGAAAGGCGGGCGTGATGGTCGTCTATTCGACGCAGGAAGCCCGCAAGGATTCATGGATGCCGGATGTCGCCCCGCAGCCGGGCGACCCGTTCATCGCCTCGAAGGGACAGGACCGCTTTTTCGACACGGCGCTTGAAAAGACCCTGAAGGACAAGGGCGTCCAGACGCTCGTGATCATCGGCTGGAAGAACAGCGGCTCGGTTCTCTACACGTCCATCGGCGCGACGCTGCGCGGATTCACGGTCGTTGTCGGTCGCGACGCGGCGCTTGGACCTTCCGCGTGGGAAGAAGCCATCGGGGATTACCAGATGCTGACGCAGTCGAGCGCCAATGCGACGAACGAACCGCTGAAGACGCGCGCCACGACGCTGTCGCGCACGGACTGGATCACGTTCAACTGATCAGCCGACGCGCCGCCCGTCTGCGTCGATCAGGGGCGAGCCGTCTTCCTTGTTGAACGGCCCCGGCGGCAGATTGTCCACGAGGTCGAGAACCGTTTCGCTCGGGCGGCAGAGACGCACGCCTTTCGAGGTGCAGACAATCGGCCGGTTGACCAGGATCGGATGTTCCAGCATCGCGGCCAGCAGCGTCTCGTCATCGACATCAGGTCTAGTGAGACCGAGTTCAGCGGCTGGCGACTTGCTGACGCGCAGCGCGTCCTTCGGCGTGAGGCCGGCGGCGGCGAAGAGCCCGAGCAATTGCGGACGGGTCCAGCCGGTCTTCAGATATTCGATCACGGTCGGCGTGTAACCGGCGGCTTCGAGAATGGCGAGCACGTTGCGCGACGTGCCGCAATCGGGATTGTGATGGACGACAATGTTCATGTTCCGCTTCCTTTTGCGGGCTTGGTCTTGTCCCTGCCGAACAGCCAGCCGAAAATCGCGACACCGAGCGCCGCGCCCGCGAGTTGCGCGATGATGAAGCCCGGCAGGTCCAGCGGACGGATGCCCGAGAACGTGTTGGAGAATGACCGCGCAATCGCCACGGCGGGATTGGCGAAGGACGTTGATGCGGTGAACCAGTAAGCGGCCGTGATGTACAGGCCGACGAGCCACGGAATGGCCGCCGCGCTAAATCGAAGCCCGCCGAGGATTGTGGCCAGCAACCCGAAGGTCGCCACGCCTTCCGCAATCCATTGCGGGACTCCGGTGCGGACCTTGGCCGAAAACGCCACGAGCGGAAGATCGAACATCGCATGCGCCAGTATCGCGCCAAGCACGCCTCCGGCGATCTGCGCCGCCACATAAGCGGCGACCTCGCCGCGCGCGAAGTCGCCACGGCCCGCGAAGGCGAGCGTTACGGCGGGATTGAAATGCGCGCCCGAGACGGGTCCGAAAATCGTGATGAGCACGACGAGGATCGCGCCGGTCGGCAGCGTATTGCACAGCAATTGAAGGGCGACATCCTTCGTCAGGCTTTCGGCCATAATGCCGGAACCCACAACCGTCGCGACCAGCAGGCCGGTTCCGAGCGCTTCTGCCGCAAGACGGCGGGACAAATCGAAAGCCATGGTCAGATAACCTTCGTGGCGCTGGCGCCTTCCATATTGCCGATGTCGCGCAGCTTGTTGCCGAGCGCCAGAGCGTCGATGCTTTTCAGCGGCAAGGCAGTGAAGACGGTGATCCGGCTGCGCATGTATTTGAAGGCAGCCACGAAGGCGGCTTCCTTCTCCACGTCTGTTCCCTCGACCGACGCGGCGTCTTCGATGCCCCAGTGAGCGGTCATCGGCTGGCCGGGCCAGACAGGACAGGCTTCGCCCGCCGCACTGTCGCAGACGGTGAAGACGAAATCCATTTTCGGCGCGCCCTGAACCGCAAATTCGTCCCAGCTTTTGGAGCGAAAGCCGTCGGCCGGATAGCCATAGGCATCCAGCACCTTCAGCGCGAAGGGATTGATGATTCCCTTGGGCTGGCTGCCTGCGGAGAAAGCGTTGAAGCGTCCTGCGCCTTCCTTGCGAAGGATGCCTTCGGCGAGAACGGAGCGGGCCGTGTTGCCGGTGCAGAGGAACAGGACGTTGTAGATTCGGTCAGTCACAGGGTGAACCTTTCGGCGGACAGCAGGGAGCCAGATCGGCGATGAGCGGCGCGCAGACGTCCGGCCTGCCGTCGCAGCAATCTTTGAGAAGGAAATGCGCGAGTTCGCGAAAGCGCGTCAGATTGGCCCGGTAGATGATGGAGCGGCTTTGCCGCTCGCCCTGCACCAGTCCGGCCCGCGCGAGCACCGACAGATGCGCCGACAAAGTGTTCTGCGGCACGTCCATCAGACGCGCGAGTTCGCCCGCCGCAACGCCGTCGGGCTCACGGCGCACCAGCAGCCGAAACGTTTCGAGCCGAGTCGCCTGGGCCAGCGCCCCGAGCGCCTCAATCGCGTCATTTGATTCCATATATCCAGATATGACGAATTAAATGACAGGCATATGACGCTTACGCTGATTTCGCAGACAGTCTGGAGCCGCCTGCGTGGCCCGTCACACCGCCAGCGCGGTCAGAATCCGCGCCCAGCTTCGCGCGCCCTTGTGGAACGAGGTGAGTTCGTACTTCTCGTTGGGCGAGTGAATCTTGTCGTTCTCCAGCGCGAAGCCGACCATCAGGGCGTCCAGCCCGAGGTCGGTCTTGAACTGGCCGACGATCGGGATCGAGCCGCCGGAGCCGACCAGCGCGGGCTCGCGGTCCCACTCCTGATGCAGCGCGCGACGCGCGCGCGTCAGCACCTCCGACGTGAAGGGCAGCACGATGGCGGGCGATGCGCCATGCGACAGAAACTCGACGCGACAATCGTCCGGGATCGCGCTGCGCACATAGGCGTGGAAGGCCTGCACGATCTTTTCGGGGTTATGGCGGCCGACGAGCCGGAAGGAAATTTTCGCGCGCGCCTCGGCAGGCAGAACCGTCTTGGCGCCCTCGCCCGTATAACCGCCGATGATGCCGTTCGCCTCGCAGGTCGGGCGCGCCCAGATCTGCTCCAGCACCGTGCGGCCTGCTTCGCCCGCCGGAACCGACAGGCCGACTTCGGCCAAAAACTTGCGCGGATCGAATTTCAGTTCGCCCCACTGGCGCGCCACATCCTCGGGCAATTCCTCGACGCCGTCGTAAAAGCCCGGAATGGTGACGCGGCCCGCATCGTCATGCAGACCGGCAATCACCTTGCCGAGCACGCGGATCGGGTTCGCCGCAGGCCCGCCGAACATGCCCGAGTGCAGGTCCCGCGTGGCGGCGCGGATGATCACCTCTTCATAGACGAGGCCGCGCAGCATGGTGGTGATGGCGGGCGTCTGGCGGTCCCACATGTTGGTGTCGCAGACGAGCGCAATGTCGGCGGAGAGTTCTTTCTTGTTCGCCGCCAGGAATGCGGGCAGCGAAGAGGAGCCGCATTCCTCCTCGCCCTCGAACAGGATCGTCACATGGCACGGCAGGCCGCCGGTCTCCATGTAGGCGCGGCAGGCTTCGACGAAGAGCATCAGCTGGCCCTTGTCGTCTGATGCTCCCCGCGCAACGATCTGGCGGCCGGTCGGCGTATCGACGATGCGGGGCGCAAAGGGCTCGGTTTCCCAAAGCTCAAGCGGATCGGCGGGCTGCACGTCGTAGTGGCCGTAGAACAGCACATGCGGCGCATCGGGGCGCGTCGCCTTCGCGTGCGCGACCACCATCGGATGGCCTTCGGTGGGGCGCACCGAGGCCTGAAAGCCGATGCGGTTCAGTTCATCTACAAGCCATTGGGCGGCTCTGGCGCAATCGGCCTTGTAGTGCGGATCGGTCGATACCGACGGAATCTTGAGAAGCTCGAAAAGACGGTCCAGCGCCGCGCTCTGGTTGGCGTCGATCCTGTTCAGAACTTCGTCGATGGTCGGCATGGGATGCTCCGCTGATACATCTCATGTAGCGCGGCGGAGCGATTGCGCAAAGCCAATGCAGGACGAAGCTCCTTCATGTCCGGGCCAGCCCGGACATGAGGATAGTCTCACTTCTTGTCGAGCAGATCGTCCGGATTGTATTTTGCGCCGGTGCTGGCTTCGAAATCCGCCGCGCGGCGCTTGGTAGTTCCGCCCAGAATGCCGCCGAGCACGCCGCGCAGGATCGCGCGGGTAATCTGCGTGCCGAGCGAACGCGCAGCAGATTGCGCGGCGGAACGGACGATCATTTCGCCGGTGGACATGCGGTTGGCGGGCTTGCCGCCCTTGGTGGTCGTGGTCTGGCCGCCGCCGAGCACGCCGCCCAGCATACCGCCGAGCTGTCCAAGAATGCCGCCCTCGGCCGGCTTCTCTTCCGGCTCAAGCGCAGCCTTGGCGCGCTTCTCCAGCAGTTCGTAAGCCGATTCGCGGTCGATCGGGGTCTCGTATTTGCTGCGCACCTGGCTGGCGTTGATGATCGCGCTGCGTTCCTCGGCCGTAATGGGGCCAACGCGCGAGGCCGGAGGCGCAATCAAGGTGCGGGCCACGATGGAGGGCGAACCCTTGCCTTCCAGCATCGACACCAGCGCCTCACCGACGTTGAGCTGTGTGATGACCGTCGATGTATCGAAGGCCGGATTTTGCCGGAACGTATCGGCGGCCGCCCTCACGGCCTTCTGGTCGCGCGGCGTGAAGGCGCGCAAAGCATGCTGCACGCGGTTGCCCAACTGGCCAAGCACGACGTCCGGCACATCGAGCGGGTTCTGGGTGACGAAATAGACGCCGACGCCCTTCGAGCGGATGAGGCGGACGACCTGCTCGATGGCGGTCATCAGCGGCTTGGGGGCATTGTCGAACAGCAGATGCGCTTCGTCGAAGAAGAAGACGAGCTTGGGCTGATCGGGATCGCCGACTTCCGGCAGTTTCTCGAAAAGCTCCGACAGCATCCACAACAGGAAGGTCGCGTAGAGGCGCGGCGAACGCATCAGCTTTTCGGCGGCCAGCACATTGATCACGCCACGACCATCGCGGTCGGTGCGAATGAAATCATGGATATCGAGCGCGGGTTCGCCGAAAAATTTAAGCGCGCCCTGATTTTCCAGCACCAGCAGCTGACGCTGGATCGCCCCGATGGAGGCCGGAGCGATGTTGCCGTATTTCGGCCCGATGGTGCTGGCGTTTTCCGACAGGAACTGCAGCATCGCGCGCAGGTCCTTGAGGTCGAGAAGCAGCAGGCCCTGCTCGTCCGCCACGCGGAACGCGATGTTCAGGACGCCTTCCTGAATGTCGTTGAGTTCCAGCAGGCGGGCCATCAGCAGCGGGCCCATCTCGGAGATCGTGGCGCGGACCGGATGGCCCTGCTCGCCGAACACGTCCCAGAACACGATCGGGAACTTGTCGGCCATGTATTCGATGCCGATGTCCTTGGCGCGCTGCACGAAGGGGGGCTTCGAATCTCCCTGCGCGGCGATGCCCGATAGATCGCCCTTCACGTCGGCGGCGAAAACCGCAGTCCCCTTGTTGGAAAAGCCTTCGGCAAGCGTCTGCAACGTGACGGTCTTGCCGGTGCCGGTCGCGCCCGTCACAAGACCGTGGCGGTTGCCGAGCTTCAGGGTCAGAAATTCATATTTGTCGCTCTTGCCGACCAGAACCTTGTCGATGAGCGTGCGCGGATCGTCAGCCATGGCGTATCCTGAATAAATGGAATGCCCGAACTATAGGGCAAAGGCCTCTGCGCCGCCACCCGCCGGGCCGGCAAATAGGCGATTGTGCTGTCTTGGAAAGCGAACAGCGGTCGGCTAGACCATTTGCGACGATCGGCGTTTCTCGCTGTCGAATGATTGCCCAAGAGGTCGAAAATGGACGAATTGATTGCGCGTGTCGCCCAGGCTGCCGGCATTGAGCCCGACACGGCCGGAAAGGCGATCGCCGCCATTCTGAACTTCCTGCAGAAGGAAGGTCCTCCGGCGGAAGTCGCCCAGCTTCTCGAAAAGCTGCCCGGCAGCGCCGACCTTCTAGCGGCCAACGTTGATGCGCCCTCGGGCGGCGGCGGCCTCATGGGCGGGCTGATGGGCATGATGGGCGGCGGCGGCGGCCTGATGGGTCTGGCCGGCAAGCTCACCGGGCTCGGCCTCGGCATGGGCGAGATGCAGTCGGTCGGCAAGGAGCTTTTCGCCGCCGGCCGCGAACATGCGGGTGAAGATCTGATGGGGACGATTGCGGCCTCGGTGCCGGGCCTCGGCCAGTTCATCTGATTAAAAATCCGGCCATGCGACGAAGGGCGTGTGGCCGGAGACGGCCGCGCGTGTCAGAACGGCGCTGATCCCAGTCGCTTGTTCCGGACCTTTCATGGCTGATGCTTCCGCTGATCCGTCTTTCGCTTCCGCCTTCCCGGCCGCGACCGATGCGCAGTGGCGCGGTCTCGTCGACAAGGTTCTGAAGGGCGCGCCCTTCGAGCGTCTTGTCGGGCGAACCTATGACGGAATTTCGATTGCCCCTCTGTACCCGCGCGCCGGGGAAGCTCCGCGCGTAGCGCGGGCGGGCGACGGCCCTTGGCGGGTGCTGACCCGCATCGACCATCCGGACATTGGGACGGCTCGCACGCAGGCGCTCACCGACCTCGAGAATGGCGCAACAGGCCTGCAAATCGTGTTTGCGGGATCGGCCGGCGCGCATGGTTTCGGAGTTTCCGATGTGTCGAACGACGCCATTGCGGCGCTGTTCGATGGCGTATTCCTCGATGCGGGCGTGCGACTGGAGCTTGATCTCAGCCCGCAGACCAAGGATGCGGCGGTCGCGCTTGCCAACCTGATCGAGGCCCGCAAGATCGACCCGGCTGTGACCGACGTTGCTTTCGGTTTCGACCCGATGGGCGTGATGGCGCTGGCAGGCGGAACGCCGGTCACATGGCCGGATCTGGCGCCGATGACAGCCGGACTGGCGAGGCACCTCGCCTCGCGTGGTTTTACCAAACATATTTTTGCCGCCGACGGCCGCGTGGTTCATGCGGCGGGCGGCACGGAAGCGCAGGAGCTTTGCTTCGCGCTCGCCTCCGGGCTCGCCTATCTGCGCGCGCTGGAAGACGGCGGCGTCGATCTCGACGCCGCGCGGCAGATGATTTCCTTCCGGCTCGCGGCGGACGCCGACGAATTTCTGACACTCGCGAAATTCCGCGCGCTGCGCCGCCTGTGGGCGCGCATCGAGGAAAGCTGCGGGATCGAGCCCGCCCCGATCCATCTGCATGGCGAGACGGCGTGGCGGATGACCAGCCAGCGCGATCCGTGGGTGAACATCCTGCGCGCGACGGTGGCGACCTTCTCGGCGGGGCTCGGGGGCGCAGATTCCATTTCGGTCATGCCGTTCACGCAGGCGCTCGGCCTGCCGGACGATTTCGCGCGGCGCATTGCGCGCAACACGCAACTCGTGCTGATCGAGGAATCGAACCTTGGCCGCGTCGCCGATCCGGCTGCGGGCGCAGGCGGCTTCGAGGCATTGACGGGCGAACTCTGCGAGCGCGCATGGAGCCTGTTCGGCGAGACCGAACAAAAGGGCGGGCTTTACGCTGCGCTGGCGAGCGGCGCGTTCCAGTCGAAAGTTGCCGAAGCCCGCATGTCTCGCGCCAAGAATATCGCTCGACGCCGCGATGCACTTACGGGCGCAAGCGAGTTTCCGAACATCCATGAAGCTCCTGTTTCCGTGCTGGTGGGGATGCCGGAACCTGTTGCTTCGCCTGCATGGTCGGCGGCCTTCTTGGCGCTCGCCCCGCAGCGGGACGCCGCGCCCTACGAGGCGTTGCGCGACCGCGCCGATGCTCTCGCGGCAAACGGGGCGCGGCCCAAAATGTTTCTGGCCAATCTGGGGCCTGTCTCGGCCTTCACGGCCCGCGCCATGTTTGCGAAGAATTTCTTCGAGGCGGGCGGGATCGAGGCGCTGTCGAACGACGGATTTGAAAGCGCGGACGATCTTGCTTCCGCCTTCAGGGCTTCGGGCGCCGCGATGGCCTGCATCTGCTCGTCGGATGCTCTCTATGCCGAACGCGCCGCCGAGGCTGCGCGCGCACTGAAGACAGCAGGCGCGAAACGCATCTATCTGGCGGGACGTCCGGGCGATCTGGAAGCAGCGATGAAGGAAGCAGGCGTGGCCGAATTCATCTTCGTCGGCGCCGATGTGCTGGCCGTGCTGGAGAATGTTTTCGCGACTGCGTGAGCGAAGCCTTTTGCCGACGCAGTTCGGAGAAGGGATCAGGCATCCCGTTTCGGCAAAGGCTCCGGCCTGTTCACCAAAGCCACCATCACATAGCTGATGATGAGCAGCAGGAACCACGACGAGAACTTGCCGAAGCCGACCAGCGACCACTCCTTCCCCTGATGCGGATAGAGCCAGGCATTCGTGTAGGTGCCGACATTCTCGGCGATCCAGATGAAGAACGCCGTCAGCCCGCAGGCCAGCAGCAGCGGCATCGTGCGATGCGTGCGCCAGACCCGATAGTGGATCAGGCCCGGCCCGAGCAGGATCGCCGCGCCGGCGAAAAGCCAGACGCGCACGTCGTAACCCCAATGGTTCGTGAAAAAATTCGCGTAGATGGCGAGCGAGAGAAGGCCGAGCGTCCACAAGGGCGGATGGCGCGTGAAGCGGAAATCGAACAGCCGCCACGACCGCGCCATGTAGCTGCCGATGGACGCATACATGAAGCCGGTGAACAGCGGAACGCCGCCGATGCGCAAGAGGCTCGGCTCCGGATAGGTCCACGATCCAACGGCGGTCTTGAAGACCTCCATGATCGTGCCGACGAAATGAAAGAGCAGGATGACCTTAGCCTCCTCCCAAGTCTCCATTTTCAGCCAGAGCAGGATGATTTGAATCGCCACGGAAGCCAGCACGAGGAAATCGTAACGCGCCAGCGAAGCCGAGCGCGGGTACCAGAAATGGGTGGCGATCAGCAGGGCGACCATCAGACCGCCAAACAGGCAGGCCCAAGCCTGCTTCACCCCGAAGCGAAGGAACTCATAGGCCGCAAGACCGGGCCGGCTATGCGCAAAGCGCTGCGCCCAACGGTGTTCGGCTTCCAGAAACCGCGCCAGAAGCGGCCATTGCTGTGCGGCGCTTTCGAATGTGGGATTGGTCATCGGCAATCGGGAATCGAGATTTCCAAGCGTAGCACCCTTCGCCCGATGCGCCGCCGAAAAGATCGCCACGCCGCGCGAGATCCTTCTCCCGACGCAGTTGGGAGAAGGTGGCATGCGAAGCATGACGGATGAGGGATGGTGTGAGCTTGTCATTTTCATCCCTCATCCGGCCCTCCGGGCCACCTTCTCCCGCAAAGCGGGAGAAGGACACTCCCGACGCTCCCCTGCCCCCTATTTCCAATAGTCCGCACGCTGCCGCAGGTTTATGATCTCTCCAGCCTGTCCAGATGAGAGCCGCATGTCCCGGATTCCGGATTTCTCGACCATCCCGTTCGCTCCCGTCAGCCTTACGGCTGCGGCCTCAACCGCAGAGCCGTGGCTGACGCCAGAAGGCATCGAGGTGAAGGGCGTTTACGGCCCGCAGGACATTACGGGGCTGGATTTCGTCGACGCCTATCCGGGCGTCGCGCCTTACCTGCGCGGTCCCTACCCGACCATGTATGTGAACCAGCCGTGGACTGTGCGGCAATATGCAGGCTTCTCGACGGCGGAAGATTCGAACGCCTTCTACCGGCGCAATCTGGCGGCGGGCCAAAAGGGCCTGTCCGTGGCGTTCGATCTGGCGACGCATCGCGGCTACGATTCCGATCACCCGCGCGTTGCGGGCGACGTCGGCATGGCGGGAGTCGCCATCGATTCCATCTACGACATGCGGACCCTGTTCGGCGGCATTCCGCTCGACCAGATGAGCGTGTCGATGACCATGAACGGCGCGGTCCTGCCGGTGCTGGCGCTCTACATCGTGGCCGCCGAGGAACAGGGCGTGCCGATGGCGAAGCTGTCGGGCACGATCCAGAACGACATTCTGAAAGAATTCATGGTGCGCAACACCTACATCTATCCGCCCAAGGATTCGATGCGCATCATCTCTGACATTTTTGCGTTCACGTCGCAGAACATGCCGAAGTTCAATTCGATCTCGATTTCCGGCTATCACATGCAGGAAGCGGGCGCGACGCAGGATCTCGAACTCGCCTACACGCTGGCGGACGGCGTCGAATATATCAGGGCCGGCATCGCGGCGGGTCTGACGGTCGATCAGTTCGCGCCGCGCCTGTCGTTCTTCTGGGCCATCGGGATGAACTTCTTCATGGAGGTCGCGAAGCTGCGCGCCGCGCGGCTCCTGTGGGCGAATCTCGTGAAGCAGTTCAATCCGCAATCGGAAAAGTCGCTGCCGCTGCGCACTCATTCGCAAACGTCCGGCTGGTCGCTCACCGCGCAGGACGTGTTCAACAACGTCATCCGCACGCAGATCGAAGCCATGGCGGCCACGCAGGGCCACACGCAATCGCTGCACACCAATGCGCTCGACGAGGCGCTGGCCTTGCCGACGGATTTCTCCGCCCGCATCGCCCGCAACACGCAGCTTTTCCTGCAACAGGAAAGCGGGACCTGCCGGATCATCGATCCGTGGGGCGGCTCCTATTATGTCGAGCGATTGACGGCGGAACTGGCGAAGAAAGCGCAGGCGCATATCGACGAAGTGGAGGCGCTGGGCGGAATGGCGAAGGCCATTGACGCAGGCATTCCGAAGCTGCGCATCGAGGAAGCTGCGGCGCGCACGCAGGCGCGCATCGACACAGGCCGGCAGACGGTCGTCGGCGTCAACAAGTACAAGCCCGAGAGCGAGGCGACCATCGACGTGCTGAAGGTCGAGAACGCCGCCGTTCGTGCGTCCCAGATCGAGAAGCTCAGGCGGCTGCGGGCCGAACGCAACGAGGCCGCCGTGCAGGCGTCGCTGGAGGCGCTGACCAACGGAGCGCGCGGCGGCGCAAATCTGCTGGCGCTGGCCATCGAGGCGGCGCGCGCCATGGCGACGGTGGGGGAAATCTCGCTGGCGCTGGAAAAAGTCTTCGGGCGTCATCGCGCCGAGATTCGCTCGATCTCGGGCGTCTACAAGCGGGAGGCGGGCGTGAACGCTCCGGTGGTGGAACGTGTGCAGGCCCTGACCCGCGCCTTCGAGGAAAACGACGGTCGCCGTCCGCGCATCCTGGTCGCCAAGATGGGACAGGACGGCCACGACCGCGGCCAGAAGGTGATCGCCTCCGCCTTTGCCGACCTGGGATTTGATGTGGATATCGGTCCGCTCTTTGCGACGCCGGAGGAAGCCGCCCGTCAGGCTGTGGAAAACGATGTGCATATCGTGGGGATAAGTTCGCTGGCGGCGGGTCATCTGACGCTGGTGCCGGAACTGCGCGCCGCGCTCGAACAGGAAGGCCGCAGCGACATCATGATCGTGGTCGGCGGCGTCATCCCCCCGCAGGATTTCGACGCCGTGCGGCAGGCGGGCGCGAGCGCCATCTTCCCGCCCGGCACGGTGATCGCCGAGGCGGCCGAGAAGCTGCTGGACGATCTGAACGGGCGGCTCGGTTATGCGCAGAAGAGCGCGGCGGAGTAGCCGCCCTACTGCCCCGGCAGCACCAGCACCTTCGGGCGGATCGGCAGCCTGTCGCGCGTCAGCGTCACCGACGCTGTCGGGCTGAACTCGACCTCGTAATCCTCGCGCGCCAGCCGCAGGAAACGCTCCAGCGTGCCGCGATTGAAATAGTGCATGGGGATCACGAGCGGCGCGGCGATCTTGCGCAGGTTCTCGAACTGGCCGCGCACGTCGAGCGTCATGCTGCCATCGACCGGCACCAGCACCACGTCGATGCGGCCCAGTTGCTTGAGATGTTCCTCGGTGAGTTCGTGATGCAAATGGCCGAGATGCGCGATGCAGATTTCGCGCGATTCAAACACGAAGATCGAATTGCCATCGTATTCGGTGCGGCCCGCGAAGTCGCGGATATTGGTGACGACGTTGCGAACCCGCATGTCCTTCACGGTGAGATCATGCGCGGCTGCGCCGCCCGCCGGGTTCCAGCCACGCAGCACGTGCGCAATGTTCGGCGAGGGACGATGGGTGAAATGCGTATCGTGCGCCTTGTTCATCGTGACGATGTCGAGCGGCAGCGGCGGACGCACATAATCGTTGTAGTCGGTCGCCACGCGCAGTCCCGCGGGCGTCTCGATCAGGAAGGTCGAATGGCCGGTGAAGTTGAGGCCGATCTCGTTCTGCGCCAGCGCAGCGCGGAACACGCGCGCCTCGTTCGAGGCCAGGAGGCGCGGACAGGCTTCGGGCTCGGGCGTCTGCGCCAGCGCGGCCGGGGCGAAAGCGGCCAGAATGGTCAGGCAGAACAGGCGGGCAAGGATCATCGCGGGCCTCCGTTTTCGCAATGGTAGCGCAGCGCAGCCGGAACGCCAGTCAGGCTCGCGTGATCGCCCTTGCCGCGCCGCGCAGCCCATGGAATGACAGCACAAACACGCGAGCTCCTCATGACCGATCTTTCCTTCGCGCCGCGCGGCGACAAGCACGAACTCGAAGAAGGCGCGCGGCTCGCGCCCAAGTTCGACCGGGACGGGCTGATCGTCTGCATCACGACCGAAATTCACACGGGCGACATTCTGATGGTCGCCTACATGAACGAAGAAGCTCTGCGGCTTTCGATCGAAACCGGCGTGGCGCATTATTATTCACGGTCGCGCCAAAGCCTTTGGCGCAAGGGCGATACGTCCGGACAGGTGCAGACCATCGTGGAGATGCGCACCGACTGCGATCAGGACGCCATCCTGCTCAAGGTCGAGGCGGGCGGCGACGGCAAGGCCTGCCACACGGGCCGCCGGTCCTGCTTTTATCGCAAGGTCGCGCTTGGTCCCGTTGGCGGGGCGTTGACCATCACGGAATAGATTCACGCCCGGTTCAGGCGCGATGAGGAACCATTAAAACCGTGGCGACGTTCCGGGCTCAGGCTTGACGTGTCGCCATTGGGGTTCCGGAGTTGCGACCATGAGATTTTTCGGGGGCAAAGCCAATGCACGCAGCGAAGACGGCAGCGGCGGCGGCGGACTGATCGAGCGGCGGCGTCCCCGCAGGCCGGTTCTGGGCCTGGCGCTGGGGTCCGGGGTGGCGCGCGGCTGGACGCATATCGGCATCCTTCGCGAACTGTCGGCAAACGGGTTTGAGCCCGACATCATCGCCGGAACCTCGGTCGGGGCCGTGGTCGGCGGCTGCCATGCGGCCGGGCGGCTGGACGACATGGAGGATTTCGCCCGCTCGCTCACCCGGCGCCGGGTCCTCGGGCTGATGGATCTGTCGTTCAGCGGGGCGGGCCTCATCGGCGGCAACCGGCTGAAGCGGGCGCTGGAAGGCGCGCTGGGCATGCAGGCCATGGAAACCCTGCCGCGCAAGTTCGCTGCTGTCGCCACCGAAATCGGAACCGGCCACGAAATCTGGCTGACTCGCGGCAACGCGGTTGAGGCGATCCGCGCGTCCTATGCGCTGCCGGGTCTGTTCGAGCCGGTCCGGGTGGGCGGGCGATGGCTGTTCGACGGGGCTTTGTGCAATCCGATCCCGGTCACTGTTTGCCGCGCGCTCGGGGCCGATTTCGTCATCGCGGTCGATCTCATCGCGGATGCGGATCGCCGGTCCACGGTGATCCACGAAGGTGCGGTCCTCGACGAGACGATGGAGACGCTGGAGGCGGATGCCGACGGTGGCGGAGGGCTTCTGGCTAGCTTTCGCGAACGGGCTCGCCGCCGACGCCTGACCCCCGCAAACGGCGCGCCCGGCATCGCGAGCGCCATGGTGGAAGCCTTCAACATCACACAGGATCGGATCGCGCGGTCGCGGCTGGCGGGCGATCCGCCGGACTTTCTCATCGGCGCGCGCGTCGGCAAGATCGGACTGTTCGATTTCCATCGCGCCGATGAACTGATCGCGCTGGGACGCGAATCTGTCCGCAAGATCCTGCCGGACCTGCGCGAACGCAGCGCGATCGAAGCCTTCGCCGAATAGGCGCAGGCTCAGGCGTTGGAGATGTATTCCCGAAGCGCTTCCTTCTCGGTTTCGATGGCGGCCACGCGATGTTTCACGACGTCGCCGATCGAAACGATGCCGGCGATCCGGCCATCCTCGATCACCGGAGCATGACGGAAGCGGCCTGCCGTCATCGTGTCCATGATGGCGTCGATGGAGTCGCCTTCCCGTACGGTGACCACCTTCGGGGTCATGTGCCGCGAGACCGGCTCCTGCAGGGCTGCGGGACCTTCGGCGACCGCGCGCACGATATCGCGTTCTGAAATGATCCCCAGCACTTCCGCGTCCGGACCCGTCACCACCACCGCGCCTATGCCGTGATCGGTCAGGAGACCGGCGACATCCTGCAAACTGCGATGGGGTTGGGTCGTGACGACGTGCCGCCCCTTGGCGGCGAGAATCCGGGCTACGCTCATGGCGACCTCCCTGTGCGGGTGTGTCAAACTGCCGCACATTTGGAGAAGATGGACCGCTTCGGCCTGTCCTGCAAGGGGATCAGGGCCTGTCGCCGGGAAAGAAATCCTGTTCGGCCTCGATATAAGTCCTGCGGCTGTACGAGAGGTCGAACAGGTCGAACAACAGCAGTCCGGTGAGGAAGCCGCCCACATGGGCCTCCCATGCAATCGTCGCGTCGGTGATGCCCAGCGGGCCGGCGATCAGGGCGAAAACGAAATTCACCACCAGCCAGATGCCGACGAACAACACGACGCGCCGGTCGCGAAAGAGGTAGCGCAGCGGCAACGACGGCAGGCGGTAGGCGCGTGCGTCGGCGCGATTGCCGAAGCCCGCCGCAGACCCGAGCGGCGCATTCGGATTGAAGATGAAACGAACCGCCGCGCCCATCGCGCCCGAGACAGAGGCGGACGCGCCAACGACCGGCGTCAGGTCATAGGCGTGCGCCAGCAGATGCGCGGCCGCGCCGCCGACCGCCGCCACCAGAAAGAAGATCGCAAATCGCAACGGGCCGAAACGGCGGGCCACCGGGGCCCCGAAAGCCGCAAGCCACACCGAATTGACGCCTACATGAACCCAGTCCCCGTGCAGGAACGCATAGGTCATGACCGCCCAGGGCTGTGGTGTGCCCTCGCCCAGAAAATACTGGCCCATCGCCAGCGAACCATCGCGAGCGGACAGCTTTTCAAGAACGTCCGAAACACCGAAGGGATTCCACAGAAACGACAGCCGGCCAGGGACGAACGCAAAGGTCGCCAAAACCCAGTCGTCCATGTCGACGCTCAGCAGCCAGTCGCGGACGCCATGCACCACCGCAAAAGCCGCGATGAACAGGACCACGATACCGGGCAGATTGAACATCGGCTGACGAGGCGTTTTCGCCTCCATGAGGACCTCCGGCGCAGGACGATGACCCTGTAGCTGTCGTGGCGGCGTCCTGCCGCCGGGCCGGAGCGCCGGGTCTGAAGCCTAGATGGAACGCTGAAGACGCAAGAGCAAGCCTGGTCTGAAGCTTTGCGACTGGACTTTCGAAGGGTTCGGATGAGATCGGGGGAGTTCCACCGGAACTCCCCCGTTTTTCGGCCTGCGCCGGGAGATGTAGAGGCAGTGGAGCGCTGCCTGGAACACCGTCAACCGGAAACGCAAGGCGTCGATCCTGACTCTTGCCTGCGTGTCGGGAACAAAGCTCCGGTGGAGCAACAGAAGCGCCGTTCCTTCGATGAGAACAAGGTGACACCTCAAATCGTTAATCGCAATTCAGATGCGAAATTAATGTTAACCCGGGCGAATTCAAAAAGAAAAAGCTCCGGTTTTTCCGGAGCTTTCAATTCAAATACTTGTAAATGCGCGTCAGTCGAACGAGACGCGGCCGGGCGATGTGGCCGAGTGGTCGATGCCGAACATCGGCACAAGGCGCGGCATGAACTTGGCCGGAACGTCCGCCTTCACCTTCACGGTGACGGAACGGTCCGGGTTGCCGGTGACGCCGATCTGAACATTGGCGAGATCGCCGCGCGCATTGAGGGCGGCCGCAAGATCAGATCCGGCCACCGACCGGCCAGTCTGGCTGCTGGCCGCAGTCAGGGCTGCAGCTTCCACGACAGGTTGGACCTCGTCGCCGATCAGCACGCTGCGCGCAAAGTCGCCCCAGATGCTCACCAGTATCGCGGCGGGCACAAGCGCCACCGCCATACGGAGCCCGACGCGGCCCTGGCCAGTGGCATGGACGCGGTCGGGTGTGGCTTTGCCCAGAGTAATGGCGGTCACGGCGGTCTCCTGTGAACAACCCGGCTTCCGGCGGGTTTGTCGTGGACCTACAATTGTATTCGCGGGTAAATGAAACATGGATTTCCGGGTTACATTCGCGGAATCCGAATACAGACCAAGTAACGCGGTGAATAACCGGGATGGAAATTCCATCGGATGCGGAGGAAATCATTCATTACCTGTTTACCACGCGGCCCTCGTAACCGAAGCCATTGCGCCCGCGCTGGCACGAACCTCGCTGACACGGAGGAGAACCCCGCCGTACGGAGATTCCGTGCGTCGAAACCGAACATGCCCTGCGTCAGGTTGGGCCAGGAACGATAGAATGAGACAGGCTGTTTCCCGCGAACTCTACGAATATTGGGACCGTCTGCGGGCCGGGCGCGCTGCTCCGGACCGATCACAGATCGATCCGGCACAAATCCGGGGCGTTCTGGCAGACACGTTCCTGCTGGAAGTGGACCCCGAGCGCTCGTTTCCGATCCGCCTCAGCGGCGCGCGCACGAGTGCGCTGTTCGGGACAGAACTGAAGGGATCGCGCTTCATGCACCTTTGGGCCGAGAAGGACCGGGTGGCTGTGAACCAGATGCTCGCCTGCATCATTGACGAGCCGGCCCCGGCCGTGGCCGGCGTCACCGCCGCGCCTGCGGGCAGGACGCCCCTCGATCTGGAACTGCTGCTGCTTCCGCTCCGCCATCACGGGAAAACCCATGCGCGAATCCTCGGTTCGCTCGCTCCGGCAAACATTCCGAGCTGGTTCGGGCTCATTCCGGCGGAAACGCTGGGCCTCAGCAGCCTGCGTATCCTGGCCGACCCCGGCCTGCGCAAGGTCGCGGGGCTCTTCGCGCCCGGCCGCGCCGCCGCTCACAGCGGGACCGGGCCGCGGATCAGCCGCCACGGACACCTGACGCTTTACGAAAATCCTGCAATCAATTCAGCGCCAAGGTAACTGCACCTTAACGTTATTTCCCTAGTCTTCACTCATGCATAATCGGGTGGGTCGATGATCAGGGGCAATGCAGCCGCTATTCTTGGAATACCGGGGCTTGATCGCCTGCAGCGCGAGCGGCGCAAGCATCAGCGTGTGAAGGTGAGCCTGATGGGCCGCTACATGCTGTCGGATCGTCGCGAATTTCCCTGCCAAAGCATCGACATGTCGCCGGGCGGGCTGGCGTTGATCGCCCCCGTCAAGGCCCCCGTGGGGGACAAGGTCATCGCCTATCTCGACCAGATCGGCCGGGTTGAAGGCACAGTCGCCCGCCATCTCGAAAACGGCTTCGCAATGGCGCTGGCCGTGCCGCTCCTGAAGCGCGAGAAACTTGCCGACCAGCTCACCTGGCTGGCCAACCGTCATGCGCTCGGCATGGCGGAAGATCGCCGCCACGAGCGCATCCAGCCGCGCCTGACCCGCACCACCGTGCGGTCGCCGGACGGCGCCGCAACGCCGGGCAAGATCATCGACATCTCGCTGTCGGGCGCATCGGTCAACACCGATGCTGTAGTCGCGATGGGCATGCGGGTCACGGTCGGGGAAACCCCCGGCAGGGTCGTCCGCGTCTTCAATGGCGGCTTCGCGATGGAATTCCTGCGTCCGATTCCGCCAGAACAGTTCAGCGACACGATGAAGCTCTAGGCGAACCTGCCGCCGCATCTGGTATCGTCACCCGTCCGATTCGCCGGGTGCCTCCGTCAGATGCGTTCGCTTCAGATCGCCGGTCTGCTGCTGATTTCCGCCGCCGCACTCGGCGGTCTGGGGGTCTGGACGACCTATCCGGGCTACTGGCCTTTCGCGGCTGCCGATCGCGCCCAGGTCGCCGCTTCCGTCTCGGGCAACCAGTTCCACATCGACAGTCTCTATTTGCGCACGCCCGACCAGATGCGCGGCGGCGATCTGCGCCAGATCGACCTTGTGGCGCATTTCCCGGATTTTCGTCCCGGATCGCGCCAGACGCCCCGGCCGGGTCAGGCGATGCAGAGCCCGCAGGAAGTCGTGGTGACAATCCTGCCGCCCGACGGCGCCGTCGAACCGGCGGAACGGCCGTCCAAGCTTTATGCGCGCTTTCTGGAACCGGACGCCTGGAGCCATCCGGGCGGGCTGGTGATGCGCCGTTTTGAAGACGGAAGCCCCTACGAGCGCGAAGAACTCTACATCGCGCCGCCCGAAGGGCGCACGTTCTACGCCCGTTGCATGCGCCCGATCCAGCCGCCGGACGGCCTTCCGGAAAGCTGCATCAGCGAGTTCAGGCAGGGCGGACTGGACATAAGGGTGCGGTTCAGCCCGGAGTTGCTGCCGCAATGGTCGCAACTGACGGAAGGCGTCAAGGGACTCGTGCGCTCGCTGGCGCGCTGACCGGAAGCTTCAGTAGTCCTCAAGATCGAAGTCGAGGATCGCCATCTGGAGCGTGTAGCTGCGGCCCTTGGCGTCGTCGGCGGAAATCACGCCGAGAAAGTCCGAACCCTTGTTGAGTTCGACCGAGTCGGTCTTCTTGGCGCGCGCGACGATCTTGAGATCATCATTTTCGAAACGCCGGCGCAGATATTCCTGCAGCACGTGGCGCTCGACAGGAATCTTCATCTCGAACGAGAACGAGCGATCGCCATCCTCGTCATCGACCGCGATGGTTCCCAGACGGGCTTCGCCGAAATGAACGGCGGCCTTGTCGGTATCCTTCGGGTCGAGCGTGACCTTGATGGAATCGTTGCCAAAAGCATTCTGCAGAAAGGCTTGCAGCTTGCGCAGTTCTGTCTTGTCCAAAGCGATCTCCGGGACGCCGAATGCCCTGACGGGATGCTGGCTTTGCCAGAAAAGCCCCTTGCGGGCAAGCGCGGCGCGAACACAGGGCCCGCGCCGCAATCAGCAGATCACTGCGTGGGCTTCACGCCGTTCTTGGAAACCTGAACGCGCGCGGCAATGAGTTGATCGCCTTCCTTGCGGGCTGCAACGAATATCGTCTCGCCCGGCTTGATGTCGGACCGGTCGCCCGGCACGGCCGCTGACATGGCGGTCGAGGGCGTGACGATCGCCTTCACGGTGCCGGTCTTGTAGTTCAGCGTCAGCTCGGAGCCTGTCGCGCTGACGGCGGTGGCTTCGACAGTTGCATTGGTCATCGTCGACTCGGGCGCGAGATCGTAGGGCGACAGGCCCTCGTTGGCGGTCGCCGGAATGGGGCGCACGTCAATCGCCATGATGGCGCCGTTCGGACCCTTCACGGTGGTGACGCCAAGCTTCATGCCGGGCTGCACATCCGCCATCGTGAACGCCTTGGTGGCGTTGACGGCGACGTTTTCAGGCAGATTGATCGAGACGTCGCGGCCGTCGTTCGTCTTCACGCCGATGACCTTGCCGTCGAAGGACGTCACGGCGCCGCGATAGTTCGTGTTCGGATTGGGTTGCTGTGCAACAGCCGCAGTCGCCAGCAGGGCCGTGGCGGCGCCGGCAATGATCCATGATCTTGTACGCATGTTTTTTATCCCTCGCATCACGCCCACAGTGACGGGCGGCGAGGAAGGGGCAACACAAGTTTGCGAGACGCAAATGTGATCGAAATCAGCTTTCGATCTTCTCGGCGAGCAACTGGTCCATGGAGCGCGCCGGTTCGGCGCAGCCGGCCTCCCCGACGACCTTCGCCGGAACGCCCGCGACAGTCTTGTTGTGCGGTACAGACTGGAGAACCACCGATCCCGCCGCAACGCGCGCGCAATGGCCGACCTCGATATTGCCGATGATCTTGGCCCCTGCCCCGATCAGCACGCCGCGACGGATCTTCGGATGGCGGTCGCCGCGTTCCTTGCCGGTGCCGCCAAGCGTGACGCCGTGAAGGATCGACACATCGTCGTCGATCACCGCCGTCATGCCGACCACGAGGCCGGTCGCGTGGTCGAGGAAAATGCCCTTCCCGATCTTCGCGGCGGGATGGATGTCGGTCTGGAAGACTTCCGACGAGCGGCTCTGCAGGTAGAGGGCGAAATCCTTGCGGCCCGCCTTCCAGAGCGCATGGGCCAGACGGTAGGTCTGGATGGCGTGGAAGCCCTTGAAATAGAGCAGCGGCTCCATGAAGCGCGTGCAGGCCGGATCGCGGTCGGCCACGGCCATCAGGTCGGCCCGGAACGCCTCGCCGATGGAGGGATCGCGGCGGATCAGGTCCATATAAGTCTGGCGGATGATGTCGGCGCCGATCTCGTGGTGATCGAGGCGCGAGGCGACGCGATGCACGATGGCGCTTTCGAGCGTCGCATGATTCAGAACGGTCGACAGAAGGAAAGCCGCAAGCTCGGGCTCGCGATCAAGACCTTCCTCCGCCTCGATGCGGATGCGCGAAAACATCGGATCGGTTTTGCCGAGACCGACGACTTCTGCACTATGAAGCTGAGCCATGTCGCCCTCCTCTTGCGCCATTCGTATAACACACCGGCGACCTTTTGCCGACATGTGGCCGGTATGTAGTAAATCAAGTTCCGGAGAGGCCGGACTGGCGGCCCAGAAACTCCAGCACCCCCTGCTTGTAGACCTTGTCGCCGACCGCGAGATTGTGGTCGCGGTTGGGGATGTCGAGCGCCTCTCCGCCCGGGATGAGGCTTGAGAGCTTGCGCGGATCGCCCGCCACCGTGTCCCGGGTGCCGATGGCCACCAGAACCGGGCACTGGATCGAGGACACCTGCTGGTCCGACAGCGTCTGACGCGATCCACGAATGCAGGCCGCGAGGGCGCGAAGATCGCTCTTCGTGGCTTCCGCGAAAGCCCGGAACATGCGCTCCTGCGGATCGACCAGGCTTTGCAGCGACGGGGCTTCCATGGCGTCGGCTATGCCGAGCGGCAGGCCCGCCCCGTGAATGAGGTGATGGCCGAGACCGCCGAAAACGGCGGAGCGGACCCGGGCCGGGTGCTTCAGCGTGAGGAACGCCGTGATGCGCGCGCCCATCGAATAGCCCATGACGTCGGCGCGCTCGAGCCCGACATAATCCATGAGGGCGCGGGCGTCCTCGGCCATCCTGTCGGTGGCGTAGTCCGACGGCTCGTAAAGCTTGTCGCTCTGCCCGTGACCCCGATTGTCGAATGCGATCACCCGGCGACCGGCGTCCGTCAGGGTCTTGATCCAGAGGGTATTGGCCCAGTTGACCGCATGGTTCGACGCAAAGCCATGGATAAGCAGGATCGGCTCGCGGCGATCCTCCCCCGTGGGGCGCACGTCCACGAAGGCGAGGCGGACGCCTGAGGAATTGAAGAACTGCATGAGGCTCGGCCGTGTGAAGGGAGGCTGCACATAGGCGATGGAGCCGGCGGGTGCAAGGTGGAGAGGGCTCCGGCCTACTCCGCTGCGACGGTCGGCTTCATATGCTCGAACGATTTCACGGTGTCGTCGTATTTCGGGTGGATCGTCCCCATCAGGCGATCCCAGACCGAGAACGTGTGCCCGTAATTGTAACGGAAAAAGCCGTGGTGCTGGTCGTGGAATACGGTGCTGGCGAGCGGCCAGGGCGTGCGCGCCATGGGCGAGGCGAAATGCTCGTAACCCGCATGGCCCAGCATGCCGCTGATCTGGTCATAGATCTTCTGGGCCACCAGTAGGGGCCACGGGATCGGCAGGATGAAGACGATGAGCGTGTAGAAACTCTGGTTGAGCAACGCTTCCACGATCGTCTCGTAATGGTTGGTCCAGATGGTCGGGCAGACGCTGGTGTGATGCTGGGCGTGGAACCGGTACATCGGCGTCCAGTGCAGCAGGCGATGCACCCAATAGAACCAGGCGTCATATAGAACCATCGAGACGCCGAACGTGAGCGGAACCGACCACCAGGTCATCGGCAGGGGCGTCAGGGCCCAGCCCTGCCACTGGCAGAACAACCCGCCCGAAAAGGTCAGCGCAATCACCGAGATGGAGCCCGGCGCATAGGCCAGTTCACGCCATTTGCGGTCGTTGACCCGGGTTTTCTGGATCTTCCGCTCGGGGTGCCGGCGGTTCATATATTCGAAAAAGACGGCGGTTCCGGCCAGAATAACGAGTATCGCGGCCACCACGAGGCCGAACAGGACCAGAAAATCACTAATTCCCGCGCCGGGATTCATGGCGCCGAGAACATTTTCGAAAATCATTCGCTCTACCTGTTCATAACCGAACCATACAGTCTTAAAGCTTTCGGCTGCCGCGGACAAACCTCAAAAGGGGGAATAGTCCTGCTTTAACTCCGGCAATTCGCCGCACGACCAATGTCCCCTACCCAAGGGAACGCCGATCCAATATGGTGCGCCGCAAACGAAACACGAGTTTTGCAATGGCTCACGAACATACGCCGCATTTCCACAACCAGCCGGGCGTGCCGGTCGTCCGCGTTGGAGCGCGTGAATTCATGTGCATCGGGGCGCTGCCTCCGTTCGACCATCCGCACATCTTCATCGACATGGGTGGCGATAACGAGGCGCTCTGCTCCTATTGTTCGACCCGCTACGTGTTCGATGCTTCGCTGCACGGTCATTCCGTGCCGGCGGAATGCGAATGGACCGGGAAGGCGGCAGCCTGAGCGGGACGCCCGGACAACTTCACGCCATTGTGGCGGGCGCCGGAATCGGCGGGTTGACCGCCGCGCTGGCGCTTGCCCGGCAGGGATGGCGGATCACCGTGCTGGAACGCGCGCCGGTGATCGAGGAAGTCGGCGCGGGCCTGCAACTCGCCCCCAACGCGACCAGCATTCTTGAAAAGCTCGGCGTCCTCGACCGGCTGATGCTGCACGCCACCACGCCGGAAGCGCTGCAAATTCGCCGCGCCCGCGACGGGTCGGAACTGGTGCGGATGCCGCTCGGACCCATCGCGGACCTGCGCTGGAAAGCGCCCTATGTGGTGGTCCACCGCGCCGATCTGCAGCGCACGCTGATCGAGGCGCTGGCGCAGGAACCCGCCGTGACGATCAAGACCGGCGCGAGCGTCCTGGGATTTGCAAGTTCGGCCAACGGCGTTCAGGTCGGCGGCAAGATGAGCAACATCAACGTGCGCTACGAGGGCGATCTGCTGATCGCTGCGGACGGCGTGCGTTCGGTTCTGCGCGAGCGGCTCGGCCTCGGCCCGCAGGACAAGCCGGTCTATTCGGGCCGCACCGCGTGGCGCGCCGTGCTGGATGCGCGCTCAGCGCCCGCCCATGCGGTTCGGCTGCAGACCAATCTGTGGGTCGGGCCGAAGGCGCATCTCGTCCATTACCCGCTGCGGCAGGGCAGCGTGGTGAATGTGGTCGCCATCACCGAAGACGAATGGAAAGGCGACGACGACAAGGATTTCTGGGCGGTGCACGGCGATCCCGCGCAGGTGTCGCGACGTTTCTCCGGCTGGCATCGCGATGCGCGCGATCTCGTCGGCGCCGTGACCGAATGGCGGCGCTGGCCGTTGTTCGACCGAAATCCGGTGACGCGCTGGAGCACCGACCGCGTCATTCTGCTCGGCGACGCCGCCCATCCGATGCTGCCGTTTCTGGCGAGCGGCGCGGCCATGGCGATCGAGGATGCGATGGCTCTGGCGCAAGCCGACGCGGCGCATCGCGGCGACATGCGGGCCACGATCGCTGCCTATGAAAAAGGCCGCATCGCCCGCGCCGCGACGGTCGCCAGCGCCTCGCGCCGTCAGGGCTGGATTTATCACCTGTCGGGCATGGCAGGGTTCGCACGCGACGCCGCCATGCGCCGCATGGGGCCGGAACGCTTGATGGCCCGGATGGATTGGCTTTATCTGCCACGACAATAATCGCAGATTTTCCGGAGCGTTTACATGAACGAACAGGTCCCCCGCGCCATGGCTCCCTCGCGCGAAGAGATTCGCGCCATGCCGCTCAGCAGCAATCCGAAGATCGTCGCGCAGCTTCTGGCGGACGAACAGGGTAGCGCGCTCGACATCGGCTGCGGCGACGGCAAATTCACGCGGCTGCTGGCGTCGCGCTTCAACAGCGTCAGCGGCATCGACGTGAAGGAAAAGAAGATCGCGCAAGCCCGCGAGGCCGCAAAAGCGGCGGGAGTCGACGTCGATTTTCGCGCCGCCAGCGGCGAGGCGATCCCCTATCCGGACAGCAGCTTTGATGTGGTGGCTTTTTCCAACAGCCTGCACCACATGCCGCACGCGGAAACGGCGCTGCGCGAAGCGCTGCGCGTGCTGAAAAGCGGAGGCAAGCTCTACATCATGGAGCCGGTTCCGTCGGGCAATTACCACGACGCCACGAGGCTGGTGAACGACGAGACTGCGGTGCGCACCGAGGCGTATCAGGCGCTGCTCGGACTGAAGGAAGCAAAGCCCGACGCGGAAATCCTGTATCGCGCGCGCCGCGAGTTCGCGAGCTACGATGAGTGGAAGGCCGACCAGATCGACCGCGACATGAAGCGCAAGGCCCTGTTCGACGAACGCGAGGCGCAGGTGCGCGAAGCCTTCCTGTCGAACGCCGAGCGCGAGGACGGGAAACTTGTCTTCGACAGCGTGTTCCGGGTGAACCTGCTGACGAAAGCCTGACGCGACATGAAGCCCGAACCGCGCAAGATTCCCTTCTTCGATTTCTGCAGCATCGTCCGCCCGTTCCGGGAAAGCGGTCGCTGCATCGCGCAGGTCGAGATCACACCGGACCTGAAGAACGGCTTCGGCACCGCGCATGGCGGATTGCTGATGACGCTGCTTGACGCCTGCATGGCGGGCGCGGCCAGTTCCACCCTCGATGCAGGCCACAGCGTCATCACCATCGACATGCAGGTCAATTTCCTGACGCCGGGCCACGGCAAGCTGACCGGCGAAGGCAAGGTCCTGCGCGGGGGCCGCAGCATCATCGTGGTCGAGGGCTGGATTCGCGACGAAAAGGACGAACTGGTAGCCAAGGGCACCGGGCTTTTCCGGCCGCTCAGGACCGGGCCAACGCCAGCCCCGACGAATTGACTTGATCTACACTTGAAGCCTGTGCATTTTGGACCGGTGTCGATGCGTCGGGCACAAGACCACGGGACAGGGCTGTTGGCGGGCAACTTGCTGAATGTCAGAGCCGGCCAGGGCGGCGCGAAACGTCGCGACCCCGACGAAACCGACTATGAGCACCGCCATTTCGTCAATCTGATCGCCACCGCCTTTCTGCTTGCGGTCGGCTTTGCGATCATCTGGACGGTTCTGCAGATCGACCGTTACGAGACGAAGGAAAAGTGCCTCGCCTCCGGCCGCAAGGATTGCGTGCAGATCTTCACGCCGCCGCGCGGCGTAAGGACCCTCGAAGCCCATCGCTGAAACGAAAAGGGCGAGGCCGAAGCCCCGCCCGCTCTTTCCGGATGCCGGACAGGTTCAGCCCGAAACCTCGACGTCCTCGTCGCGCCCGGGCTTCTCGCGCTTCTTGAGCAACCAGCCGACTGTCACGACGATGATCGCGCCGATGATGCCGCCGAACGGCTCGACGAGTTCGTGGAAGGTCACGTTCGGATCGACGCCCGGCTTGGCCAGGATGCCGATGAAGAAGTCTTTCACCAGCGGGTCCTCGACGATCAGGCCGCCCGCAACCCAGCCCAGCAGGGCCGCACCTGCCCAGACGAGGATCGGATAGCGCTGCAGGACGGTCATCAGCAGGGTCGCGCCGAAGACGATCATCGGGACCGAGATGGCGAGGCCGATCACGATCAGCGTCCAGGAGCCCTTCGCGGCGGCCGCAATGGCCACCACGTTGTCGAGCGACATGATGATGTCGGCAATCACGATGGTCCGCACGGCGGCCCATACCGAGTTCGAGGCCTTGACGTCGGTCTCGTCTGTCTCGTCGGTCAGAAGCTGGACGGCGATCCACAGCAGCAGCAGGCCGCCGATGATCTTCAGGTAAGGCAGACCCATCAGGGTCGCGACGATGACCGTGAAAATGATCCGCAGCAGAACCGCCGCGCCCGCGCCAAACAGGATGCCCCACTTGCGCGTCTCGGGCGGAAGGGAGCGGCAGGCGAGCGCGATCACGACCGCATTGTCGCCCGAAAGAAGAACGTTGATCCAGATGATCTGCAGCAACGCGAGCAGAAAAGCGCCGGTATCCATTTGTTGCCAATCTCCCGAAGGTCGCCTGACCTAGAAGACCGGGCGGGAGCGGTCAACCCCCGCAGGGGTAGAACTACGGAGCCGGGCGCCCATGACAAGGCAGGCGGCGAGGACCGCAGCGCTCATCTGCTCGATGGTGGGCCGAACGGGACGGTCGGCCCGCACCGGCTTGCAGCCCCTCGGACGCGGGACATGGATGAAACCAGCCCGAAAGCCTTCCGCCAGCGAGACATAAAGCGCGTGGTTGCAGACGTAATCCCCGGCGCTGATGGAGGGCCGGACGGGGAGCCCGGTCGCCGCGATGGCGGAGATGACCTGCCCGACCGGCGCTCCTGCCCTGATGTCAAAAGCCCCGCCGCGCCGCACTTCGATCTGCGGCGCGACCTTTCCGGCCGCATCCTGCCGAAGGATCGTGAGGCGGTTGAGCCCGCGCGTCTCGACCGTGATCGTCTTTCGCTTCCCGGCCAGCCCCAGATGCAGCACCATGTCGGGGTTCACGTCGACGAGCAGTCGCGGCAGGTCGCGAGCCGTTTGGGCAAACGTCACCGGCAGCACCGCGAGGCGAAGGTCGATCCCCAGACGCCCCAGACGTCGCACCGCATGTCTGGCCAGCCGCCCGATGATGGCCTGTGTCGGGTTCGAGGGCGCCCCCGGAAAAGCGCCGAATCCGGTGACCAGAATGATCGGCTTACGATCCGAGCGCATGAAGCACCTGTTCGGCCGCGAGAGCCGGCGAGGTCTCGCCCGCCGCCACCTGCTTTTCGAGATCGCCAACCAAGGCGCGAACCTCTGCGTTGCTGCCGAGGCGCGCCCGGAAACCGTTGTCGATCATGGTCCACATCCAGCGCACCTGCTGGCGGCCGCGGCGCAGGGCGAGTTCGCCCGCCGCTTCCATCCGCCGCCGGTGCTCGGCGATATTCGCCCAGAGGATGTCGAGACCTTCATTGGCCAAGCCCGAAACGAGAATCACCGGGGGCGACCAATGCGCAGAGGCCGGTTGCAGAATATGCAGCGCCGCCCGGTACTCGCCTGCGGCCGCGATGGCGCGCGGCCGGTTGTCGCCGTCGGATTTGTTGATGGCGATCATGTCGGCGAGTTCCAGCACGCCCTTCTTGATGCCCTGCAATTCGTCTCCCGCACCGGGCAGCATGAGCACGAGAAAAAAATCCGTCATGTCCGCCACGGCTGTTTCGGACTGGCCGATGCCGACCGTCTCGACGAGAATGACGTCGAAGCCCGCAGCCTCGCAGAGCAGCATGGATTCGCGCGTCTTCGCCGCCACGCCGCCAAGCGTGCCGGATGAGGGCGATGGACGAATGAAGGCGCGCCGATCCGCCGACAGCCGCGCCATGCGGGTCTTGTCGCCGAGGATCGAGCCGCCCGTCCGGGTCGATGACGGATCGACCGCCAGAACCGCGACCCGATGCCCCGCCCCGCAGAGATTGGCCCCGAGCGTGTCGATCGTGGTGGACTTGCCGACGCCCGGAACGCCCGTGACGCCGACCCGGCAAGCCTTGCCGGTGTGGGGCATCAGCAATTGCACGAGACGGCGCGCCTTCTCCTGATGCTCCGGCTTGCGGCTCTCGACCAAGGTGATGGCGCGCGCCAGGGCCGCCCGATCTCCGGCCAATATGGCATGCGCCAGCGGGGCAGCTTCGATGGAGCCATGAGCGGAGGCAAGAAACATGGACAACGATCTACACCGCTGCCTGCATCATCAAAAGAGCGCCGAAAGAACGATTGCGCTCAGGCGGCGCGGCGCATGGGAATGCCGACTGCGCGCATTCGATCCAGAACGTCCGGCATTGCCAGCGGCCGGTCGATCAGAAAGCCCTGAATTTCGTGACAGCCCATGCTGACGAGCTTTTCGAGTTGTTCAGGTGTTTCGACGCCTTCGGCCGTGGTGGTGATCTGCAAGATTTTGCCCAGATCGATAATGAGCTGCACGATCGCGCTGCAATCGCCGCTCTCGGTGATTTCCTCGATGAACGACCGGTCGATCTTGACCTTATCGAAGCGATATTTGCGCAAATAGCTCAGCGACGAATAGCCGGTGCCGAAGTCATCGAGCGCGATCTTGACGCCAAGCTGCCGGATGAGGGCGAGCTTCTGGTTCAAATCAAACTGATCGTCCAGCAAGGCGGATTCGGTAATTTCGAGAATAAGCCGGTGCGCGCCAAGGCCCGAAGCGGCCAATGACTGGACGATGGAATTGATAAAATTGCGGGAGCGCAATTGCACGGGTGACACGTTCACTGAAACTGTAGCTTCGACTGGCCACAGGGCGGCGTCGAAACAGGCTTGACGCAAAACCCACTCGCCGATGTGAACAATTTCGCCGATTTCTTCCGCAACAGGAATGAACACGGCGGGCGACACCAATCCGCGCGCCGGATGACGCCACCTTGCAAGCGCCTCATAACCGGACAGCTTGTTGCCATCGACATTCACGATGGGCTGATAATGCAGTTCCAGTTCGCTCCTCGATATGGCGGCCCGCAGATCAAGTTGGAGCTCTTCGCGCGCCTGTATATTGGCGTCCATCGACACTTCGTAGAAGCAGAACGACCCACGCGCCTCGTCCTTTGCCCGGTAAAGCGCGAGGTCAGCGTTTCGCATGAGCTGGTCGATGCTCGATCCGTCGGCCGGATAGATCGATATTCCAATCGTTGCGCCCAGCATCAGTTCGCGGCCGTCGACCTGGAACGGCACCGAGAAAATATGCACGATCTGTCTGGCGCGCTCCGCCAGCGCGAGAGTGTCCTCCGCGCCGGCGCAAAGAACCGAGAATTCATCGCCCCCGAACCTTGCTCCAAGATCGCCTTCCGTCAGGCAACGCCTGAGCCTTGCGCCAGCCTCCTGGAGGACAATGTCGCCGACATGATGACCCAATGTGTCGTTGACGGCCTTGAACCGGTCGAGGTCGACGGTCATCACCGCAAAGGCTCGGGGCGCCTGATTCCTGTCGTCGATCATCTCCTGCAAGCGCTCGGTAAACTGCGCGCGGTTCGGCAGGCCTGTCAAAACATCGTGATGGGCCATGTATTCGATTCGAGCTTCGGCGCGTCTGCGGTCCGTGATGTCCTCGCAGGTCGCGATCCATCCGCCGCCGGGAAGGGACTGGCAAGAGAAACTGATCGTGCGTTCATCGGGAAATTCGTGGCGGAACAAGCCCGGCCGGCTCTGCCTGCCTTTGATCTGGGAGCAAATCGTGTCGAAAGCGTGCAGACATGCGTCGTAGCGCGAGTCCCCACGGGTGTGGAGTTCAATGAAGTTGAGCCCGACCGACAATTCCTCCGGCGTCAGTCCGACGATTTCGCAGAAACGGCTATTGCAGATCACCAGATTGCAATGTGCATCGACCATCAGGAGGCCGTGCAACATGTTGCTCAGCGCGGCGTCGAAACGGTCGTTCTGGGTCTGAAGACGCTGTTCGTGAAGGGTCAGCGTCGCATTCTTCGTCTGAAGTTCGTTGTTCGTGCTTTCCAGATCTTCCTTGGCGTTGGCAAGCTGGTAGGCCGTGTGGCGCAGATTTGACGCCAGCGATTGAAGCTCGAAATGCGCGCGCGAAACAGCACGGTTCTGCAGGAGCAGGAAGAGAATCAGAAGCAATCCCGACGCAATGAGGCCCGTGATGACCTGCACGAAGGTTGTCTGCAGGGCTTCAAGCCGGTGCTGGTATGACGCCAGCCTCTCCGTGCCGAACGCATATGCGTCCGAAGCCAGTTTGACGAGACGAACGTCGAAAGGCTCAAGCTGGCGCGTGACAATTTCACGAGCGGTCTCGACAGACAGCTTTTCCATAATCTGATCAAGGCCGTGCAAGACCTTGGAGAGCTGCCCGACCAGTTCAATACGCTCGACGCTCGTTTCAACGAAGGACTTGAATTCTCCAGCGCTCAAAAGATTGAGGCGGTTCATCAGGATATCGTAACGAAGCTGCACTTCATCGGCGTCAACCATCGGATCGCCCGCCGAGAATGCCGCAGCTCGCTGGTTGAGACGCACGAGTTCGACGGCCGCCTGGCTCGAAATCCAGGCGAGATTGTAGTTCGACAACTGAGTGATGGCTCGCTGATTCTCGGAGATCAGCGAGACAATATAAAGAGCGGAAACGAAAAAGCCGGCGACAACGCAGGCAAGAGCGCCTTTTGCGAGTCTTTTGAATGTCATTGCGCCGGCCCCCGGAGCGATCGAGGTGGCGATTACTTCACGGTCATTCTGGCGACTTGCCAGGCCGAGCGCTTGTAATAGGTCTGGCTCTTCAGCTCCGGAATGCTGTCATACGGATAGACGATGAAAAGCGGGCCCTTGTCGCGAACAGGCATGTATTCGCCATTGCGCTTCACGGCCAGAACCGCATCGAACTTCGAGAAGTCGTCCATCGGAATGTCGGTTGTGTAATCGTTCAATGCCTGAACCGACAGGACAGACCCCTTGGCGCCGACTGTTTCGAGCAGCTTGCGCATCAGCGGGCCTTCGAACTTCATCGCGCCGTCGTACCACGGACAGGTAGTTTCGAAGCCATTGACGCCCAGAGCTTCGATCATCTTGAGATCAAACGCGGCTCCGGCTGGGGAATTGCTCTCGGAAATGTTACCGGCAATAGTCAGAACCGGTTTGCCGGCCGGAGCAGTCAGGGCTTTCGCTCCGAAGGTCGAAACGGTCAAAGACGCTAATCCGGTAGCGGCGAATACGTTGAATTGTCTGCGAGAATACATGGACAACCTCCTGGTTGGCGCATTTACAGCCGAAGCTTGAGCAGACAAATACTAACGAAAATTGTTTAAATCCGACGTAGAATAAAATTTACTATCCATTTACCAAACTCAGAAAGATGCAATTTCAGGTAATTTGTCCTTTAGCAGTAAATGTTCAATTTTCGTTTGGAAGCGTGGCGTTAACAAACGAGAGGCCCGTGGTGAGCAACATGATCAACAATCTGAAGATTGTCGCCGGATCCAATTCGGCGCGTCTTGGCAACGAAGCCATCGACAGCAGCCTCGATCTGGCTCAGCGCGCGGCGATGATGACGGAGGCTGCCAGCAAGCTCGAAGAACTGTTCGACGTGCTGATGATCGATCATCGCAACGACCACAACATGCGCGATACTCCTGCCCGCGTCGCCAAGATGTTTGTAGAAGAGGTTCTCTCCGGACGGTTTCAGGAACCGCCGAAGATCACCGAATTCGAGAACGCGGCCGGAACCGAAGATCTCATCGTCACAGGGCCGATCGAAGTGCGCTCCATGTGTGCGCATCATCTGATGCCGATCTATGGCGAAGCCTATGTGGGCGTCATCCCGTCGCGAGACGGCAAGATCATCGGCCTGTCGAAATATGATCGCATCGTCGACTACTTCTGCTCACGCTTCCAGATACAGGAAGAGCTGGTGAAGCAGATCACCAACTTCATCGTAGAAACCACGCAGCCGCGCGGCGTCGCGGTGCGCATTTCAGCTACGCACATGTGCAAGACGCACCGTGGCGTGCGCTCCACGCGAGAAAGCCGCATGATCACCACCAGCTATCACGGCGTGATGGAAGGCGACCGGGAGCTCAAGCAGGAATTCCAGCGTGAATGTGTCGCGCTTGCCCGCTCCGGAGATTGATGATGAGCCAGCCGCAGCGCGTTCCGGCCAATACGCCCGCCGCCAAGGGCGCTATCTACCGCTCGACAAAGCGATACGATCATTCCGAAGGTCTGTCCTGTTGTTTCCGGCAATGGCGGGCGACTCACTCTCACTGCCGACTGTTGCACGGCTATGCACTGTCATTCCGCTTCGTCTTCGCCACGCGCGCACTCGATCACCGCAACTGGTGTGTGGATTTCGGTGGACTGAAGTCGATCCGCGCCTGGCTGCACGAGCAGTTTGATCACACGGTGCTGATCGCCGAAGATGACCCGGCGCGCTCGCATTTCAAGGATATGGCCGAAGCAGGGCTGATCGACTTGCGCATTCTGCCGGCCGTGGGCTGCGAGGCGACGGCGCGCTACGTGTTCGACCATGCACAGGAATTCGTCGGACGAGAAACCGGCGGACGCGTGTGGCTCGAGTCCGTCGAGGTTGCCGAACATGGCGGCAATTCGGCGCTCTACTCGATGGAACAGGAAAATGCAGACGCGGCTTCCGCCGCCTGATTGTTTCCGCCCGCAGAATCGCGCCTCCGGTCCCATTCTGGTCACGATTGACGTTCACAGGAACCACTCGCTTGTTCCCGTGAACCGGACTTTCCTTAATGCCTTTGACAGACTCGCGGAATTCAGCCGCTCGACGCTGGCCACGCGCCCTTGCGATCATGAGCCTGGCGGCAGGCCTCTCGGGCTGCGGGGCGGCGGCGTTCGAGACCGTCGGGGCTGCTATTCCGAGCATGACCAATCCGTTTGCGTCGCGCGCGCCGCAGCAGGCGAGCGAGGCGCTGATGTTCGTCGCTTCCACCAGGCCAGTGCGCAACAATATCCGGCGCGGCGGCGAGGAAGGCTCGGCGCATTTCGCGCAGACGATGGTGTCGGTTCCGCCCGGACATTCGGCAGGCGCAATCGAGCAGCCCACGTTCGGCAAGCCCGATCCGGCGAAGCATTTTGCGGTCACGATGGACCGCGACATCTCGCGTGAAGAATTCAACACGACGATCGCCACGAACCTTTCGGGCCGCGTCGGCTCCAATCGCGACGTGCTGGTCTTCATTCACGGCTACAATACGGGCCTGGAGGAAGCGCGCTTCCGGCTTGCGCAGATCGTGGCGGACGGAAAGTTCGGCGGCGTGCCGGTCCTGTTCACATGGCCGTCGCGCGGCGAGATCACCGGCTATGCGGCCGACAAGGAAAGCGCCACCGCCTCGCGCGACGCCCTCACCCGCATGCTGCTCGATCTGGCGAAAACACCGTCCGTCGGCCGCGTGCATGTGCTGGCGCATTCGATGGGCGCCTGGCTGGCAATGGAAGGTTTGCGCGAGGCGTCAATTTCCGGACAACCCAATCTCGGCGGACGGCTTGGCGAAGTCATGCTGGCGGCGCCCGATATCGATCTGGCCGTGTTCCGCCAGCAAATGGCGAAGCTCGCCGGCGCTCGCGTCTCGGTATTCGTGTCGGCGAATGACCGCGCCCTGTCGCTGTCGAGCCTCATCGCGCGGGACCGGCCGCGCGTCGGCGCGATGAACCCGACGAACGACGCAGACCGCAACGCCCTGAAGCGTCTGGGTGTGACGATCTACGACGTCACCGGCGCGACTTCGTCCACCAATTTTATCGGCCATGACGTTTACGCCGATGCGCCGGGCGTCATTCGCCTGATCGGCGCGCAGCTCGGCCGGGCGCGCCCCGAAGACGCCGGCGTCAGTTCCGTGCTCGGCTCCAACGATGTGCGGCCGACAGGGCCGGAGATCGCGACAGAGCCGCTGCCTCCGGCGCAATAAAGCCCGCGCTTCACGAACCGCGCGGGCTTTGGCTGCTCTCTTACTTGCCCCAGACTTCGCGCGAAATGTCGATCACGAATTGCAGCTTCTTCCACTGCTGCTCTTCGTTCAGCGTGTTGCCTTCCTCGGTCGAGGCAAAGCCGCACTGCGGGCTGAGGCAAAGCTGGTCGATCGGGGCGAATTTTGAAGCTTCGTCCAGACGACGCAGGACCGAGTCGCGGCTTTCCAGTTCGCCGGTCTTGGAAGTGATGAGGCCCACCACGACCTGCTTGCCCTTTGGCAGGAAGCGCAGCGGCTCGAAGCCGCCCGAACGGTCATTGTCCCATTCGAGGAAGTAGGCGTTGGCGTTGACCTTGTTGAACAGGACGTCGGCAATGGGCTCGTAACCGCCGGACGCGATGAAGGTCGAGCGGAAGTTGCCGCGGCAGACGTGGATCGAGATGCACATATCGGCGGGCTTTTCCGCCACGGCGGAGTTGATCATGTCCGCATAGATCTGGGCCTGCGTTTCCCAATGCTCGCCGCGCGCTTCCAGCATCTTGCGCTGTTCGGGATCGCACAGATAGGCGAAGGAGCAATCGTCCAGCTGGAGATAGCGGCAGCCTGCATCCGCGAAGCCCGCAACCGCCTGACGATAGGCGAGGCCGAGATCGCTGTAGAACTCCTCCATGGTCGGATAGACGCCCATGTTGATGAGCTTGCGGCCACCGCGATAGTGCAGCATCGACGGGCTGGGGATCGCCTGCTTCGGTGTCTTCTTCGCGACCGACTTCAGGAACTTGAAGTGCTCGATATGCGGATGCGCTTTCGAGCCGAGCTTGCCGACCACGCGCGGGGCTTCCGCCTTGGTGGTGACGCCGGTGAAGTGAATGCCCGTGTCGACCGAAACGAGTTCGACGCCATCGAGAGCGCCGAGAAAGTCATAGTGCCACCACGAACGGCGGAACTCGCCGTCGGTGATCGACTCGAGGCCGATGGCTTCCTGCTGGGCGACGATCTTGCGGATTTCGGCATCCTCGACGACCGCCAGTGCGGCGCGGTCGATCTTCCCGGCGAAAAACTCGGCGCGCGCCTTCTTGAGCGGTTCGGTGCGCAGGATGGAGCCGACATGATCGGCGCGGAACGGTGGGGTGGTGCGTTGCATATTGTTCTCCTGTTGAACTAGTGCGCCTTCACGGCGGCGGGTTTGCGCTCGGCCACGCCAAGCAGATTGTGCAGGGTCGAATGATCGCTCGCCAAGGATGCGCTATCTCCCGAAAAGGCGATCTGACCTCGCTCAAGAATGATGGCGTGATCGGTGAGAGGCAGAATTTTTCTCGCGCTTTGCTCGACCAGAATCGCCGACATGCCTTCCTGGGTTATGAGCCGGCCGAGCGCTGCCAGCAGTTCGTCGACAATGATGGGCGCAAGACCTTCAAGCGGTTCATCGAGCAGCAGCAGGCGCGGATTGAGCGCCAGCGCGCGGCCGATTGCGAGCATCTGCTGCTCGCCGCCCGATAGCTGGTTGCCCATGTTGCCCTTGCGCTCCGCAAGGCGCGGGAACATCGCGTAAATGCGCGCGCAATCCCACGGGCCGGGGCGCATGACGGCGGTGAGATTCTCGTCCACCGTCAGCGACTTGAAGATGTTGCGCTCCTGCGGCACCCAGCCGATCCCGGCTTCGGCGCGCTGATCGGGGCGCAGGGCCGTGATGTCCTTGCCGCCCAGACGCAATGTGCCGCCGCGGCGGCGCGTCAGGCCCACAATGGTGTTCAGCAACGTCGTCTTGCCCGTGCCGTTGCGGCCCAGCAAGGCCAGCGACTTGCCTTCGTCGAGCGTGAGGGAAACGCCCGAAAGGACGAGCGCTTCGCCATAGCCGGCGGAAATGTCGTTGAGGGCCAGAAGCTCAGACATGGAGCAGTTCCTCCTCGCCGAGATAGACTTGCCGGACGCGCGGATCGTTGGCGATCTCGGACGGCGTGCCTTCGACGAACAATGCGCCGTTCACCAGAACCGAAATGGATCTGGCGAAACGGAACACAAGATCCATGTCGTGTTCGATGAGCACCAGCGCCACTTCTTCGGGCAGCGCAGAGACCACGTCGAGGATCTGGTCGCGTTCGGATTCCGGCACGCCTGCGGCAGGTTCGTCCAGCAGCAGCACATGCGGCTTGGCGGCGACCGCGATGGCGATTTCGAGCAGACGCTGACGCCCATAGGCCAGCGAGCCGACGCGCTGGTCGAGAACGTCCGACAGGCCGAGGCTGCGCAGAAGCTCCACGGCCTCGTCCACATATTCGCTGCGCGTGCCCGCCGGCCGAAACCATTCCCAGCCCTTGTTCTCGCGTTCGGCAATCGCCAGCACGATGGTCTGCGCGGGCGTAAAGTCGGCGAAGAGCTGGTTGATCTGGAACGTGCGGGCGAGTCCGGAAATCGCCCGGCGGCGAGCGCTCCAGCCAGTAATGTCCTGACCACCGAGCAGCACCGTGCCGGACGTCGGCTGCAAGACGCCGGAGAGCTGGTTGACGAATGTGGTCTTGCCCGCGCCATTGGGTCCGATGAGCGCGTGCCGCGCGCCCTTCCGGAGCTTGAACGAGACATTGTCGGTGGCGGTGATGCCGCCGAACTTTTTCACAAGATTGCGGGTTTCCAGAACGACCGTCATGGCTCAGTCCTCCGCTGACCGGAGTCCCGCGCCGCCGTGCCGCCAGGTCCTGTCATCGCATCATGCCGCATAGCGTTTGACTCCGTCGAGCCATGTCGAGTGGACCCGTATGGACTGGATGGCGTCTGGCTGGACCGCCATCGGATCTCTTTCCAGCACGACGAGATCAGCGGCTTTTCCGACCTCGATGCTGCCGCAAGTCGAATCGAGATGACATTGCCATGCGGCGTCGAGCGTCATGGCGCGCACTGCCTGCAGGGGCGTGATCCGCTCTGAGGGATTCAGCACCTCGGTCGTTCCGCGCAGGTCACGCAGCACCGCGTTCTGGATGCAGCGCAGCGGGTCGATAGGCGTCACGTTGAAATCCGAGTGCAGCGACATGCGCAGCCCGGCTTTCAGTGCAGAATTGCATGGATCGAGCACATCCGCGCGCGCGGGTCCGAGCAGATTGTCGCGAAACGCCCTGCCCCAGAAATGGACATGGCCGATCAGGAAAGAAGGTGAAATTCCGAGACGCGCCATCCGGGCGATCTGTTCGGCGTGCAGAAGGCTGCAATGCTCGATGCGGTGGCGCAGGCCATGCGCGGAACTGCCGCCCGTGACGCGCTCGAAGGCGTCGAGCACAACATCAATCGCCGCATCGCCGTTCGCATGGACGCCGAGCTGCCACCCGGTCACATGCGCCTTGCGGATGACATCCTCGATTTCCTGCGGGGTGTAATTGAGCGCGCCGCGCGACGTCATGCCAAGATAGGGCTCGCGCTGGTAGCCGGTCAGGCCCTGATTGGAGCCGTCTGCCCACGCCTTGATTCCCGTGAGGGTGAACCGGCGCGAACGCAGGCCGGGCCGCAGCCCCATCTGGGTCCATTTGTCGAAATGGGTTGAGACCAGAAAGCCCGCATATCGCACAGGCGGATCGCTCGCCATCACCTGATCGATGAGTTGAAGGTCGCCCTCCGCAAACAGGCCGCCGATGCCGCAATCATGCAGCGTCGTACAGCCGCTGGCGGCGGCGTCCTCGATATCCAGACGCAGGAAGGCGGCAAATTCCGCTGTCGTCGGCGCCGGCATGGTGACGATGAAGGGCTGGAAAGCGCCCGGCTCTTCAAGCCTGCCGGTCAACTCGCCGTTGCTGTCGCGCACAAAGCGCGATTGCGGCGGATCGGGCAGATCGCGCGTGACCTTTGCGAGTTCGAAAGCGGGCGTGTTGGCGTAAGCCACATGGCCATTCGACTCGAGCACGAAAACAGGCGTTGCGGGCGCGAGTTCGTCGAGAACCTTGCGGCTGAAAGGCTCGCCCGCCATGATCGACGGATCGAGCATCTTGGCCTGCACCCAGCCGCCGGGCTTCGTCTGCGCTGCGGCGGTGCGGATCTTTTCGCGCGCGTCGGCCAGATCGCGCGTGGTGAACGGGCCGACGTCGAGCCAAGGGCGAATGCCGGAAAAGTTCGAGTGCATGTGCGGATCGACGAAACCCGGAAGCACCGTGTAGTCGCCCAGATCCACCACCTGCGTGGCCGGACCGCGCAGGCCCAGCACGGTCGACCGATCGCCCACCGCCACGATCCTGCCGGCCGTAATCGCCACGGCTTCCGCGCGCGGGGCGCGATCGTTCAACGTGTGAATGGTGCGCGCGAGCACGATCGTGTCCGCCGCACTGGCGGCCTGCGCATGAACGGCGGGCGCGCCCAGCGTCACGCCTGCGACAGCGGCCGCGATTCCACGGACCGCATCGCGGCGGCTCATGTAGGACTTCATGAATTGCATGAAGCGGGGATTGCAGGCGTTACACACCTCCGGCTCCCTTGCCGCTTTCCCCGTCCCGCTCGCTGCGCTTGTCGGAGATGACCTTTTTCGCCGCGCCCTTGAAGAAGATCAGCGCGAGAGGCGACCGGCGTTCGATGAGCGCGCGCAAGACCGCGCCGGCGCCCGCCTTCGCGGCTCCCGGATGCGACAGAAATTCGCGCCCGTTGCGCAGCAGGCCCAGAATGCCGCCGCGCACGAAGAGCACGAGGATCAGCAGGATGACGCCGAGCCAGAACTGCCAGTATTGCGGGGTTATGTTGCCGAGAAAATCCTGCATCACCCGGAAGGCGACCGCGCCCACGAGCCCGCCGTAGAGATAGCCGGCGCCGCCGAAGATCAGGATCAGCAGCGCATCGGCCGAGCGATGGAAAGCCACCATGTCGAGCGAGCCGAACTGCGTGGTCTGTGACAACAGCCCGCCCGCAACGCCGGCGATCATGGCGGCGATTGTATAGACCGCAACAAGCCGCGCGTTCACCGGCATGCCGATGGTGCGCGCCCGCAAGGGGTTCTGCTTGATCGCCTTCAGCGACAGGCCGAAAGGCGAGTGAACCAGACGGCGCACGAGCATGAACATGACGAACAGGACGGCCAGCGTGTAGCAGAACGCCACCTGCCCGTAGAGATCGAAGTCCCATTTGCCCAGCACCGGCGCGGGCATCACGCCCTGCAGACCGTCAGAGCCGCCGGTTACGGACTTCATCTTGTTGGCGAGTTCCTCGATAATGAGGCCGACGCCCAGCGTCACCATCAGGCGCGTGAGGTCCGAACCGCGCAGAACGAGGAAGCTCGTCGCAAAGCCCACGATGCCGGCGACGATCGCGGCCACCACGAGGCCAAGCAGTGGATCATTGACCGGAATGATTCCGAACAGGAACGCGCCGTACCCGTGCTTCGCCATCAGGGCCGCCGAATAGGCGCCGAGCCCGAAGAAGGCCGCCTGCCCGAGCGTCACGATCCCGGCAAAGCCGAGCACGAGGTCGATCGACAGGGCCATCAGGCCGAGAATGAAGATTTCGCTGAGCAGCGTCAGCTTCGTCGGCACGAGAAAGAACAGGCTCGCGGCGGCGATCCAGAACAGGAATTCGGGCCAGTACCAGCGCGATCCGCTGATGACGGATTCCCGCGCGCGAAGCCTGTCGTCGGTAAAGTCCGTCATCGCGAAGCTCCCTTCACGAAAAGACCTTGCGGACGGAAGATCAGCACCACGACCATCAGGATGTAGATCGTGAAGGAACCGATGCCGGGCATTTCAAAGCCGAACATCTTGCCAACCGGCTCAAGGATGTTGTCGTAATATTTGCCGAACACATCCGCGATGCCGAGCAGGATCGAGGCGAAGAAAGGCCCCGTGATCGTCTGCGTGCCGCCGACCGCCACCACGATCAAAAACAGGATCATGTATTTCAGCGGAAAGAACGGATCGAGGCTGAGGATGCCCGTTCCGAGTGCCCCGCCGAGGCCCGCGAGCGCAGATCCCATGGCGAAGGTGATGGAGAAGATGCGCGTTACGTCGATGCCCATGCCGCGCGCCACGCGGCCGTCGTCCACCGCAGCCCGCAACCGGCTGCCGAAACGCGTCCGGCTCAGCGCATATTGAAGCGCGATGGTCAGCAGACCGCAGATGACGATGACGAACAGCCGGTAGATGCCGATGCTGGCGCCCAGCACATCAATGCGGCCCTGCAGATAGGGCGGCAGATTGATCATCTGCTGGCTGGCGCCCATGAAAAAATCGACCGTCGCGATGGAGATGAAGATCAGCCCGATCGAGAACAGCACCTGGTCGAGATGCGTCTTGTCATAAAGGCGCACATAGAGCGTGCGTTCGAGGATGGCCCCCAGAACGCCGCAAAACACGAAGGCGGCCGGCAGACACAGGAGGAACGGCACGCCGAACTTGTTGAGCAGCACCACGGTGAGGTAGCCGCCCGCCATGGCGAACGCGCCGTGGGCCAGATTGATGAAGTTCATCAGGCCAAGGGTGACGCAAAGCCCCACCGCGAGAACAAAGAGCAGCATGCCATAGGCGATGCCGTCGAACAGGATGGTCAGCACTACCCTTGCCTCCCGCCGCTCCACCCATGCGGTCCGCGCGGCGTGCGCGACCGTGCCGAAATTCCCGCGCCCACGCAAGGCGAGGCCTCTCGATCCGACGCGGTAGTTATAGCCTATCACGACCCCTGACAAGGAGCGTGGGACGCCGCCCCGCCCCATGCGGCGCGCACCGGCCTATCCAAAAGTCGCATGCAGCTAGAGATCGGCGGGCGGCTTGCGCAGGACCGGCGCTTCAAGCGCCTTCGCGGCGGCAGCGGACGGATCGAGAGAGGAATCCCAGTTCTTGCCCACATAGCGGCGGCCTGTGACTCCATCGGACAGCCGCGAGGCCAGCCAGAGGATCGGGGCGATCATGACCTCGGGCTGCAGGATCTTGCGGCCGGAAGCCTTCATGTCCGCGCGGGTCGGGGCGCTGACGAAATCCGTATCGACCGCCCCGCCCGGGATGAGCGAATTGACCGTAACGCCCGTTCCTTCCAGGTCCTTCGACCAGATGAGCGTCTCGGCCTCGATGGCGACCTTGCTGACCCCGTAGGGCGAATTGGTCTTGCGCTGCATGGTCGGCAGGCTGGTGGTGACATTGACGATACGGCCCCGGCCGGAGCGGATCAGATGCGGAGCGGCGGCGTGGGACATGAAATAGGCGCCGGTGACATTTGTGGTGATGACAAGCCGCCAGATGTCCGGATCAGCCTCCCAGAACTTCAGCGACTTCGTATTCGGCGAGGCTTCCACATGGGCAGGCCCCTTGCCGGCATTGTTCACCAGAATGTGCAGGGCCCCGAAGGCCACGAGCGCTGCATCGACGGTCCGGCGGCAGTCGTCGAGACTCGTGATGTCGCATCCGATCGGCAGGGCGCGGCCCGCGCCGGGCTTTCCGGCCATCTCCGCTGCGCTGCGGCGCGCGGATTCCTCGTTGACGTCGGCGAAGACCACATCCGCGCCTGCGCCGGCGAGCGCTTGCGCCATCGCGCGTCCAAGCCCGGCGCCCGCGCCGGTGACTATCGCGGCGCGGCCGTCGAGGCGGATGTCGGAAATGGATGTCATCGGGTGTTTCCTGTCGGCTTTACGGGAAAGCTATGCGGGGCTGCCCGCATTGTCCACGCCGCCCGGCGCTGATTGTGCGAACGGATTCCAATCGCTAGTGTGCCGGAAATGATCGCGCCATGCGCGAATAACATTGGAGGAAAATGTCCTGATGGCCGAATCCGACCTGCTCGCCCGCCTGTCGAAAAGCGTTCTCGATCTCGACGCCCGAAAGCTGCCGCCGGACATCATCCAGCAGACCAAGCTGATCATTCTGGATTCCATCGGCTGCGCGCTGACGACGCTTGACGAGCATGAGGTGGTCGAGGCCTGCGAAGCGATCGAGACCACAGGCGGCGCCCCGCAGGCGACGATCATCGGCTTCAAGGGCAAGACGTCCGTCACCAATGCGACGCTCGCGAACGGCATTCTGGTCCGCTATCTCGACCTCAACGATTTCACGCTGGGCGTCGGCAAGAGCGGTGCGGTGAGCATCGGCGGGCACCCGAGCGACAATATTCCGGTGGCGCTGGCGGTCGGCGAATGGCGCGGTTCGAGCGGTCTCGACGTCATCGCCTCGGTGATCATCGGCTACGACGTCTTCGAGCGGATGCGCATCCTGTTCGACAACAAGGGCCAGTGGGACGGCACGAGCGTTTCGGGCACGGTCGCGGCGGTGATGACCGGACGTCTCATGGGCTTCGACGTCGACAGGATGCGGCACGCCATCGCGCTCGCCGCCATGCGGTCCCTCACGCCGCGCCTGGTGCGTCGCGGACACATCACGGCAGCGAAGTTCCTGTCCAACCCGCTCATCGCCCAGACCGGCGTCGCCAGCACGCTGCTGGCCGGCGGCGGAATGACCGGCCCGCAAGCGATTTTCGAGAGCAAGGACGGATTGCGCGTCCTGTTCAGCGAAAACGCGGATTTCAATCTTTTGACGACGCCGGTCGTCAGCCCCTATGCGGTGAGCCTTTCGCACATCAAGGCGTTCCCGTGCCTCGCCACCGGACAGGCCGAAGTGGCCGCCGCGATGGAGATGCACAAGATTCTGGGCGGACGCACCGACCACATCGAAAGCTTCAACGTGATCATGGCCGATTATCCGATGGTGCATGACCAGCAGCAGGAAGTGGCGCGCCGGTACCCGGATTCGCGCGAGGCCGCCGACCACAGCTTCTATTTCCTGCCTGCAGTGACGTTGATCGACGGCACGCTGTCGATGCGCGCCTACGACAATGCGCGCTGGACCGATCCGCAGGTGACGGCCCTGATGGCGAAAGCCACCATGAGCGTCGACGCTGCGTGGAACACGAAAGCCCCTTATGGCTATCCCTGCGCGCTCGAAGTCACTCTGAAGGACGGCACGAAGCACCGCACCGAATGCGCCTATGCGCCCGGTCATTCCAAGGGCGCGCTGGACGAAAACGCCGTGGTCGAAAAATTCGAACGGCTGACGCGCGACGTCCTGCCGGACGCCGACCGCCAGAAGGTGCGCGATCTCGCGCTGGGCCTCGACAAACTGGCGAATATATCGCCCCTGATGGACCTGCTGGCGGACAGGCGTCGCCATTGAAAGTACAGGACTGGGCGCGCTCCTTCGCCCGGCCCTGCCGCAGCCGCTATCGGGCGGCTGTCAGTTCTTCTGCGCCTGATCGGGCGCAACATTCCAGATCGGGATGACCCGCACGACCTTGCGCGGCTGCGCGGCTTCCGCCTCTGGCTTGGGCTGCTCGGGCTTGATCTGCTGCGTCACTGTTTGATGTTCGGTATCCGCGCTGACAGCCAGCGGCTGCAGCAAGGCCAGCGACAGAAGTCCTGCGCCGACAGCAACCGCGATCTTGCCGAAACGGTCCGCGCGGCGGGCGCTGATCTGGGACGGGTAGGTGTGGGCGACCGACATGGCTCTCTCCAAAGCTGATGGGGAGAGAATGCGGCACACCGGCCCGGGGCGATGTGCGGTCGCGCACAGGGCAAAAGCCACGCTTTCAGCCGCGGCGGCAATTCCCTATGATGCACACACGGCGCTCTTCGCCGGACACACAAGGATTTCGACTTTGCTGAACCAACTCGCCCTTTCGATCGAAGACGCCCGCCGCATGGCCGACGCGGCCCGCGCCGAAGCCAAAAAGCAGGGCTGGAATGTCGTCATCGCCATCGTGGATGATGGCGGGCACGTCATGTATCTGGAACGCCTCGACGGCACCCAGAAGGCCTCGTCCACCATTGCGGTCGACAAGGCCCGCACGGCCATCATGTTCCGCCGTCCGTCCAAGGCGCTGGAAGACGTGGTGGCCGGCGGGCGCGTGGCGGTGATGAGCCTGTCGGGCGTGACGCCTGTCGAAGGCGGACTGCCCATCGTGGCGGAGGGCCAGTTCGTGGGCGCCATCGGAGTCTCGGGCGTTCAGTCCTCGCAGGACGCGCAGGTCGCCAAGGCGGGCCTCGACGCGCTGTAGGATTTCTCGCGGACCGGCCTCATGGCGCGAGACGCCGCCGGGGCGGTCCGCGCCATGAGGGCTGCTTCAGTTATCCTGAAGCCTGCAGATCAGCCGATGCGCCCGGCGAGCTTCTCGAACAGCGCGTTGCGCGCGCCGAAAATATAGTCGAGCGTGCCGACCGTCACATGATCAGCGCCCTGCGCGATGAGCCAGTCGGCGAGCGGCGCGGACTGGTTCGTCGGGCACACCAGCGACAGCGGGCCTTCGTGCAGGACACCCGTGATGGCGCGGGCGGAGAATTTTTCCGCCGCCTCGCGGGCGAGTTCGGATTTTCGCCCGCCGATGAGAGCGCGCACTTCGCGCGTCGTGCGAGCCTCTTCTTCGGCAGCGATGCGCGAAAGAATGATGCGGGCGGTTTCGCGCGTGGCGTCGTTCCAGTCGGCGCTCATAGAGGCGACCAGATTGGCTTCCGAACGCAGCATGACGCCATCGTCCAGCACCTTGAGCGCATTGGCGGCCAGCGTCGCGCCCGTCGTGGTGATGTCCACGATGAGTTCGGCCTGGCCGGCCGCAGGCGCGCCTTCCGTGGCGCCGAGCGATTCCACGATGCGGTAATCGGTGACGCCGTTTTCTGCAAAGAAGCGCCGCGTGAGGTTCACGTATTTCGTTGCGACGCGCATCCGCATGCCGCGCCGCGCGCGGAACGAGGCGGCCACATCCTCAAGATCGGCCATCGTCCGGACATCGATCCAGGCCTGCGGCACAGCCACAACCACATTGGCGTGACCGAACCCGAGCGGCGTCAGAAGCTCAACGGCCGCATCCGCATTGTCGAGCGACTCGCGAATGAGATCTTCGCCGGTGATGCCCATGTGGGCCGTGCCGGCCGCGAGCTGCGAGACGATCTCCGACGCCGACAGGAAGGCGATCTCGACGCCCTTCATGCCCGCGATTGAGCCGCGATAGTCGCGCGCGCCGCGCCCCTGCACGACGTTGAGGCCCGCACGCGCGAAGAACTTCGCGGCGTTTTCCTGCAGGCGGCCCTTGGATGGAACCGCGATGGTGAACATGTCGGTCATCAGCGCGCCCCCGCATCATTGAACAGGCGGTCGCACCAGATGCCCGCACCCACGGCCGGAATGTCGGCCTGCGCCCCAAGGGTTTTCAGCAAACGGTCGTAACGTCCGCCGCCCACGACCGGGCGGCCGTCCTGCCGCGCCGGATCGTGCGCCTCGAAGACGAAGCCCGTGTAATAGTCGATGTTGCGGCCGAAACCCGCTGCGAAATGCAGCGAGCCGACATCGTAGCCGCGCGCCGCAATGAAGCCGAGACGCGCGTCGAAGGCGTCGAGCTGGGCGGCGAGGTCGAGGCCTGCGTCTGTTGCGAGCTTGCGTAGCCGCACCGAGCAATCGTCCGGGTCTCCCGCAATCGCCAGAAAGCTTTCGATCACGCCGCGCTTTTCGTTGGCGAGGCCGCCGCCCGCTTTCAGCGAGGCCTGTTCGAGGAAGCGTTCGGCGATCTCGTTGGCGCTGCGTCCGCCGACGGACGAGATGCCGGCGATGGACAGAAGATCCTGAACGAGCGCGCGCGCGCCCGCCTTGTCGACGCCGTCGAGGGCAGCCAGCACGCCGGAATGGTCTGTGGCGGATCCGTTCTGGCCCGCGTCGAAAATGCGGTCGAGCGATTGCCCGCGCGCATGGCCTCGACGAATGCGGCGCAGCCAGACAGGCGGCAGTTTCAGCTTTTCGAGCAGGCCGATGAACAGGCCCGGATCGCCGATGGTGACTTTCAGTTCAGGTCCATCAGCCGCCGCCACTGCTTCCAGCGCCAGCGTGAAGATTTCCGCATCAGCCGCTTCCGGATCGGTACGGCCGAAGGATTCGATGCCGGCCTGAATGGATTCGCCAGAGCCGTTCGGCCGGTAGCGGAACACCGGGCCCAGATAGGAATAGCTCACCGGTTCGCCCGCCTGTACAGACGCGAGGTAATCGCGGCAGACAGGAATTGTGAATTCCGGCCGCAAGCAGAGTTCCGCGCCAGTGGCGTCGGTGGTCAGATACATGCGGGTGCGGATGTCCTCGCCCGACAGGTCGAGAAAGACCGAGGCAGGCTGGAGGAAGGACGGTTCGACCCGGTGGTAGCCCGACGCCACAAGATGCGACAGAAGCGCGTTCTGCCGCTCTGCGGTGCTGCGTCCGGGGGGAGTCTGGTTCGCGTCGCTCACGTCGGTTCCTCGAATTCGATTCTTTCTTTAGCAAGCGGGGCGCGCCGGAGCGAACGCTTTCGATTTGCAGGGTAAATGGGATTTCAGGCTGCAACCGCCAGGGTCCCGCCCCGGCCCATGCAGGGACAGGGCGGCGATCTTTACGCTTCAGCAAGGTTAACATGGAGACAAGACGCCTTTACAGCGTTAATCATGATCCTTATCCATCCCGTAACCCTAACAAATATCCGCGTTAACCGCTCAAATATTAAAATAATCATCAACTAACCATTGATTCTGTTTGCGCTTAACGCGCCCAATATTTGCCCTACGATCCTGATTACGGAGATGAACATCGCGTCCGGGTGGAGCCGGGCCGCTGTTCGACAGGGAAGGAGCGCCCTGCCCTCCGCAACTGGAGCAAACATGCGGCCTCACTGGTTCATTCCGATGCTCGCCCTCGTAGGGGCGGCGACAATACAGGAGCGCGCCCATGCGGCGGGTCCTGTGGTGATTCCGGGCATCGGCCCGGAGGTCGTTGCGGCGCAACCCGCCCCGCAGCGCGTCTATCGTCAGCAGAGCGAACTCGGCGGCGGCTTTCTGGAAATGCTCGTCACCGGGCAGGACCCGACCCGCCAGCGCGGCGCGGTCATCTACAATCGCCCGCCGGAGCAATTCGCCCCGCAGGCTCAGCCTGAGCCGATGCGACGCGCGGCCTATGCGCCGGCGCCGCAGCAGCAGATGTCGGTGCAGCGGGCGATCAATCCCGTCTATATGCGGCAGGAGGTCGATTACGGCGGGCGCGAAGGCGCCGGAACCATCGTGGTCGATACGCCGAACCGCTTCCTGTATCTCGTGATCGGCAACGGTCGCGCCGTGCGCTACGGCATCGGCGTCGGCCGTCCGGGCTTCGAATGGGCCGGCGTGAAGACCGTGAGCCGCAAGGCCGAATGGCCGGGCTGGACGCCGCCTCCCGAAATGCTGAAGCGCCGCCCCGACCTGCCGCGCTTCATGGAAGGCGGCCCGGAAAATCCGCTCGGCGCGCGCGCCCTGTATCTGGGCTCATCCCTCTACCGCATTCACGGCACGAACGAGCCGCACACGATCGGGCAGAACGTCTCGTCGGGCTGCATCAGGATGATGAACGACGATGTGGTCGATCTCTACGATCGCGTCCGCGTCGGCACCAGGGTCATCGTCATCTAGCCAATCCCCCGGCCGCGCGCGTCACGCGGACCGGGGTTGCTCAAACAGGGCAGACAGGAGGGGGCCGTTCCGCATCTGCGGGACGGCCCTTCTGATTCAGGCTTCTGACGAATCGCCGCCGCCCCAGCTGGAATCGTCGTAGGAGGCGTGCTGCTCCTGCTGATCCCACGAGGCCGGTGACGGCGGCGGATCGAAAGCCGACTTGTCGTTCATGGCGTTGGAAAGATCGCCGGTCCCCTTGTCGGCGCCCGCCTTGTCGAGGCCCGAACCGATCCCGAGCGGATTGTTGCCGTGGCCGGAGAACAGGCCCGAAAGCGAATTGGCGAGCAGAACGCCGCCCGCAATGCCCGCCGCCGTGCCGAGCGCTCCCTTCAGAAAGCCTCCGCCCGGCGCTGCCTGTTGTTGCTGGGGCTGGTTCCAGCCGGGCTGACCGGCCCAAGGACCGCCCTGCTGTTGCGGGGGCTGGGCAGCGGCCTGCTGTCCCCAGCCGCCTTGCGGCGCCCCGCCCTGCAAACCGCCGGACGGAACGCGCGGGACGGACCCCTGACGCGGCGCATCGCCGAAAATGGATTTGCCCAGACCGCCAAGGAAACTGCCCGCGCCCGCCGGTTGCTGGCGGCCGGCGGCTTCGAGTTCCTGATTGCGTGCTTCGAGCTCCTCGATCCGGGCTGCGGCGGCCTTCATGGCCTCCTCCTGCACCAGCACGGTCTGGGCGAGCAGATAAGGCGCATAGGGCTGCGCCCGCACAGCGTCGGAGATCAGAGCTTCCGCATCCCGGTCGCGCGGCTGCGAGGCGGCCGAGCGGACGCGGTCGAACAATCCGGTGAGAAGCTGGCGTTCTTCGGGGGTCATGCGTGTCTCCCTTGCGGCGATCCTGCCGGCCGCCATTGCGGCGTGGGGAGAATATGGAGGCGCTGTATGTCAGCGCCAAGGCTGAAATCCGGAATTCGGGTGCGCTGCCGCACAGCCCGAACACGCCTGCCATGAACTCAAAGAAAAACCCGGCCGGGTGAACCGGCCGGGTCTTTTGTTCCCGAAGAAGAATATCCTCAGACGATCTCAGTACTTGGCGACAACCGCGCCCGGCAGACCCGCAACGTCCTTGCCGGTGATGGCGAAGGAGACCGAGCCGACGAAGCGGCGGTCGCAATAGTTGGAGCGCGTGCCGACGACCGTGTCGGTCGGGCCGGTGATCTGGAAGCACTTGAACGGCGTCAGGTTCGTGTCGTGATAGCGAACGTCGAACGTGACCATCTTCCAAGTGTAGGACAGACCGACGTTCCAGTAGTTGTAGTCGGGCATCTTGTAGGAGAAATGCGCCGCATTGGTCGTGCCGAAGAACTGGCGGCCGAACTCGCCCGAGATCGCGAAGTCGGCGGGCAGGCCGACCTTCACGGTGCCGGCGACGTACTGGCCCCAGGCGCCGGTGTTCAGGAACGACGGGGTGTAGAAGTAGTTCGCGCCAACGTTGACCGTGTCGGTGATCGCGTAGCCGAGCTTCGCATAGGCTTCCCAGAAGTGGATCTGGGTCGGGAAGATCAGGTTCGCGGTCGGGGTCTGCAGGCCCGGGTACAGGTAGCCCCAGCCGCCGACATCGAGGCTGAACTTGCCGAACGTCGCGCGAATGCCGCCGTACACATCGAGTTCCATCGACGGGCTGGGATCGAACTTGGTCAGCTTGATGCTGTTGCCGGCGATGCCGACATAACCCTGGAACGTATCGTTGAAGTTATACTTCAGTTCGGCATGGGCGTTGACGCTGAGCGAATGGTTCGACTGCGACACGCCGCGGAAGATGTAGTCGGTCGTCAGGCCTGCGCCGATGTCGAAATCCCACGGGCTGACAGCCATCGGCATTGCCGGGGGAGCCTTCTTGGCCGGGAGATCGGCAGCCATTGCGCCAGTGGAAGCGACCGCTGCGATCGCGGCCCCGAAAATCTTCGCTTTCATTACCGACTCCATTTGCCCCGTCAGGACTTGTTAAGGTCTGGAGCGAAATTGGATTCGGACCCCTGAAACAGCAAGGTTAAGTGCTGTGCACCTGCTGCCTAAATAGGCAATTGCAGTTTCGCCACATTTGAAACTGTTACATGTTGCGTTTTAGCAACAACCTTTCGGCTGAGGCTCGGCCTCAGTAGCGGCATAAACCTTCAATCTGCGGTCAATTCCAGCAAGTGGAGACGCGCATCCGCGAAACGCCGTGAGTCGAACGCATCGGCGCCGATGGTCTCTCGCAACATAGCGAGTTCATCCGCCACCAGTGATTCGAAAAGCAAACGGTCCAGCGTTCGCCCGTCCCGCAAGGTGGCCGACGCAGACAACCAGCCGCGCATTTCGTCGAGGCAGCGTGCAGCCGTCTCCGCATCCACCGGCGAATCCGCCGCGTCCCTGCCGGCAAGCCGGTCCTCCGCCGCCAGAATGCAAACCAGAATACGTTCACGCAGGGCCATTTCGGAAGCGGGCTCCCCCGGAATCGGCCATGGCCCGTCCGGGCGTCGCACATTTCCAGGGGGGCGAGCGCCCGATGGGCGGGCGACGCCAGTGCGCAGGTTCACTTTCCGCTGCGCCCTGCCCGGCTTGCCCGCATTGCGCTCCGCTCCACGCGGCAGACCGCCCGTCCGCGAGCGCAGCACGACACCCGCCGTCAGCGGCCGATGCGCAGGAAGCTTGGGGGCCGACGCGGGTTTTTCGCCAGACGCGCCGGGCAGCCTCGCGGCGTCGCCCTTGCGAGGCGACTTCGTCGAAGCTTTTTTCGTCGGCTTCCGGGCGGCTGCTTTGGATGCCTTTTGGGCCGGCGACTTGCCAGCCTTGCGGGCCGGCTTTTTCGCGGCTTTCTTCGCCGCTTTTCCTGCCGTGGCCTTTTTCGCGGCCTTCTTTGGCGCGGCCTTGCGGGTCGCTGCTTTTTTTGCAGGCTTCGCCTTGCGGCCCGGCTTCTTCGTGGACTTTTTCGATCCCGGCTTCCTGGCCATCAACTCGCCTGACGTTCCAAACCCGATGCGATGCGCATGTTAGGTTCCACATCAGACTCGGAAAAGCCCGCCGCCGCAAGATCCTCGGGAAGCGGTCCGCCGCTCGCCCAGTCAAGCAGTTCGACCGTATGGACAATTGGAATTGCCGTGCCGAGTCCGATCTGCGTCATGCAACCGATATTGCCTGTGGCGATGATGCGCGGCTTCATGCGCTCGATATTGGCGACCTTGCGGGCGCGCAATTGCCCGGCGATCTCGGGCTGCAGGATGTTGTAAACGCCTGCCGAGCCGCAGCAGATGTGGCCCTCGGGCACATCGCGCACAGCGAAACCGGCGGCGTTCAGCAACCGCTTCGGCTCATCGCGAATCTGCTGGCCGTGCTGCATCGAACAGGCGGAATGATAGGCGATCGGGATTTTATCCACGCGTGTCGGCTGCGCCAGATCGAGCCGCGACAGATATTGCGTGACATCAAGCGTGATCGCCGACACGCGCCGCGCCTTTTCGGCATAGGCCGGATCATCGCGCAGCATGAAGCCGTAATCTTTCACGGTCGTGCCGCAGCCTGATGCTGTGATCAGGATCGCATCGAGCCCCGGCCCGTCCATCCCGGCGATCCATGCATCGACATTGCGGCGCGCGAAGGCGAGCGCATCGTGTTCGCGGCCCATGTGATGCACCAGCGCCCCGCAGCAGCCCTCGCCTTTGGGGCTGATGACTTCGACTCCATTGCGGGCCAGCAACCGGCGCGCGGCGGCGTTGATCGACGGCTTCAGCACAGGCTGCGCGCAGCCCTCCAGAATCGCCACGCGCGCCTTGCGGGGCTGACGGACAGGCAGCGGCAGCGCGACCGGTTCGCGCGACGGAAAACGTAATGGCGCAAGCGCGATCATGGCCGACATACGCTTGCCGACAAAAGGCAATGCGCCGATGAGGCCGCGCAACGGCTTCGCCAGAAGCGCGCCCGCCAGTGCGATGCGAAAGCGCTCCGGATAGGGCAGAACGAAAGCCAGAAGCGAACGCATGAAGCGATCCGCAGCGCCTCGCGCATAGGTCTTTTCAATGTGAGCGCGCGCGTGATCGACAAGGTGCATGTAATGCACGCCGGACGGACAGGTGGTCATGCAGGACAGGCACGAGAGGCAACGGTCAATATGCTTCACCACGTCCGGAGTCGCGGGTTTGCCGTTCTCCAGCATGTCCTTGATCATGTAGATGCGGCCGCGCGGGGAATCGAGTTCATCGCCCAGCAGCAGATAGGTCGGACAGGTGGCGGTGCAGAACCCGCAATGCACGCAGGTGCGCAGGATTTTTTCCGACACAGCCATATGGCTATCGGCAAGTTGCGCCGGTGAGAAGGAGGTTTTCATCGGGCAACCTCCTGCGAAACGACGGGAGCCTTCATGCCGGGGAGGCGCATAGCGCCGTCACGAAACACGGTGGATTCTCTTTCAGACCTTGAGCTAAACACCCGCATACATCCGCCCCGGATTGAAAATGCCCTGCGGGTCCATGCTGCGCTTGATCCCTGCTGTGAGCAGCATCAACCCCGCCGCCTGCGGTTCAAACACATCGAGTCGTGCGCGCAACGCGTCAGGCGCACGCACCAGCATGGCGTGCGCATTGAAGGCTTTCGTCTGCGCCCGAATGGCAGCCGCGTTCGCGTGCTCGCCCGCTTCGCAGGCCAGCCAGACGAGACCGCCACCCCAATCGTAGAAATGCCGGAAGGAAAATTGCGCTTGCAGCGCAGCGACGATCTTCGGTCCGTCTGTGGGCGCGGCGGAGATGCGCCACACGGCATGGGCGCGCGGTGCGACCAGCGGCGCGACGTCGCGAATATCCCGCCACAGCGGCAAGGACTCGAGTTCTTCCAGCCGACGCGACGGTCCGATTTCCGCCAGAAGCTTTGCGAGTTCGCCGAGGCGATAGTCCAATGAATCTGCAAAATTCTCGATGCGCAGCAGCGTACAGGCTGCATTTCCGACGACTCCCGCCGGAAGATGCGCGGCGGCGCTCACCTCGAACGGCGATCCGAGAGCCATCGACAAGGCCGCGACGGCGCGCGCATCGTCAAGACCATTGATGGCGAGTGTGCCGGTGCGCTGCGGCTTGGGGCGCAGCTTGAAGGTGACTTCGGTGAGTAGTCCGAGCGTCCCATATGCGCCGCAAGAGAGTTTCACCAGATCGAGGCCGGTGACGTTTTTCATTACGCGCCCGCCGGACTTGACGATTTCGCCGCGCCCGTTGACGAAGCGAATTCCGAGCAGATGATCGCGCGCCGCGCCCTGCTGGATGCGGCGAGGACCTGAGACACCGCATGCCGCCACGCCCCCGATGGTGGGTTCGCCCGCCGTGCCGAGCAGGCCGCGATGATCCATGGGCTCGAAGGGCAGCATCTGGTGATGCGCCGAAATGGCCGCCTCGATTTCAAAAAGCGGCGTTCCGGCTTTGGCGGAAATGACGAGTTCGGACGGCTCGTAAAGCGTGACGCCGGAGAGCCCGTGCGTCGAGAGAACCTCGTCGGCCGCCACAGGACGCCCGAGCGCAGCGCGCGTGCCGCCGCCTTCAATGCGAATTGTCCGACCGTCATCTGAACACGAACGAATCAATTCCGCAAAAACATCCTCAGATTTAGGCCATTTCGTCACATTCATTTCTCATATCTAATTTGCACGTTCCGCAGATTATCTACCTACGCCGGCGTGGGCGCCAGCCTCTAGCGCGATGGTATCCCAAGGACGGAGTAAGCCCGCGGAGAAATGCTTGTAGAGTAGAAAATTGACTTAGAGGATCCCCTGGAGGACCAGAGTAGTCCGCAGCCAAAATTCCATCGATCCATTCATTCATTTCAGCTAGAGAATAGCCAGTGATTCCGTGATCTTTCGCAAAATTTGCTGCGTTTCCTGACAAACCTGGAGAGCAAAAAAGCAGGCCTCTTGTCGCCTTCCACCCCTCCATTATGGTGCGCAGCTTGCGAACATATGTAACGTTGACCGCAACGCCTGACCGATGACGAAATCGGACTACGAGTTTCTCGTCTCCAGAAGTGAAAAGCAAGACCCGCGCTTCCATATCATATATGGATGGAGTGTAGCCCATAAGATAAAGAGCTAGCGATAGGCGGCGAGCAACCTGAGCCTCGCTATCGTCCAATGAAGAAGATCGGGTTGCGAGGTCATTTATTTCAGCGAGTTCCTTTAGCGGCCCGTCAAAGCGAGACGCTTCGTTGAAACAAGCTCGTCCTGCTGCCGCTCTTGCGGCCTCCTTTATGCGGTCACCACTTTCGCCAAAAATTGAGATGTCGGCGTCTTCCAACGCCAACTTTCGAGGTTGAAAAGCAGTCAAGGCCGCGACACCCACAGCCAAGGGCCATATTTTTGGAAACGCCACAATCGCAGCCGAAAGCGCAGAGGAAGCAGCGGCGAATGCCCAAAATCTCCTTCGGGTTCGACGAAGATCTTCGAAAATTTTGGCCTCTTGCTCTTTAATACGGGCTTCAAGAAGTGCCCAAATCTGTGCTTTGTGGGTTTCAGCGGCCCGCTCCATCCTCCGAAAAAATCCCGTCAGAGGGGCCGACTTAGCGTCAGTCGACGTCCGGCTTTCCTGACGTTGGGAGGTTGAAGCTTCAGGCCGAGGAGTCGATGACTGTTGAGTATTTGATCCAGCGGTCTGCGTTCGAACTTTCCAAAAAATGTCATGGGTCCGGCGTTGAACCGGATCGGAGAGAACCTCGTGTGCTAGATTCACCCGCGCTTGAGCATCATGCGAGCCACCAACGTCGGGATGAGTCTTTAAACTCATTTTACGGTAGGCAGCTTTGATTTCAGCCGGTGTAGCGGATGGTGCAATACCAAGAACCGAGTAGCATTCGAACTTCTTGTATTGATCCTTAGACATGAGATTTCATCTCACGCAGCCAGCCTGCCGTCGAGCGGAAACACCTTTGCGGGGTTGAGCAGCCATTGCGGATCGAACGCGGCGCGCACGCGCATCTGCTGCGCGAGATCTTCCTCGCTGAACTGATGACGCATCAGGTCGCGCTTCTCGATGCCGACGCCGTGCTCGCCCGTCAGGCATCCGCCCGCATCGACACACAGACGCAGAATGTCGTTGCCCGCCTGCTCGGCTTTCTCCTGCTCGGCCGGGTCGTTCACGTTGTAAAGGATCAACGGATGCATGTTGCCGTCGCCCGCGTGAAAGACGTTCGCGACGCGCAGTCCGTAGGACGCGACGATTTCCCCCGTGCGGGCCAGCACATGCACCAGCTGGCTCGTCGGCACGGTGCCGTCCATGCAGATGTAATCCGCCACGCGGCCCGTCGCGCCGAATGCGGATTTGCGCCCTTTCCAGATCAGCGCCGTCTCCATGGCGGATTTCGACTCTTTCACCACTTTGACCCTGTGGAGCTTCGCGATCTCGATGATGCGCTGAAGCTGCGCGGCCATTTCAGACCCGGAGCCCTCGACTTCGATGATCAGCATGGCGTCCACATCGAGCGGATAGCCCGCATGTGCGAAGGCCTCGCAAATCTCGATGGCGGGCTTGTCCATGAATTCCATCGCGACAGGCACGAGACCTGCGCCGATGACGGCGGCCACGCAAGCCCCTGCGTCCTCGCTGGAGTCGAAACCGAACAGAACCGGGCGCGCGCCTTCTGCAGACCGGAGCAGGCGCACCGTCGCTTCCGTGGCGATGCCCAACTGGCCTTCGGAGCCGATGATAAGCCCGAGGAGATCCAGCCCCGCCGGATCAAGCGCAGGCCCGCCGATATCGAGAATCGTGCCGTCCATCAGGACGAACTTGACGCCCAGAATGTTGTTGACCGTCACGCCATATTTCAGGCAATGCGCGCCGCCGGAATTCATGCCGATATTGCCCGCAATCGTGCAGGCAAGCTGCGAGGACGGGTCCGGCGCGTAGAAAAAGCCTTCCGGCATCACGGCGTCGGTGATCGACAGATTGGTGACGCCGGTTTCGACGCGCGCGACGCGGTTCGCGTAATCAATATCAAGAATGCGGTTCATCTTGGAGATGCCGATCACCACCGCGTCTTCCTGCGGAATCGCCCCGCCGGCCAGCGACGTCCCTGCCCCGCGCGGAACGACCTTGACGCCTTGCTGATGGCAGAATTTCAGCACCGCGCTCACTTCCTGCGTGCTGCGCGGCAGGACGACCGCGAGCGGCATGCGCCGGTAGGCCGTGAGCGCGTCGGTTTCGTAGGCGCGGCGTTCGTTTTCGCTGGAAATCACGCACTCGCCGGGCAGGATTTCGGCGAGCCCGGCGAGAATGGCGTCGCGGCGAGCGAGAATCAGCGGATCGGGCGTCGGAAAAGCAATCTGGGTCATCGGTTTCATCCGGGGAAGCCCGGACTCTAGCCCAGCCGAAGCCCGTGCGACAGTGGCCGAAAGGCAAAGGCCCGCGCGCCCTTGCGACCCGCTCCCTGCTGGTCCAATGTCCGGCCCGAAACGCGGCCAGAAGGATCGCCCCGTGCCCGATACGCAAACCCGGCCCCGCGTGGGGCTGTTCGCCACCTGTCTGGTCGATCTGTTCCGCCCCTCCGTGGGTTTTGCGGCGGCTAAACTGCTGACCGATGCAGGCTGTGACGTCGTGGTCCCGCCCCAGACTTGCTGCGGTCAGCCTGCGTTCAATTCGGGCGACCGGCGCACCACCCGCGACATCGCCTTGCAGGTGATCGACGCATTCGAGCATTGCGACTATGTGGTCGCGCCCTCGGGCTCGTGCGCCGGCATGATGGCCAAGAACTATCCTGAACTTTTCGCCGGCGAACCCGACATGGCCCGCAAGGCGCTGGCCTTTGCGCGCAAGACGTTCGAACTCGTCAGCTTCCTGACCGATGTGCGCAAGGCGACGGGCGTGGAAGCGCGTTTCGACGGGACCTGCACCTATCACGATTCCTGTTCGGGCCTGCGGGAACTCGGCATCAAGGCGCAGCCCCGCAAGCTGCTGTCCAGCGTGCAGGGCCTCGATCTCGTGGAGATGAAAGACAGCGACGTGTGCTGCGGCTTCGGCGGCACGTTTGCGGTGAAATACGGCGAAATCTCCGCCTCCATCGCGGCGCGCAAGACAGAAAATGTGACGGCCAGCGGCGCGCCGATGTTGCTGGCTGGCGATCTCGGCTGCCTGATGAACATGGCCGGGAAACTGTCGCGCGAGGGCAAGGACATTGAAGTGCGGCATGTGGCCGAAGTGCTCGCCGGAATGACGGAGGATCCGCCGATCGGACGCGCGCATGATGAGTAATGTGGAAGCCTGGCATACGCTCGGGGTGCTGGCCGTTGCTCATCTGTTCGCCGTGATGGCGCCTGGCCCCAACACGGCGCTGGTGCTGCAAACCGCGACGCGCAGCCGCCGCGACGCTTTCGTGATCCTGCTCGGGCTTTGGCCCGCCGGTTTCATCTATGCGGTCGCCGGGCTGGCCGGCCTCGGGGCGCTTCTGGCCGCTGCGCCGTGGCTTTCGACCGCCATGCAATTCGTCTGCGCCGCCTATCTTCTGTGGCTTGGAGCGAAAATGCTCCGCGGGTCCTTTCGCCCGCGCAGGGAGATTCTCGTAAAGCTCTCACGCGCCAATCTGTTCTGGCAGGGTTTCATCACCAATCTGACGAACCCGAAATCCATCGTCTATTACGCCAGCATCTTCGGAGCGACCGGCGCGTTCGATCTGCCCCTGTGGGCACAGGCCGCTATTGCTCCCATCATGCCGGCTATCGGAACGCTCTGGTACGGGACGCTTGCGCTGCTCGTGTCCAGCGGGCCGGTTCGCAAGACGCTGGATCGCATTTCACACTGGCTCGACCGCATCTCCGGCATCATCATGATCGGATTCGGGCTCCGGCTGCTGACGCAGCGCTGACGGCAAGGAACTCTTTATGTCGCCACTGACCAAACTCGTTTACGCGGCCACCATGGCGCTGGCGGGCTTCCTGCTGTTTCAGGTGCAGCCGATGCTGGCGAAATATATCTTGCCGTGGTTCGGCGGCAGCGCGACGACATGGATCGTCTGCATGCTGTTCTTTCAGGTGGCGCTGCTGGCCGGATACGCCCATGCCTATGCGGTGACGCGGCCCTTCCCGGTCGCCAAACAGGCCAAGGTGCAGATTTTCGTTCTCGCCATCGGGCTTGCGGTTCTGCCGATCACCCCGTCCGACACTTGGAAGCCGGTCGATACGGGCGATCCGACCTGGCGCATCGTGGCGCTGCTCGCCGCCAGCGTCGGCCTGCCCTATCTCATTCTCTCCACCACATCGCCGCTTCTGTCGCGCTGGCTGGCGCGGCTCGACGACAAGCTCGATCCGGGCCGCTTCTTTGCAGCGTCAAACCTGGGGTCTTTCATCGGCCTGCTGAGCTATCCGTTCATTTTTGAACGCGCGATGTCGACCGGCGAACAGACCATCTGGTGGTCGTGGGCCTTCGTGGCCTATGCGGTTCTGTTCGGCGCATGTGCGGTGATCGTCATGCGGCGCGGGCACGATGCTGCGGCGGAAGCCGGATCGGCCATCGTGTCGACGCGCGGACCGGACGCCCTGTGGCGCTGGATCGGTTATTCGGCGATGGGCTCCATCCTGCTGCTGGCGACCACCAACGCCATCACCCAATGGTCTGCGGTGATTCCGTTCCTGTGGATCCTGCCGCTGTCGCTCTATCTGCTGACCTTCGTGATCGCCTTCGGCAATCAGCGCCTTTATCATCGCGGCTGGTTCGCGGGAATATTCCTGCTGCTGGCTTCTGTCACGCTGCTGATGGCGCGGCCCGAGACGTCCGCCGATTTTCTCGAACATCTGGCCGTGCAATGCGCCACGATGTTCGTGGGCTGCATGATCTGCCATGCCGAAATGGTGAAGCTGCAACCCGAGCCTGCGCGCCTGCCGAAGTTCTATCTGGCGATCTCGTTCGGCGGAGCGCTGGGCGGCATTCTGGTGGCGCTGGTCGCGCCGCTGGTGCTGCGTGATTATTACGAGCACCAGATGGTGCTGATCGCCATTGCGGTCACATCGTTCGGCCTGATGCTGAAGGACGCGCAAGGCGAGCAGGCTACAACAAGGCGCGGCGTCGCCTACGGGGCGCTGGCGCTTTTCGTCGGCGGACTCGGCTATGCGCTGTGGACCGGGGTCGAGGCGAGTTCGCTCGTTGTCGAACGGGTGCGGAACTTCTACGGCGTCGTGAAGGTCGTGAAGCAGGAAGTGGACGACCCGCAGGAATATAGCCTCGTGATGCAGCAGGCGGGCGTCGATCAGGGATCGCAATTCCAGCTCGCCGCGAAGAAGATGGTTCCGGCCTGCGCGTTCGATCTCAACAGCGGCGTGGGACTCGCCGTCGCCAACCAGATAAAGCGGCGCACGAATGGCGATCAGACTCCGCTTCGCATCGGCATCGTGGGCCTCGGAGCTGGCATGGTGGCGGCGCTGGGTCGCGAAGGCGACGTGATCCGCTATTATGAACTCAATCCGTCCGTGCTCGATCTCGTCAACAAGCACTTCAGCTTCGTGAAAGACGGCAAGGCCAAGACCGACGTGTTGCTGGGCGACGGACGTCTTGTGCTGGAGCGCCAGTTGCTGGCGAGGGAGCCGCAGCAATATGACGTACTGGTGATGAACGCCTTCCGGGGCGCCTCGCCGCCGATGCATCTGATGACCAAGGAAGCGTTCGATCTCTATCTGGCGCATCTCGCCCCCAACGGGGTGCTGGCAGTGAATTTCGAACTCGACACATTCGAAATGGCGCCCCTGCATCGCGGCATGGCGGCGCTTTACGATCTTGAAGTCGGCTGGTTCGAGACACAGCGCAGGCAGGATTGCGACGACCCGATCAGCTGGGCGCTCTACACGCATGACAAGGCGTTCTTTGAAACGCCGTCAGTGAAAGCTGCGCGCTCCGAATGGCGCGATGATGGAAAGTCAAAACTCGTCTGGACTGACAAAAGCAGCAACCTGATGAGCATCATCAACTGGGCCAACGACTGAGGCCGTCCATGGTCGCACATCCGACGACGACGCACTTCAAGGACAATGCACATCGGGCCATGCTCGATGCGCAATTGCAGAAGGCGCTGGCCAACACCCGCACGGGCTTCATCGAGAAGCGCGTGCTGGCGGTGTCGAAACTGCCGGAATTCGACGCGCTGCGAGACTCGGCGCGCGACATCAAGGACCATACGCTCGCCCATCTCGACCTCTATCTCGAAGCCTTCGAGACGAAGGTGACGGAAGCCGGCGGCCATGTGCACTGGGCGCGCGACGCCGAAGAGGCGCGCCGCATCATCGTCGACCTGTGCAAGCAATACGACGCCGACAGCGTCACCAAAGGCAAGTCGATGATCTCGGAGGAGATCGGGCTCAATTCCGCAATTGAAGCAGCGGGGATCAAGGCGGTCGAGACTGATCTGGGCGAATATATCATCCAGCTTCGCCACGAGACGCCTTCGCACATCATCGCGCCCGCAATTCATCTCAACAAGGAGCAGGTGGAGCAGGACTTTCGCCGCGTTCATACGGAACTTCCGAAGGACCGCGATCTGTCGCAGCCGACGCAATTGCTCACCGAGGCGCGCGCCATCCTGCGCGAGAAGTTTCTCGCCGCCGATGTGGGGATTACGGGCGCAAATTTTCTCGTCGCCGAAACCGGCACATCCATCATCGTCACCAACGAGGGCAATGGCGACCTGACGCAAACATTGCCTGACACCCATATCGTAATCGCTTCCATCGAAAAGATCGTCCCGACGCTGGAAGACGTTTCGCAATTGCTGCGCGTGCTGGCGCCGTCTGCCACCGGTCAGGACATGTCGGTCTACACGACATTTTCGACAGGGCCGCGCCGCGCGGGCGACCCTGACGGGCCGACGAATTATCACGTCGTGCTGCTCGACAATGGCCGCTCGAACATGCTTGGCGGCGAATTCGAGGAGATGCTGCGCTGCATTCGCTGCGGCGCCTGCATGAACCATTGTCCGGTCTATCATTCTGTCGGCGGCCACGCATACGGCTGGGTCTATCCGGGGCCGATGGGTTCGGTGCTGACGCCTTCGCTCATCGGCGTCGAGAAGGGCGGCAATCTGCCAAACGCCTCCACCTTCTGCGGACGCTGTGAAGAAGCCTGCCCTGTGCGCATTCCGCTGCCGAAGATGATGCGGCACTGGCGCGAGCGCGAATTCGAGCGACACCTGTCGCCATCGGTCGCTCGCTACGGCTTGAGCGCGTGGGCCTTCTTCGCAAAGCGACCGAAGCTCTATCAATTCGCCACCGGCGTTGCGATGCGCCTGCTGGGTTGGGCAGGGTCCAGCAGGGGACGCTTCGCATCACTTCCGATGGCGAGCGGCTGGACGAAATTTCGCGACATGCCTGCGCCGCAGGGGCGCACGTTTCAAAGCCAGTGGCGAGACCGTGGAGGCGCACGATGAGCGCGCGCGACGACATTCTCGCCAATATCCGCCGCTCGCGCGGCGTGACCGGCAACGAGGCCCCCCGACGCTTTGCGGTGACGGAGCGTCTTTCAGGCGCGCCAGAGGGCGTGGTTCCGGCGCGCGGACAAGTTGAAGGCGCGGCGCGCATCGCGATGTTTCGCACGCAGGCAGAGGCGGTCTCGGCCACGATGGCAATCGTGGGAGCTGCGACAGTCGCGGACGAAATCGGGCGTTACCTGCGCAGCCACGATCTGCCGATGAGCGTTCGGCGCGGGGACGATCCGCGCCTTGCTTCGCTCGACTGGAGCCAGACGGGGATCGACGTCTCGTGCGGTCCATCCGACGGCGCGGATCTCAATGCCGTCAGCCACGCTTTCGCCGGCATCGCTGAGACCGGAACGCTCGTTCTTGTGTCCGGCGCAGACAACCCGACCACGCTGAACTTTCTGCCGGACAATCACATTGTGATCCTGGCGGCGGAAGATATCGACCCGGATATGGAGTCCGTCTGGCGCCGTCTTCGGACGCGCTACGGCAAAGGCGTCCTGCCCCGCACGGTGAACATGATCACCGGACCGTCACGCTCCGCCGATATCGAGCAGACCCTGCTGCTGGGCGCACACGGTCCGCGACGTCTCCATATTGTGATCGTCGAAAATCGCGACGCAGCCTGATTAACGCCCCTTTAACGATTGCATAAAGGGCGCGTTAAGCATGAGGACGTAACGTCTTCATGCGGTATCGTACCGTTCGAGTGAAGTTCATGCGTCGCGTGCGTGTTCTCTATGGACTTGTCGCCGGTTTTCCGTTTTTGGCGGAGGGCGCGGCCGTCGCGCAGTACCAGCCCTATCTCAACGCGCCGCCGCAGCAGTTTTCTCCTGCGCCCGCACCTGTCGCAGTGCCCTCGCCTGCGCAAGTTTTCGCGCCGCGCCTGACGACCGCTCCGGCTTTCGATACGCCGGCGCCGCCCGCTGCCGCGGAGCAGGCGCCGAAGTCCAAGCCCAAAGTTGCTGCGGCGCCGGTCAAGCCGGGCGAAACAGCCTTGCCCACAGATCCTGCGCCAACTTTCGCGCCTGACACTTATGCGCTCACGCTCGTGGCGGCGGAGCGATACACCAATATCGTCATGTCCGGCGGCTGGCCCGAAGTGGCCAATGGGCTGAAGCCCGGCTCGCGCGGGGCGGATGTGGCGACGCTCAGGCAGCGGCTTGCCATAGAGGGCGATCTCGATCCGGCTTTCGCCATGGGAGACATCTGGGATGATGCGCTGACGCAGGCCGTCAAGCGCTTCCAGCGGCGCATGGGCCTGAAGCAGACAGCCGCCGTGACCGGCGCGACGCTGAAGGCCATGAACATTCCGGCCGATGTGCGTGCGCGCCAGTTGCAGGCGAGCGCGCAGCGAATCGAGGCGATCAACTTTCCGTTCGGCGAGCGCTATGTGGTGGTGAACATCCCGTCGGCTGTCGTTGAAGCGGTCGAGAATGACCGCGTGGTGCATCGCTATGTGGCCGTCGTTGGCGATGTGAAGCATCGCTCGCCCGAAGTCGTCACGCGCGTGACGACCGTCAATCTCAATCCGACATGGACCCTGCCGACCTCGATCATCAAGAACGAGGTCATTCCCAAAATGCAGAAGGACCCGAACTACCTGTCCAGGATGAAGATCCGGATTCTGGACTCGTCGGGCTAGGAAGTGAATGCGTCAAGCATCGACTGGACGACCAACAAAGCCGTCAATTACACGTTGCGTCAGGATTCCGGCAACGGCAATGCGCTGGGCAACATTCGCATCAACATGCCCAACAGCGAGTCCGTGTATATGCACGACACGCCCTCGAAGCGTTTCTTCGGCAGCGATTACCGTTTCCTGTCGCATGGCTGCGTGCGCGTCGCGGGCGTGTTCGATTTCGCGCAGTGGCTGCTGGAAGGAACGCCCGGCAACTGGGACAAGGCCGCCATGCAGGCCAAGGTCGAGTCGAAGCAGCGCACGGACATTCGCCTCGCCAAGCCGACGCCGGTGATCTGGACTTACATGACCGGCTGGGTCAGCCCGGATGGGATCGTGCATTTCCGCAACGACGTGTACGAATACGACTCGCAGGCCGCCATGCAGGCGCGCGCTGACCGCGTGCTGGCACGGCGCTGATGTGAGCGAGCGTCTTCGCGCGCCGCTGCAAAATCGCTTTGATCCTTTCGGTTCGTTGCATTCCAGTCCGGCGCGCGGATTGCTGATGGGCAATCGCGGCGGGCGCTTTCATACTGACGACCGGACCCTGCGGTCGCGCCACTATATCTCAAGGCGCTGGATCTGCTGCATCTGCGATTTCAGGAACAGACGCCGCGCCGTATGGGGGAGCGGCTACACCGAACTGTTCCTGCTCGATGAAGTGACGGCGCTGGCCGCCGGACACAGGCCGTGCTTCGAATGCAGGCGGGCGGATGCGGCGCGCTTTGCGGCGCTCTTTCCTTCAGCCGGGAAGACCGCTGCGGCAATGGACTGCGTTCTGCATGACGAACGGCTGCAACATGGCCGAAAGCGGCTGCACAAAATGCAGATCGACGAATTGCCGGACGGTGCGATGTTTTCGGAACTCGACGCCTGCTTCGCGGTGCGAGGCGAAGACGTGCTGCGCTGGTCTTTTGACGGATATGCGGAAAGCTTGCTGCGTCCGTCAGGCATCGTGAATGTGCTGACGCCTCCGTCGGTGGTCGAAACTTTGCGGCGCGGCTATGCGCCGCTGTGGCATGAAACAGCGGTGAAGACAGGATAAAGTCTCACTAGTCGCCGTCATTGCGAGCGGGCCTGCCCGCGAAGCAATCCATACGTCGGGTGCTGGATTGCTTCGTCGCTGCGCTCCTCGCAATGACGCGGTCTTACAACGGCCCTATTCCGCCATTGCGCGCCTTCATCTCGGGCAGCCTCGCCAGATCGAGCCTTACCAGCTTGATGGCCGGATCGTCGGGATCGGACCCGATGCTGAAGCCGAGGTTTTCGCACATGTCCAGCATGGGGCGGTTTTCAGCAAGCACCTGTCCCTCGATGTGCTTCAGGCCGATCTCCTGCGCATATTCGATGATGAGCGCCATCAGCTTCCAGCCAAGGCCGCGACTCTTCACATCCGAGCGCAGCAGGATGGCATATTCGCCCGTCTGGCGCTGCGCATCGAGCATCAGGCGGACGCCGCCGAGCATTTCGCCTGTCGCTTCGTCGATCGCCGCCGACGCAAAGGCGCGCGCATAATCGATCTGCGTCAGGCGGGCGATGAACACATGGCTGAAATCCTTGACGGGCGCAAAGAAGCGCTTGCGCAAATCCTCCTGCGTGACGCGGTTGAAGAAGGTGCGGTACATGTCCTCGTCATCGGGACGCACCGGACGGGCGAACACTTTCGTGCCGTCGCGCAGGACGAAATGCCGCTCCCACGCCACCGGATAGGGCGCGACTGCAAAGCGCGGATTGGCGCCGCTCGACAGGGCGGGCGACGCCGGCGCCACCGCGATGCGAGCATCGATGGCCACGACACCGTTCTCGTCCGCCAGAAGCGGATTGAGATCCAGTTCCAGCACTTGCGGAATGTCCGCCGAAAGCTGGGCTATCTTGGCGAGCGTCAGCGCGACTGCGTCGATGTCGGCGGCAGGTTCGTCGCGATACTTGCGAAGGATTCGCACGACGCGGGTGCGTTCGATCAGGTCATGCGCCAGGGACAGATCAAGCGGCGGCAGCGCGATCGCGCGGTCATTGATGACTTCCACGGCCTTGCCGCCGCGACCGAAGACGATGACAGGCCCGAACGTGGGATCTTCGGCAAGCCCGGCGATCAACTCGCGGGCGTGCGGCTTATTGATCATCGGATGGACGGTCACGCCGTCAATGCGAGCCTGCGGCTTCATCTCCTTCACGCGCGCGATCATGTCGCGCATCACCTGGGCTGCCTGCTCGGGAGTCTTTACGTCAAGCACCACCCCGCCGACGTCCGACTTGTGGGTGATGTCGCGCGACAGGATCTTGATCACGCAGGCGCCGTGCTGCCCGATGATCTGCTTCGCCACCAGCGCAGCATCCTCGGGCGAAGCCGCCATGCGGGCCGCCGCGAAGGGAATGTCGTAGGCTTCCATCAGGCCGGCAATTTCAACGGGAGCGAGCCACGTATGGCCGCGCTCCAGGGCCTGCGCCACGATAGCGCGCGCCTTCTCGACCTTCGGGGAAAATTTTTCCGGAAGGCTGGGAGGCGCGGCCATCAGGGCTTCACGCGATTCCTTCCATCGCACGAGATGCATGAATCCGCGCATCGCGCCGGTTTCGTAATGGGGAATGCGCGCCGACTCGAAGGCGTCGTCGGACTGGTCCGTTGCGCCAAGCCAGACAGCGAAAACGGGTTTGGCCGCGATAGCCTGCCGGCGATAGTCGGTGACTACCGCACAGACAGCCCTGGCGGCTTCGTCGGCGTGCGACAGCGCCGTCGGGCAGTGCATCACCATCACGGCGTCGTTGGCCGGATCGGCCAGAAGCGCCGAGAGCGACTTGCCGAAACGCCCGGCGTCCGCATCGCCCACAATGTCGACCGGATTGGCATGCGACCAGGTGGGGGGAAGGAAGCTGTCCAGCGCCGCCATGGTGGATGGCGAAATGTCCGCCAGCACGCCGCCCTGATCGACAAGTTCGTCGACCGCCAGCACGCCGACGCCGCCGCCATTGGTGAGGATCGCGAGGCGCTTGCCGTTGAATGCGGTAAGGCGGCCGAGCGTCTCCGCCGCGTCGAACAATTCGTCGATGTCCTTCACACGCAGAAGACCGGCGCGGCGGAAGGCTGCATCGTAAACTGCGTCGGCGCCGGCTAGCGCGCCCGTATGCGTCGCGGCGGCCTTTGCGGCGCGCGGGTGGCGACCGGACTTGATGACGATGACGGGCTTGACGCGCGCGGCCGCCCGCGCGGCGGACATGAAGCTTTTCGCGTCGCGGACAGCTTCAATGTAAAGAAGGATCGCGCGGGTGCGATGATCGACCGCGAAGTAATCGAGCAGCGCAGCGAAATCGACGTCGGCCATATCGCCGACGCTGACAAGGCCGGAAAAGCCGACGCCATGCTTGTGCGCCCACGCGGCCAGCGCGGTGGTGATCGCGCCCGACTGCGACGCGACGGCCAGATCGCCCGCTGCGACCGGATGCGCCACGAAGCTGGCGTTCAGCCCGACGCGCGGCGCGATGAGGCCAAGGCAGTTCGGACCGACGATTCGCATTCCGGTCGTGCGCGCAATTTCTGACAGGCGAGCCATCAGGGATTGCGGGCCGTGATCCGGATCTGCGGTAATGACGACAGCGGCAGGCGCGCCAGCGCGCGCGGCTTCTTCCGCAAGAGCCGGGATCGCCTCGCGCGGCGCGCAGAGCACGACGAGATCGGGCCGTTGCGGCAAGGCTGAAATCGACGGCGCGCAGGCCTGTCCGTCGATCTCCGCATGACGCGGATTGACGAGATCGATGCGTCCCTGAAAGCCGCTCCCGCGCAAATTGTCGAGAACGGCCCTGCCGAGGCTGCCGGGGCGCGCGCTTGCGCCTACCAGCGCGACCGACTTCGGCTGAAACAGATATTCGAGACTGCGCGTCGTCATCCGGGGTCCCATGCGTGCAGCGCGCTGCATAAACCGCATGGTGACGCTAATCCTTGCGCTGCGACAATCATCCAATCGTCACATGCGCAAGGCAGGCTTGGCTATTCGGCGAGAACGCGGGTCGACGGGAAGGAGACTTCCACCAGCGTGCCCTCGTGCTTGCGACTCTTGATGGTGAAGGAGGCGCGATTGGCCTCCACCAGCGCCTTGGTGAGCGGAAGTCCCAGGCCTGTGCCGGTTGTCTGCCGGGACGTGGCGATCTGACGGAACGGCTCAAGCGCCGTTTCGACCTCCGATTCGGTCATGCCGATCCCGGTGTCCTTGATGCGCAGCACGGCATTGCCGGCGTCCGTCAGGGCCGTGGAGATGATGACCTGACCCCCGGGTTCGTTGAACTTCAGCGCATTGGACAGGAGATTGAGGATGATCTGCTTCAGCGAGCGCTCGTCCGCCACGATCTGCGGCAGGCGCGGCGCCAGCGCCATGCGGATGATGACGCGCTCGCGCACCGCCTGCGGCTGCAGGAGCGAGGCGCATTCGGCGATCACCTTGTTGGCGTCCACCGCGCCGAACGTGAGGTCGACCTTGCCGGCTTCGATCTTGGAGAGATCGAGCAGATCGTTGACGAGACTCATCACATGCGTGCCGGAGGAGTGTATGTCCTTCAGATAGTCCTTGTAGCGCTCGTTGCCGACCGGGCCGAACCGCTCGTCCATGATGACTTCGGCAAATCCGAGGATCGCGTTCAGCGGCGTGCGGATTTCATGGCTGATCTTGGCGAGGAAGTCGGACTTGAGCGCACTGGCGCGCTCGGCGTCGCGGCGCGCGTCCTTCAGCTCGCGCTCGGCCTTCTTCCATTGCGTGATGTCGCGCAGAACGGCGCAGAATTTCGACGCATCGCCGGAGCCGACACGCCCCAGCGTCATGAACATCGGAATGGGCCCGCCTTGCCGGGCGCGGCCGACAACCTCGCGTCCATCGTTGAGCACGCTGGCGACGCCGTTCTGCTTGAGGCCGTTCAGATAATCATCCGCCGCCGCATGGCTTTCGCCGGCCAGAAGCGAACGGAAAGGTTCTCCGGCGATTTCATTCTGCTCGTATCCGAACAAGGCTTCCGCCGAGCGGTTGAGCGCCAGAATGCGGCCCGAATGGTCGACCACCACGACGCCGTCCGTGGCCGTGTCGAGAATGGCGTGCAGCTCGCGCGTTTCGGCATCGCGCTGGCGCGCGTCCATTTCGAGCGTCTTGATGCGCTGCTGCAAATCCTGTTCTGCCGAACGGCGGAACGTCATCACGCTCGCAGATTCGCCGCCCCAGTCCATCGTCTGCATCCGCACATCGAAAGGCTGCACGTCCCCCGAGGCCGAAATTACCGGAATGGCGCCGCCATCGGCTTCCTTCGTCAAGGCGTCGGGTTCGCGGCCACGGAACAGGCGTTCGAGGCCGCCTGCGGCATGGAGATCGTCTGCATCGCGATAACCAAGCGCATCGAGCAAGGTCCGGTTGGCGTAAACCGGAATGCCGGCGCGACTGACCAGAACGCCAAGCGGCAGGCGATCGAACAACGCGGACGCATTGGCTTCGAGCGAGGCGACCGCAAAGGCCGGAGCGGGCGCGGGTTCCGGCTGCTCGGCAGCTTCCGGCTGCTCGGCAGCTTCCGGCTGCGGCGCAGCTTCCGGCTGACAGGCGACTTCGGATTGCGGCGCAGGAATGTCGGCCAATGAAACGGGCGCGGCCGACAGCGCATCCGCTTGCGACGTCGAAATCTGCAAGAGATCGCGAATGCGGGCGAGGCTGCGTTGCGTCTCCTCGCGCTTGACCTGCACGGGATCGGGCGGAAATTCGGCGGTTGCTTCGGTCTTTTCCGCATCCCGGCGCTCGCGCGCCTCGGCGTTCGCACGCTCCTCGGCGAGTTCCTGATCGGTCTTCACCTTGGCGCCGAGCGCGCGGGCGATCTCACGGAATGCGTTGCGCTCGTTGCTGGAGAGCGACACGCCCTGATCCAGATTTGCCGCAGGCGGCAGCGCCGGAGACGCGGGCGCGGGGGCAGAAGATTCCGACGGCGCAACGTCATCCGGAGTTTGCGCGGGAGGTGCGCTCTCGACGGGAACAACGATTTCCGGCGCAGGCGTCGGGCGCGCCGGGAAGGGACGCAGGGCGACCACGTTCGACGCATGCGCATAGGGATTGCGCGGCCACTCGTCGGGCGTCTGCTCGGCGGCATGATCATCCACCGTGGATTCGCCGATATCCTCGCGCAGAGAGTCGACCAGTTCGTCAGCCGCCTCAGGCCCGGTCCCCGTTTCTACAGACTCCGTCGCGGCGGCGATATCTTCGGAGAGTTCGCCGGCCGTCTCCATCGCGGAGTCGAAAGTCGTCGGTCGTGCATCGAGAGCGTCGGGTTCGGTCAACTCGGCTGCGGCCAAGTCGTCTTCGGCCGCTTCGGCTTCCAGAATTTCCGCACGATGCAGGAAGGACGGCTGATCTGCTGCGACGACAGGAGCGTCGTCACGAGCAGTCGCGTCTTCGCTGATCGTGTCCTCGGGAGTCTGAAGCTCCTCCCCGGCATGGGAGACGGCTTCCGGCGCTTCGAGATGCGCCACGGAATCCGGCTGTATATCCGTGACGGCGTCCGGTTGCGGCGCGGCTTGTTCTTCGGCCGCCAAAGTGGCGTCGGGAATTGCAGCCTCGTTCTCTGCCGCCTGCGGCGTCTCGATCTCGATCAGGCGGTCGAGATGAATGACCCCGAACCCCTTGAAGCCTTCGAACTGACGGTCGCGGCCCAGAACCGGAAGCGCACCCAGCGCGACCGGAACGCTGGCCGACACATCTTCAAGCGGCCAGTTCACCTCAACGGGCGTGAAGCTCTCGCGGCGGTCCAACGCCGCGATGACACATGTCGCCTGCTCATCGCCGATGGTCTCGAACAGCGCGCTCGCCGGCGCACCCTCGAAACCGGCCACAGAGGCGCCGACGAGATCCTTCAGGGCCTCGCCGATTTCGACGAGGCGGCCGGAGGCGTCCGTTCGCCACAGGAAGCGAAGACGCTGCGCGCCGCGATGTTTGCCGGACAAATCCTCTCGCAGGCCTGCGAGCGTGCGGGCCGGCGCAACAGGCGCGGTATCCGTCGCAGCTGCGATTTCCGCGTCCGCAGCCTCGGGAGCTTCATCCTCGATTGCCTCGACGGCCATCGCCTCCGCGACATCAGTGTCGAAAGATGAAGATATCCGGGGGGCGGCGAATGTTTCCGCGGGTTCCCCTGCCGGAATGAGGGCTTCGATCACGGCAGCATCTGGCTCGTCTTCACGGCCAGCATGACGATCATCCGCAAGGACGACAGGCTCATGAGGCTCCGCCACAACGTCCGGCGCGGGCGCAACTACGCTCAGGGCCGGGGCGATGCGCGCGCGCGGCTGCGGCCGCACGCCCATCGCGCCCGCAACGAGCAGCGAAAGACCGGACGTGCGCCGGCACATGAAGGTGATGATCTGGGCGTGACCATCGATGAAGAAACGCAGACGCTCAAGCCGGGCGGGCGCGCCGGGCAACAGGTTTCCGGCCAGGTCGCGCAGCCGCTTGGCGCCCGGCTCGCTCGAGGCGGCGATCTTCGCCGTCAAGCCTGCGGCATCGTCGACATTGAAGAAAGCCTGCGCGGCTTCGTTGATCCACACAACTGCGAAGGGCGAAGCGGAAGCGACCAGAACGGGCGCGCCATTCTGGGCCAGCGCGGCGACCGAAGGGTCCGCGAGTCCTGCCGCAATCTCGGCCGCAAGGGTGGTCGGTTCAGGCGTGGTGGGGTGCATCCGGCGAACTCGATCCTCTCGCGCACGGAACCGCACGCAATTTCATTCCCGGCCTCTCGCACCCGGTTCCGCCAAACCGCATGCTTAATCAACTCTTAATGTGGTGCGGCCCGACTTTCCACGCCAGCCCCGCCCCTTTCCCTATTTGCTTCGACTTATGCTTAATTTGTGCATCGCACAATTCTGTTGCATTGCAACATAAAACGCCCTATATAGGCGCCATGCGATGAGGCCCGCCGGGCCCGCCCGGTTCCAGGTTCAGGAGACCCAAAGATGACATCCTACGAAATCCCCACCGAAATGCGCGATTTCGCTGATCGCAGCGTCGCCCAGGCCCGCAAGGCTTTCGAAGGCTTCATGGGCGCGGTCCACAAGGCTTCCGAGACAGTTGACGGCGCAACGGGTTCCGTTTCGACCAACGCCAAGGACGCCGCCACCAAGGCCGTCGGATATGCCGAGCAGAATGTTACGGCCGCCTTCGATCTGGCCGCCAAGATGGTTCACGCCAAGGATGTGCAGGAAGTTCTCAAGCTGCAGACCGAATTTGTGCAGGCCCAGATGGCCGCCATTCAGACGCAGGCGAAGGAAATCGGTTCGGCTGTCCAGAAGGCAGCCGGCATCAGCAAGTGAACTGACGCAGGAAAGGACATTTTCATGGCCGTAACTCGCAAGACTCCTTCCAAAGCCATTCCGGCCGCTCCGGCGAAGGTCAAGGATGCTGTCGCCGTCGCCGAGGCCTTTTCGGCCGAGGCGACCGATGCCGCCCCTCAGGGCTCTGCGGATGTGCAGGAACTTCTCCGCAAATCGACCCAGCAGGGTCTCGATCAGGCGAAGGTCGCCTACGAGAAAATCAAGGGTGCAGCCGAGGAAACCACCAGTGCGGTCAATACAAGCTGCACGGTCGGCATGAAGGGCCTCACAGAAATCAGCCAGAAGTCGCTCGACGCCGTCAAGGCGGGCACGGATGCGCAACTGGCCTTCTTCAAGGCGCTCATGGGAGTGAAGAGCCCCTCCGAGGCGCTGGCGTTGCAGAGCACCTTCGTGCGCGAGCAGTTCGAAACCATGAAGGCGCAGTCGGAAGATCTCGCGGCGACCGCCCAGAAGGTCGCCAGGGACGCCGCCGAACCGCTGAAGGGCGCTTTCGGCAAGGCCTTCTCGATCGCCGCCTGAAACATCCAGAAATGATTGAAGCCGCCGGTTCGCGCCGGCGGCTTTTTTGCTACCCGGAAACCCGACGCGCGCTTGCAATCGCCGGCCAATGCTTCTAGGTTCCGCCCGCTTCGCCATGCCGCCATAGCTCAGTTGGTTAGAGCGCTAGATTGTGGATCTAGAGGTCCCCCGTTCGAGCCGGGGTGGCGGTACCATCAGGCGTCAATTCCTACCAAAAACTGCATTTTATCCGTTTGAATTTCGCCTTGGCTGCCGGCGTGATTTGTTTGGTCTTGACCCCGAAAAGTGATCCTCCCTGAAGTATGGCTTTATGGCCTGATGGAGGACTACGAGATGCCGAGGAAAAGACACAAGGCGGAGGAGATCGTCACCAAGCTTCGGCAGGTGGAAGTGC